>LMZS01000078.1 GCA_001567085.1 Chloroflexi bacterium OLB15
CACCGCCAGCCATTTCTTCGCCGCCTTCTGGCCCACCGCCGCTAGATGATGATCCATTTGGGGGCAGCGCCGATTTTTAAACGAAAAACAGGGCGTGGTTATCAAATCCACGCCCTGTTTTTCGTTTAAAAATCGGCGCTGCCCCCAAATGGATCATCATCCAGCGGCGGCGGGCCAGAAGGCGGCGAAGAAATGGCTGGCGGTGAAGCTACGGGCGGGGCTGGCGGGCGATATGCCGCCAGATCGCCGAGACTCGGCGATGCCTGAGCGGGTGGTACAACCCTCGCGGGAGGCGGCACCAGCGGCGGTACCGAAGAAGCTGCGGGCGCTTGTGATACTGGCGCGGCGGGCGGTGGTGTATAGCTGCTGGCAGCAGGCTGCGGTGGCGGCACATAGGCCGTTGAGGCAGCCGGTGCGGTTGCAGCAGCAGCAGGAGCCGCCGCCGGCGCTGTTACTGCCGCGCCTTCTTTACGCCAGGCGGCCAATTCAACCGTCACTTTCTGGAAGAAACTCTGCGCGGGCAGCGTTGGGTCAGTGCCATACTGAATATCAACTACACGCGCTTGCAGGCGGAGAGTTGCTGTTTCAAGGCTTACGGTAGCATTTGGCTGTGCCAGCACTACCTCGCCACGACTAGCCAGCCGCGTGCTGAGCGAGGGATCGTTAGCTGCGTACTGTGAAGCAAAGACTGTGGTTATGGTACGCACGAAGTCATCCTTATCGAACAACCACACCTCGATTGCGGTTGGTTTTGAAGGATCACCACTGCCTACAGTTTCAGCGATACTCGCCCCACATTCCCCCAAAAAGCGTTCCTGAGCATCCTCAATGCTAAATGAGTCGTCATAGTTGCCATGCCCTAGCAGAAATGTGGACATGCGCTGCATCATCGGGCGGCCAAGCTCTGAAGTCGCGAAGTCGGTTTTCATTGAGGCTTCGGCTTGCTTGGCAGCCTGTACCTGCTCGCGCATGGCTTTGGTTTCAGGGCTAACGCGCTCACCCCGAATCTGTTTCATGGCGGGTTCGTAAACATTGCTCTTGATCAGCATTCCCCATAACAGTGAGATCACTACCGCCAGAATGACGACGATAATTGGGGCGATCAGGAAGGGCAGAATGTTACTCAGGATATTCGGCTGTGGCGCGGTTGCGGCATCAGAATTTGCCTGTTCAGCCATCGGGCGGATAGCCTGCAAACGGGGCACGTTTGCCTCTTCGCCCGGGGTTACGAGCAGCCGATCTACGACCTCAAGCGGGGCGTCAATCGCGGCGAGCAGGCTGGTGATATTGCTGCTTACGTCAAAATTTGCAGCCGCATTCCGATCTGAAAGCAGTTTGACCCACTCGTCCTGCCAGCTTTGCTGCAAAGTGCTGGGGTCAGAATCGTAAAACACAGCAGGGGCAAGCACATAAGCCCAGAATAGGCCGACGATAACGCCAGTAATTAACAGCAGGATTGTTTTGAGGCTAGGCATGTACGGCTTCAGCAGAACAACATAAACACCGTTGTAGCTGTCCTGAATGAATTTGGTCATGCGCGGCGGCCTTTCACTTTCGAGGTTGATGTCCACAATTTTGATTGTAGCGGAACATTCATAGTCTACATGCGAAAGGTAAGAATGTGCAAACCATTCAAACCAAAAATTAGGAGGAAAGGGAGGGAAATTGGTACGAGGCAGCGACATTTGACGCTGCCTCGAAGGTTAGAATTTGCCGGATGGCTTAGGCTGTAGTTTCGATGGCTGGCTGCGAAGCCTTGATGAAGGTGGTTTTGCCGCAGCTAGTACACTTGGCTTTGCTGCGCCCCACCTGCACCAGCAGACCCCCGCAGTGCGGGCATGGCTGCGCCAGCGGGCGCTGCCAACTGGTAAAGTCACACTCAGGGTAGCGGCTGCAACCGAAGAATTCCTTGCCGCGCCGCGTGCGTTTGATGACGATTTCGCCGCCTTTTTCCGTGCCGCAAACCGGGCATGAAACGCCAATCTTATCGAGATATGGCTCGGTGTAGCGGCAGTTCGGATAATCTGAACAGCCGATGAATTTGCCGAATTTGCCATAGCGGATCATCAGCGGTTTGCCGCAAGTGGGGCAGTCACGCCCGACTGCCTCTTCTTGAACAATCGCGGGGATGGTTTGCCGGGCGATAGATAGTTCCTGAGAGAATGGCGCATAGAATTCGCCTAGCATCGGCTGCCATTCCATATCGCCTTCCGAAATCTCGTCTAGTTCCTCTTCCATATGGGCAGTGAACTGGTAATCCATTACCTTAGGGAAGGATTTCACCAGCAAGTCGTTGATGGTAATGCCCGTTTCTGTAGGGATAAGACGTTTATCCTGCTTGATGACATATTCGCGATCTTGAATTACGCTGACCGTTGGCGCATACGTGCTAGGGCGGCCAATGCCCAATTCTTCCAGGGTACGCACCAGGTTTGCTTCGGTATAGCGCGGCGGCGGTTGGGTGAAATGCTGCTCAGGAAGTAATTCGAGCAGATTTAGCATTTCGCCGATTTCAAATTCAGGCAGAATACGCCCCTCGTCCTCATCTAAGGCAAGGTCTTCATCGCGGGTATCTTCGTAAAGCACAAGGAACCCGGAGAATTTGATGGTACTGCCGGAGACTCTCAGCCCGTAAGGCGGCGGAGTTGTTGCGCGGCGATTTTCAGGAACCGCATCAATATCCACCCGCAGCGTGTTGTAGATGGCATTGTTCATCTGGCTGGCGACGAACCGCTGCCAGATCAGGTTATATAACTTGAACTGGTCATTGGTCAGCGTGGCCTTCGTTGAAGATGGCTCGCGGGCTACAGTGGTTGGGCGGATAGCTTCGTGCGCTTCCTGCGCGCCTTTTGCCCGCGTCTTGTAAACCGGCGCATGAGCAGGCAGATATTCCTTGCCAAATTTGCCGCGCACAAAGTCACGGGTATCTTTCTGCGCCTGCTGCGAAACATTCAGGCTGTCGGTACGCATGTAGGTGATCAGGCCTACGGAGTCCTGACCGGGTACATTTACGCCTTCGTAAAGCTGCTGCGCTACCGACATGGTTTTGCTGGCAGAGAAGCCCAACCGCCGCGATGCTTCCTGCTGTAAAGTGCTGGTGGTGAAGGGCGGTGAAGGCTTGCGCTGGCGTTCGCCCCGCGTCACATTGGCGACTTTATAGGCGCTGATTTTGAGCGCGGCGAGATGCGGATTCACCTGATCCCGACTGCTGAGGTCAGCATCTTTGCCCTCAATGGCGACCAAGCGCGCCAGAAACGGCGTTGAAGCGGTTTTATGGTTGATCTTCTGCTTCTGTAAACGGGCGTCAATCGTCCAGTATTCGCGGGGAATAAACGCCTGAATTTCGCGCTCACGATCCACGATCAACCGAACGGCGATGCTCTGAACACGGCCAGCGGATAAGCGATAGCGCCCACCGCGCACTTTATCCCATAGTAGTTCGGTGATGTTATAGCCTACCAACCGATCCAGGATGCGCCGCGCCTGCTGGGCATTGACCAGATTCATATCCAGTTCGCGCGGGTTCTGGAACGCCTCTTCAATGGCCGGGCGGGTGATCTCGTGGAACACCACGCGCTTAATGGGAACACCGTCCATTTCGGCGGCATGCATCAAATGCCAGGCAATGGCTTCACCTTCGCGGTCAGGGTCGGTTGCCAGATAGATTTCTTTGGCACGCTGGGCGGCGCTGGTGAGTTGTTTTACAGTTTCGCGCTTGTCGTTCGGCACGCGGTATTTGGGCTCAAAGTTGTTTTCAACATCTACCGAAAGCTGCGATACCAGCAGATCACGCACATGCCCCTTTGAGGCCTTGACGGTATATTCGCCCCCCAGAAAGTTGCCGACGCTGCGGGCTTTGGCCGGAGATTCAACAATCACCAGCTTACCGGAGCGGCGAACCGGAGTTTTAGGCTCGGCGGCGGCTTTTTTCTTAGCTGCTGCTTTGCCTGTGGTTTTAGATTTCGCAGCGGTGGTACTTGTGCGTGTGACCGCTTTACCCGCAGTGACGCTCTTTTTGCGCTTGGCTGATCCCTTTGGCGCGGCTTTCCGGGTTGCTTTAGCGGCGCCAGGCCCGCGCGTGGCTTTCGGCTGCGGCGCAGGTTTAGCGATACCTGCATGTGCGGGCGTCTCTCCGAACACAGTCATAGACGTGCCGCATACCGGGCAGGTGCCGCGTGTAAATGCGCGACCACTGGCCGAATATTCCGGTTTAGGCGCGGTCATTTCACGCTTAGTTTTGCATTTTACGCAGTATGCTTGCATTGATTAGCTCACTGATTGCTAGTTATTTTCAGTTGGAACGATCATGGGTGGAAACCTATAGATAGGCTCCGCCGTCACGATCTTTCAACATATTCACGATTTGCTTAACATCTTGCGCGCGGTCACGGTGGCATACCAGCAAAACATCGCTGGTATCAACGATCACAAGGTCTTCAAGGCCGATGGTCACCGTTAGTTTATCACTGTAAACCAGTGTGTTTCGCGTGTCCAAAGTTACATGGTCTGGCCCTGCGCCTTTGAACCCGTTGCCATCTTCATCCAGATTAAGGACATCGAATAGGGCATCCCAACTGCCAACATCGCTCCAGCCGATATCCACCGGAATTACCGCGATGCCTTCGGCGTGTTCCATGACCGCATAATCCAGCGAAATCTTGGGCATCAATTCCCATGTTTCGGCTAGCACAGCGTCATAAGCAGGTGTATCCACCGCTGTTGCAATGCGCTGCATGGCAGCATACATGGCGGGCTGCTGAAGTTCAAATTCGGCCATCGCGCGGTTGGCCGTCCAGATGAACATGCCGGAGTTCCAACCATATTCACCACTGCGAATAAAGGCTACAGCACGTTCAACATTTGGCTTTTCGGTGAAGCCGAGAGAACGGTAAATCTTCCAGCCGTTGATCGTGTCAATTTGCTCGCCACGACGAATGTAACCAAAGGCGGTTGAGGGCAGGGTGGCCGAAATGCCCAGCGTGATGATAAACCCTTTTTCAGCGGCTTCAAACCCTGCGGCAAGCACATTGCGAAATCCTTGACGATCACTGATGTGATGATCGGCAGTGAGCAGCGCAATCACGGCTTTAGGATCGCGCTTTTGAATTACGCTGATGCCAAGCGCGGCGGCGGGACCGCTGTCACGGCCATAGGGTTCAGTGATGAAATTTTCGTGCGGCACTTCTGGTGTTTGTGCGCGCAGCGCGTCTACATATTTCGCGCCAGTGACGACATAAATACGTTCTGGCGGCAGCAGCGGGCTAAGCCGCTCCACGCTTACCTGAAACATGGATTGTTCTTCAATTAAAGGCAGCAGCTGCTTTGGCGTTTCATTACGGCTCATCGGCCACAGACGAGTACCCCCACCGCCTGCCATGATAAGCGCATAAGTGTGTTCCATTTTCACCCTTCCATACCGGCTACCGCTGTGGTGTAAGGCTATATTGCATGTGACCGACCATTCGCGCAAGTCCTTTTAGCTCTAAAATGGTCAGTGTGCTGGTCACTTTCGCAATAGGCATACTGGAATTACGTGCAATTTCGTCAACATGCATAGGCTCAATGCTTAGCAAGGCCATAATATGCCGCTCGTCATCGCTCTCAGGCGCAATCTCGATAGTAGTTTTGCGCGTTTCATGGGTGACCTGAGCCAAATTTAGTTCTTCTAACACATCATCCACAGTAGCTGCCAGCTTTGCGCCGTCCTGTATCAAACGGTTAGCGCCCATGCCCAGCGGATTGAAGATGTTGCCCGGCACGGCAAACACCTCGCGCCCCTGTTCAGCGGCGGCGGTCGCTGTGATGAGCGCGCCGCTTTTCTCTGGGGCTTCCACTACCAGCACCCCCAAACTCAAACCGCTGATAATGCGATTGCGACGTGGAAAGTTATATGCTTCCGGCTTTGTTCCAACCGGAAATTCACTGATCACGGCGCCATGCCGCGTGATTTCTGCGGCGAGATTGCTATGATCACGCGGGTAAACCTGATCAATGCCGCAGCCAAGCACAGCCAGCGTGCGGCTCCGGCTTGTATGGCGGCGCGATGGGCTGCGGCATCTACGCCATGCGCCATCCCGCTGATGATGGTTACCCCATTGGCAGCCAGTTCGCGCGCGAAATATGCGGCCGCATCCTTGCCATAGGTAGAGGCTCTGCGGGTTCCGACGATGGCAACAGAGAGGGTGTCATCGCTGGTAATTTCGCCGCGCACAAAGAGCATGGGGGGCGCATCTGGAAGCGGGCGCAGCAGAGAAGGGTAAGCTTCATCTGCCTGTGTAATCAACTGCGCGCCTGCGCTGCTAACCTTGCGGAACTCGGCGTCTAAATCTAGCTTTGCGCGTTTTCCTAGAAATGCATTGAGGCGGTCAGTTTCCAAACCGGCAGCGCGCAGGCTGGCTTCAGGGGCATGCCATGCGGCGCTGGCTGTTTCAAATTGTTCCAGCAGCATCCGAAAACGTTTGAAGCCGATTTCAGGGATAAGGCCAAAGCCCAGCCAATATTTTGCGTCGTTCAAGAGGCGTCTCGATTAGGCAGTCATGTCTAAGCGAGAATAAGGCGGTCAGCGGGTGATGTCAAGCATCGGGTTCAGCGCTGCCCGCATCATCCAGCAGTCCCGGCAGCGGGCGAATCAAAATAGTTCCCGCCTGTATGTCGGTTTTGAGGATCACCTCAGGGATGGCTGGAATCAGCAGTTCACGCCCTTCCGCTGACTTGATCACGTACACGTCATTCGCGCCAGTCTCGATCACTTCTGTGAGATTGCCGAGAACTGTACCGTTTTCCAATACGGCGCTCAAGCCGATCAACTGGTAAAGGAAGAATTCACCTTCTTCCAGCGGCACTGCATCATCAATCGCGATCATGATAGTGCGCTGACGCAGGCGATCCGCCGCGTTACGGTCATTGATTCCGTTAAATTTCAACAGCCCAAATTCAGGCGTGAAACGGACTTTTTCGATCCGATACGGTTTCAGGTCGTTGGCGCCGATGCCTGAGCCTAGAAAGACGGTGCCAAGTTTGGCGATACGTTCGGGATAGTCGGTGAGAATGCGAACTCGCACTTCACCTTGAACGCCATGCGGGCGCAGCACTTCACCGATGATCAAGTGTGATGGGCGCTCCACCCGCTGATTTGAAGCCACTGCTATTGAATCTTGAGGATGACGCGCTTGGAGCGGGAATCGCTTTCGCCAACACGCAGCAGGTTGCGAATCGCATTGGCGACACGGCCGCCTTTGCCAATGATGCGTCCGGTATCTTGTGGCGCAACCTTCAATTCCAGAATGACTGCATTGTTGGAATCGCGGCGACGTACTTTCACCTGAGTCGGGTCATCAACCAGACTTTTAGCGATATATTCAACCAGACCGGTTAAATCAGAATCATCGTTGTGTTTGTTATGAGACATTGGTTATCTCGTTGGTAGCGATGAGGATCACGACATTCAATTATGCAGTGATCCTCAAAGAGATCGAAGAGATTACTTTTCTTCCTTCTTCATGGTTCCCTTACCGGGTTCCGGTGATGGGAAACGAGTTTTGGGGCTGACCGGAACGTAATTGGCGGCGGCTTCCGCAACCAACGCTTCCACAGTTTCACCCTTACGCAGGCGGTCGAAACGACCCAGCGTGCCCGCGCGATCCAGCACGCGGCGAGCCGCATCGCTGGGCTGCGCGCCAACGTTCAACCAGTGCAGCGCACGTTCTTCATTCACGATGTCGGTGCTGGGCACTGTACGCGGGTTGTGATGGCCGATAATCTCGATGAAGCTGCCGTTGCGCGGGCTGCGCTGATCGCAAACGACCAGACGATAGCTCGGCTGACCCTTCAAACCCATACGACGAAGACGAATACGTACCATTTTCTTGCTGCTCTCCTCTTGTTTGCGCTTCCACGCGTCCCTGTGAACGGGAAGCCACTGTCACGATTTGCCGCGTAAATACACGCGCGGCTCGTGTTTCAGTTGCGGTAGGGCGGAAAACCGCGCCTAGCGCATCAATCCGCCGGGCAAACCGGGTATATTGAATCTGCCCTTGCGAACTTCACCCATTAAACGCTGCATGTCAGCAAACTGCTTCAGTACTTCGTTGACATCGCGTACCTCTACGCCAGCGCCGCGCGCAACGCGCTTCTTCCGGCTGGCGTCCATCAGTTTCGGGTTGCGCCGTTCCTTAAGGCTCATCGAATTCATGATTGCCTCAACGCGGCGTAACCGTTTTTCCATTTCTTCAGGGTCAATCTGATCTTTGAGCTTGCCCATACCGGGGATCATGCCCATCAGGTTGCCAATTGACCCCAGCTTCTTAACTTTTTGAAGCTGTTCCAGAAAATCCTGCATTGTAAACTGATTTTGCATCAGCTTCTTTTGCAGCTTGATGGCTTCTTCTTCATCGAAGGCAGTTTGAGCTTTTTCGATGAGCGTTAATACGTCACCCATGCCCAAAATACGCTGGGCGAGGCGATCCGGATGGAATACCTCAAAACCGTCAATTTTTTCGCCAGTGCCGAGGAACTTGATTGGAACGCCGGTGACTGCACGCATAGATAATGCCGCGCCACCACGCGCATCGCCGTCTACTTTAGTCAGGATCAGGCCAGTAATTCCCAGCCGTTTATTGAAGCCATCAGCAATGTTAACGGCTTCCTGACCGGTCATCGAGTCTGCAACCAGCAGGATTTCGGCTGGTTTGGTGCGCCGCTTGATTTCCTCAAGCTCGTTCATCAGCGTATCGTCAATTTGCAAGCGGCCTGCCGTGTCTAGAATGACAACGGCTGCGTTTGCGGCTTTAGCTGCCTCAACACCGTGAACGGTAATATCCGGCGGGCTGACCTTAGTGCCTTCT
This sequence comes from Chloroflexi bacterium OLB15, assembly GCA_001567085.1. Lineage (GTDB taxonomy): Bacteria > Chloroflexota > Anaerolineae > Aggregatilineales > Phototrophicaceae > Flexifilum. The sequence continues at coordinate 8,844 of LMZS01000078.1, forward strand.
TCCCAGTAGCCAACGTTGATCTGCTTCGCAAGCGTGACCAACTGATCAACGGCTGCCGGGCGATAAGTATCTGCCGCGACTAGAAATGGCTGGCGTCCATCGCGGCGCAGCCACGTTGCCAGCTTCGCGGCGGTGGTGGTTTTACCCGAACCCTGCAAGCCGACGAGCATGATCACATGCGGCTTCTGGCTGGTTGCAAAATTCAGTCGCCCTGGCTCACCGAGCGTTTCAAGCAGCTCATCGTGAACGATTTTGACCACTTGTTGGCCGGGCTTCAGACTGCGAGCGACATCCGCGCCGACAGCTTTTTCTTTTACACGGCGCACGAAGTCTTTTACTACTGGCAGTGAAACGTCAGCTTCCAGCAGCGCCATGCGCACCTCGCGCATTGCTTTATCAACATCGGCTTCAGTGAGTTTGCCAACACGCCCCAGACCGTCAAAGACGCCTTGAAGACGATTACTAAGCTGTTCAAACATGCTGTTGGTGTAATCCAGAAAAAAGCGTAACGGTCATTGTAGTTGAGCGAAAAATACCCGTCAAGATGAGATGCTTCGCTAAAGAAGACCTCTGGCTTCGTCTACTTTCAGAGAAAGGGCGGCACTCAGCGCCCTGGCTCAATGCTGTTACCTAGCTGATGGTAACCGCGATTGAAGTAGATTAAGGGATCGCGGGCGTCGCTGTTTCCGGCGGCCATCACTTTGCCAACAATGATCCAGTGTGTATCGCCATCATGCAGCTTAGCGACCTCACAATCAAGCCAGGCAATAGCCTCACTGAGGATAGGGGAGCCAGTGATTGCGGTTATGGTGTCCAGCCCATTGAAACGGCTGGAAATGTCTTCCACCGCGATGCGTCCGGCAAAGAGTTCTGAAACTCTGCGCTGATCATCTGAGAGCAGCGAGATGGCAAATGTGCCACTCTGCTGAATCATTTGCGCGGTGTAGGCAGATTTATGCAGGCAAACCACGATCTGCGGGGGATCAAGTGAAAGCGAGTTAAAAGCGCTGGCGGTCATTCCGGCAGGCTTATCGTTATTCATGGTGGTGACGACTGATACACCGCTTGCCCAGAAGCGCAGGGTATCGCGCATATTTTGCGGGTCAACCATGCGCCGCCTCGTTTCTAAATCCAGTGTTGTAGAGATAGTTTTCGATGCCGGGGGCGATATCTGTGAGTGTGTTGAGGTTACTGGCAATACTTTCTCTCCCAGTGCCGATAATTACCGTCGGCACATCATTTTCTGTGTGTTTGGTATGGCTTAAATCTTCCAGATTGCCGTGATCGCTGGTGATCACGATTAAGCCTTCATCGTCATCCCATTCTTCCAGTGCGCCCGCCATCACGCCATCAAATAATTCCAGCAGGCTTGCGCCTTCAGCAACCGTGCCGCGATGCCCAATTACATCGGTCATCCAATGTGAGAAAAAGGCGAAATCATACTGGCGTGAAAGCGCGACCATGCGTTTGCCGGCCTCAACTGGCGTGTATACCGGCGTATCGGTATAGCCTAATTCGCTGCGCCAGCCCGCGCCCGTCCAATCGCCAGACAGAGCTTCACCGCTGTAGATTTTTTCTTCGCTGAACAGCGGCAGGCCAGCTTCAAGCACTGCCTGCTGGTAACTTGAAGCAAGGCGCTTACCGCTGTTGATTGCCTGATGAAAGCGGGGCGGATAAGCCTCTAATAACGCCGCCGTTCCGCCATGGGCAACCACGCGCTTGAACAGGTTGTCCTGAGCAATGATCTCGCGTATGGCGGGGTTAGGGCGTGGGCCATAATGTTCGCCGATCAGTTCAGGCACGTTTTTCCCCGTGAGAAGCGCCGCCTGACCGCTGGCGCTTTGTGGCCGCCCACTCATTCCCATTCGGGGATCAGTCGGGATGAAAATGGCGCGTTTGGAAATTTGTATTCCCGTTGAGTTTAACCAGCGATGCCCGTTGGCGAGCGCATCAAGGTTGATGTATTGGCTGCTGCGAACGGGTTGGTCAGCGGATCATCTGCGCCAAGCCCAATCCCATCCAGAAAGATAAGCAGTACGTGTCTTTTCATGAGGTGTTCCGCGATGCTGCTGTGCCGGTAAGCGAACTTTAGAACTGCAAAAAGGGATTAGTGCTGCGTTCCTGCCCGATGGTCGTTGGCTCTCCATGACCGGAAAGCACAGTAGTATCATCGGTTAGCGTGAGCAGTTTTGTCGAAATGGAATTCAATAACTGCTGCAAATTACCACCCGGCAAATCGGTTCTGCCGATGCTGCCCGCAAACAGCGCGTCTCCACTGAATACAATCTTCTGCTCTGGCATATTGAAACTGATATGGCCGGGGGCATGACCGGGCGTATACAGCGTTTCCAGTTTGATTGCGCCAACTTCAATAATTTCTGGCTCTGTTGTGAGCAGGCGATCCGGCACGGCGGCTTGTGGGCCAAGGATGCCGAAATAGCGCTGGTAGTGAAGCGGCAAACTTTCCAGTGTGGCGGCAGCCTCCGCGTGCAAGGCAAAAGGCGCGCCCGTTAATCGCTTTAGTTCCGCGCTGGCAAGCACATGATCGAAATGCGCGTGAGTTGCCAGAATCAGGGCGATTTCCCAGCCTTCTTCCTGCGCGCCATCTACCAGTAACTGTGCTTCATCCACCGGATCAATAAGCACCGCCTGTTTTGAAACATCATCGCCGATCAAGTAAGCATTGGTGGCGACAATGCCCAGCGTATACGATTTTATTTTAAGCGTCACGTTGCGGTTTGCGCCTCGCTGCGTTGGAAAAAGGATCTAATCTGTTGGACGCTTTGTGATAGGAAAATCTTAACTTCATCCAGTTTGACCAGATAAGAAGCGCCGATGAACACAACTGCGCCGGCCACAAAATTCGCCACTAGCTGAATAATTGTCCACAGCATCCCGCGTTCTGTGAAGCCGAGTGCGCTAAACAGGAAGTTGATGCCAAACACCACAGCGCCCATGATCAGGCTGGCAATCAGCGCCCGAACTGTGGTGCGTAACAGCGCGCGTTCATGAATGCCATGCCAGCGTTTGCGCAGCACCCATGCCAGCGCCGTCACTTCAAAGGCGATGCCCAGCGTGTTTGCCAGCGCCAGCGCGCCAACATTTTCAGGGCTGGCGCTACCGGTTAACAAGCCGCTGAAGCCAATCGCCACGACGATGTTCACAACCGCGCCGCCAACCGCGATGATTAGCGGGGTAAGCGTATCTTTATCTGCGTAAAAACTTCGGGCGACAACTTCCAACAGGGAATGCACGACGATACCTATTGAGAAGAAAATCAGCGCGCTGTATACAAGGTTGGTGGCGCTGGCATCAAACGCCCCGCCTTCTAGCAGGCTGAGCAGCGGCCTGCCAGCAGCGATTAGCATGACTGCTGAGGGAATAGTAGCGACAAGGATGAAGCGTAGCGATCCAGACATTGCTGAACGCTTGCCTTCAAGATCGCCAACGGAACTTAGCGCGGCAAGGGTAGGGAAGATCACGATACCCATCGCCGTGCCGATCAGCGTTTCGGGAATCTGCATGATTCGCCAGCCCCAATCGTAGGCGCTGGTTGCGCCTTCGCCCAGGCGCGATAGTAAGTTGGTGAGCACAATTGCGCTCACGCTGACCAGCGCAAGGTCTGCTGCGCGTGGGATAAACAGCACAACCACTTTACGGAAATTCGGGTCACGCCAGCCCATTTCCGGCCACCAGCGCATTTTTACCCGTATCAACCCCGGTACTTGAATCAGTAAGTGCATTGCAGCGCCCAGCACCGCACCCCATGCCAGCCCGTAAATGCCCATCATTGGCAGCAGAACGATGACCCCGAATAGAATGCCCACGTCATACAAGATCGGGGCAAGCGCGGGCAGAAGGAAGCGATTAAAACTTTGGAGAATGCCCATAACCACGCCGCTGATTGAGAAGATGAGCGTGCTAATGAGCAGAACGCGCATGATTTCTGCCGTCAACTGCTGGATTTCAGGCGGGAACCCGGGTGAAATAACTTGTGATACCAACCATGGCGCAAGGATATACGCCAACAGGCTGACCACAGCGGTTAGGGCGAAGATCGTGTTGGCAACATGGCTGGCAGTTTTCCATGCTGTCGAGGTTTCATCTTTTGCCAGCAAGCCAGTGAATACCGGGATAAAGGCGAACGCAATCGCCCCGCCAGCGATTAAGTTAAATATCACTTCCGGCAAACGGTTTGCCGCCACAAAGGCGTCATATTCGGCGCTAATGCCGAATGTGCGCGCAATGATCACCGTTTGCAGCAGGCTAATGGCTTTTGCTGCCGCGAAAGAGGCCATGACGATCAGGGTGGATCGAGTGATTTGTGCTCTACGACCAGCGGCTGCCGCCATATTTGTACCGTCCTGAATGCGTTAGGTGAGGTTATCCAGCGCTTGCTGCGCCGCTGCATAGAGAGGATTATGATTTACGCGCGGGTGTAGGCGGCGATGGCCTCGTTATTCTGCCCTCTGGCCTCGTAAACGCGCCCCTGCCAGTAATAGGTTTCTTCAACATACTGCGCGCCATTGGTCAGGTTGTTTTGTACCAACCCCATCACATCGTCGTAGCGCCCAACATTGAAATAGGCTTCAAACGGCCCGAATTGATACCACAGCATCCGAAAAGGCAGCATACGGCGGGTTGCTTCGTCATAGGCTGATGCCGCTTGCTCATAGCGTCCAAGCCTGGTGAGGGCGGTGCCGATATTGAACCACGCAAATGGGTTTGTCGGGTCTTGCGAGGCTTCCTGCTGGCCTACAGTCAATGCGCGTTCTGCGGCCAGGTTTACGTCAGCCAGATCGCCTAACAGGCCAACCAGCACGCCTTCGCGGGATTGCTCATAGAGCACCACAAAGGTGCGATTAAAAGCCTGCCAGTCACGATCGAGCTGTTCATACGGTTCGGCAATTCCGTTGCCATCCCCAATCCCTAGCCAGCTATCATATACATAGAAGCTGCCAGCGTTATCATCATAGCCGACGATGGTCTGGTAATGCCCGATCCAGTCTGAACCTTCAGGCGTAAATGTGGTTTCAATGATCACTGGAAAATTAGCGGCGATTAGATTTTTGAGCAGTTCAATATCGCCACCAATGCGGGTGATCGCCCGAACGCCGGTGTGTGTATTCACGAAATTGACCAGCTCGCCGGGGCTGACGTTCTTATCCTCAGTTTCCGGCTTTAAGAACTGTGCGGCATAATTTTGGTCTTCCTGCCAGCCAAAATGACTGAGCGCCATCGTGATATTCGTTGGCCCGCAGTTGTTCCAGCCCTGCCGTTCCCAGCGAAAGCCGTACATGAAGGCGGAAGCCGGGCGGTTGCTGCTGGATGAAAAAGCTGCGTTTACTGTGCTGGCATCACTGATAGGAGCCGCAGTAGGCGCGCTAACTGGCGCTTCAAGGGTGGCAGTAGGGGCGAGGGCAGCTTCGGTTGGCGCGTCAGTTGGCTGAACCGTTGGTTGCTCAGTAGGCGCTTCAGTTTCTTCGGCAGGCTCAGGGGTTGCTGAGCTTGCTACGGGGATCGCCAGCAAATCTGCCGGTGAAATCGCGCTTGTGACCGCTGAGGTTGGCACAACGCCGCCTTGCGGGGTGGGGCGCATGAACTGGCGCATAAATGGCACGTAGGTGACCAACTCATTTTGATAGCGCGGATCCAGCGAATCACGGTAAAACAGGGTGAATCCGAAGCTGACCAGCACCATGAAAATGGCCCACAGAATTGCTAACCACAGCCATAAGCGTTTAGGCAGCCCCTTACGCATAAATAGCGCGCTAAAAACGCTGGCTAAAGGCAGCACAAGCAGCCCCAAACCAACGACGGGGATCAAACCGCTGATACGGCGATCATTCGTGATAAACACGATCACGGCGACTGCCGCAAGCACAATAATCAGCAGAAACATCAACGCCAGCCACAGTAGCAAGCGCGGCGGGCCAGATGCCGAATTGTCATATTCAACAGGGTAATTATTCATGTGTGTTTACGAGAATATCCAACACAATAGTGAATTGCCGGAATATCAGTGTGCCATAGTCCGGCACAGTTTCAAAAGCCGCTCACCCAACGCTTTACCGGCGTGAGTACAACTTCTGGAGCGGGCATTATAGCATACAGCCTGTGCGGGTTGTGCGGCCGCTGATAGAATCTTAAGCGAGGATTAAGGAGTTTGACTTTGACGGCACAAACCTGGCGGGTTGAATTACACTGCCATACGGTGTACTCCAAAGATTGTGTGGTGAATTTCGATGCGATTTTTCGCCTGTGCGACCAGCGTAATATTGCCAGGATTGCGATCACTGACCATAACACGGCTGAAGCGGCCATCGCGATGCAAAAGATTGCGCCAGATCGGGTGATTGTTGGCGAAGAGATCATGACCACACAGGGCGAATTACTTGGCTATTTTATGCAGGAGAGCATTCCCGCCGGCCTTACGCCCGAAGAAACTATCAAGCGGCTTCGCGATCAAGGGGCTGCCATTAGCGTTTCGCACCCTTTTGACCGCTTGCGTAAAGGGGCATGGGAAGAAGCCGATTTGCGTCGTATCCTTGATAAAGTGGATGCTATTGAGGTCTTTAATTCGCGCTGTATGTTCGGTGAAGACAATCAGAAGGCGGCGGCATTTGCCAAAGAAACTGGCACGCTGGGCACGGTTGGCTCTGATGCGCACAGCAAAATGGAGTACGGGCGCGCGTTGATGGTGATGCAGCCATTTGAAGGCGCGTCTGATTTTGTGGCCGGGCTGGCTTCCGCAGCACATATTGAGTTATATAGCTCGTGGTGGGTGCATGTAAACAGCAAGACCGCTAAATGGTCGAAAAAACTTGGGCTGAAGCCGCGCATGTGGGAAGGCGGATAGCCCATCTGAAGCTAAGACCCTGCCAGCGCCGCGCTTGCAGCTTGAAGTGTTGACCCGCCAATATCTGAGGCCAAACCAGCGTCGGCGCTATTTTCTAGAACGATGGCAATGGCTACTGCCTGGCGCCCCCCCAACGTGGCAAACCCGATAAACCATGCGTTCGTTGTATCTCCGGAATAGGCAAGCGAGGCGTGGCCGCCAATATCAATAAAGGGGCGGCCTGCGTTTTGGGCGGCGCCGTTAACCACGTTGTAGCGCATCAGGTCTTGCAGGCGGCGCGCGGTATTGGCGGTGGTGATCGGGACGGTTGGGTGCGCCGTTTCAACGGGCTGCCAGGTCGCTTCACCGGGGCTGCGTATTGCTTCCAGCAAATACGGCTGAGGCGCATTACCGTCGTTGGCTACCGCCCCGGCAATCATCGCCATCATCAGCGGCGTTACCGTAATGTTTCCCTGTCCTAACACATTTGCCAGTAGTTCATCTTCGGTGGTCAATAGCTGTGCAGTTGTTTCCGGTGTCGCTGTGCCGTTGGAAACGGGTTGAATCGGTAACAGGCGATATTGGGTCAGGCTTTGCACTTGATCAAACAGGGATTGCAAGCGTGCGCTGCCCAAAGACTCGCCTAACTGGACAAAAGGCGTGGGGCAGGCAAATGCATAGCCATCGCGCAGCGTCATCGGCATCAGTGGCAAGCGAACAGCGCAGGTGATTTCCAGCCCGTTCAAATCAAATGGCGCAGACCCATCTTCTATTTCCTCATCCAGCGCTTGTGTGCTGAGCAGCGCCCCCATCATCAGCGGCGTTTCCATTGTGCCGCCGGGCTGGTAACTGCCTTGCAGCGCGCGGTTAAAAAACGGATTGTTCGGGTTTGCGTTTAGCGTATCCCACTGCTCATCCAGATAATTCGGATCAAACGTTGGCAGGCTGACCATTGCCAGCGTTTGCCCGTCTGGAATACTTAAAACAATGGCGGCTCCGCGCTGGCCATTCATGGCGGCGTACAGCGCGTTTTGAATATTCGCATCCAACGTCAATTGAAGGTCGCTGCCCCGTATCGGGCGATGCAGCAGCTCATAGGCGGTTATCGCTTCGGCAGTATCGCCGCGTAAGAGCGCGTTGTAAGCCGATTCCAGCCCGCCCACGCCATAGCGTAAGCTGGAATAGCCAAGCGCGCTGTAAAAGGCCGGGAAAAGATACTGACGGGTAACTACCCCAAATTCATCAGGTTCACTGTTAACAAGGAGTGTTCCGGCGCGATCATAGATTGCGCCGCGTTGGATACGGTTTTCAAGCTCAACCAGTCGTGGGTTGTCGTCGCGGCTGAGAAGGCTTCCGGAACTTGCCACTCCCCAATATGCGGCGGCCAGCGCTATCAGCGCAAAGGCAATCAACAGACCAACAAGAACCCGGTTCATTTCGCGGAGGAAATGCATCGCTCATGATTCTCCGCTAGATAATCGCAGCAGCAGGCCAAGGATGATGAAACTAACAAGGAGCGAGCTGCCGCCGTAACTGAAAAAGGGTAAGGTTACCCCTGTTAGTGGGATCAGTTTGACCACGCCGCCCATGATCAGGATGCTTTGAACCGCAAATAGAATGCCAAAACCAACAGCGAGCAAGGTGTGATACGGTCTGCCACGCTGGCGAACGGCGATGATGAAGGCGCGGGATACCAGTGCCGCAATCAGCACGATAATCGTGACGACGCCCAGCAGCCCCCATTCTTCGGCCAATGCTGAGAAAATGAAATCGCTGTGGATGACCGGCACATAAGCGGGGAAGCCTTGCCCGATGCCTTCTCCAAAAACGCCTCCGGCGCTAAAAGTCATCAGGCTCTGCACGATTTGATAGGCGCGCCCATCAGGATCAAGCCAGGGGTTCCACCAGATATCTACGCGCAGTTTGACCACATCAAACAAGAAATAGGCAGAAATTCCAGCGGCGAGTATTAGAAACGCGCCGCCATAGGCAACCCGGTTTAAGCCGCTGGCGATATACAGCAGCAGAATGAAGACGATGAAGAACAGGATTGCCGTGCCTAGATCGCGCTGCCATATGAGCACGACAAGGCATAGCCCCCACATCAGCAGAATTGGGCCGACTATGCGGGGTGAGAGGTAATATTTTTTGTCGCCATTCAGCAGGTCGGTGCTGCGGAATATCGGATATTGTTCGGCAAGATAACTGGCAACAAAGGCTACCAGTACGATTTTTAGAAGTTCAGACGGTTGAAAATAGATGCCCGCTGCCCCTAGCCACAGCGCCGGGGCGCCAGCAGTTCCGCTGGGGTTGGTGCCAAAAAGGATGGTCGTGAGCAGCAGAACAAGCCCGAACACCAACAGCAAATATCTGAACTGCCGCAGGATGGATAATAGGTTAGGGATGCTGGTAGTGGCTAGCAGCGCGATCAGTGAAATGATCAGCCATAGAGTTTGGCGTTCGCCAAACGCAGGCAGCAAGCGCGAAATGATCACGATGCCCCATCCGCTCATGAACATTGCCAGCGGAAAAAGCAGCGTGTCGGCTTTGGGCATTCGCCGTTCCAGCCATAACATGCCAGTGACGGCGCAGACAATCCAGACTGCGATACTCACCCATAGGCTGGCCCTGAATCCCTGAACCGCCGTCAGCGCCAGCGTGTTTATCACCAGAAACAACCCTGCCAGTACCAACAGCGCCCGCGCAAGGCGGTGCTGCCATGCTTCGGGAATTGGCAGGACGTGCCACGTTACCCCTGTCATTCTTATGCGTACAACCGGCCAATGATCGGTTGTAGTTGTTTAAATAGGGCAGGCGGAATTTGTGACGGAGAGGTCATGATTGCGCCATCCAGCGCGAAATGCGCCGGCCACTGGGCGGTTTCATCTATTTGCTCGGCGGCAATAGCGACGGCTTGTTGGGCAAGTTGTAAATTGTGGTGCAGCGTATTGACCACCATTTCAACAGTAACGGGCTGCTCAGCAATATGCCATGAGTCGTAATCGGTGACGTGGGACATTGTGGAATAGGCGATTTCGGCTTCGCGGGCTAAGAACGCTTCGGGGCAGGTGGTCATGCCGACGATGCTAAAGCCTAACTGCCGAAACATGTGGCTCTCGGCACGGGTGCTGAAACGGGTTCCTTCGATTGTAACGTAGGTTCCACCGCGATGTACGCGCCCTCCTGCTGCTTCAACGGCTGAGGCGACGATTTCGTTCAGTTCTGCTGAAAATGGCTCAGCAACTGATACATGCCCGACCAATCCCGGCTCGAAAAAGGTACGTCCGCGCTCATCTTTCGTATAGTCAACCAACTGATCCGGCAGCACAACCTCTCCGGGCGCATAATCTTCTCGTAATGACCCGCAGGCGTTCACCGCAATGATGAAGCGCACCCCTAGCGATTTCAGCGCGTAAATGTTGGCGCGATAGGGGACGGTGGTCGGCGTGTAAATATGCCCGATCCCGTGTCTTGGTAGAAAGGCGACGCGTTTGCCACGTAGCGTGCCAAACACAATTTCAGCGCTGGGCGGCCCGTAGGGTGTATCAACAGCAGCGGTGGTGATATCACGCAATTCCGGCATTTTATAGAGGCCGGAACCCCCGATAACCGCGATTGCAACCGATTCAGACATATTGATCTCCTATAGCGTGGCGCGTATATTACCGCCATCAACGGCTAACGCGATGCCGGTAATGAAATTAGCGGCTGGTGATGCAAGAAAAACGGCGGCGTTGGCGAATTCTTCCGGCGTTCCAAAGCGACCTAACGGAATATCAGCGGTAGAATGCTTGCGTTCATCCTCTGGCGTGGTCTGATTCTTCTCGGCGCGCGCCTGCATCAGGTTTGAAATTCGCGCCGTTTCTGTTAATCCCGGCAGAATGCTGTTCACGCGAATGCCGCTGGGCGCCAGTTCGTCAGATAACGTCTTGGTCAAGCCAACAACGGCAGGCCGCAGCGTATTTGACAGCGTGAGATTGTGAACCGGCTGTTTAGCGGCTACAGACACAATTGCCAGAATAGATGCGCGTTTGGATCGTTTCAAATAGGGTAGGGCATGTTGTACCAGACTGACCGCGCTGAGCAAGGTTAATTGGACAGCGCTTTGCCAGGATGCAAGATCAAAATCTACAAAACTGCCCGCAGGTGGCCCGCCTGCATTGATCACCAGAATATCTAGTCCGTTCAGAGTTTCAGCGGCGTTGCGCACCAACCGCTGATTAGAATCGTCATCGCGAACGTCGCCTTGAATGGTATATACAGGGTTTTCAGTTTCGGCATTGATAGCTGAGGCGGTTTCCTGAAGGCTGCTCAGGCTGCGGCTGCTGATAACCACCTGCGCGCCTTCACGGCTAAACTGGCGAGCAGTTGCCGCGCCAAGCCCCTGACTGGCGGCTGTAACCAGCACTTTTGCCCCGCGCAAGCCTAAATCCATCGTTAATTCTCCAGTTCAACGCGAAAGTGTTTTTGCCCGATGCCAATAATATCGCCGTTGGTGATGATCACAGGCTGCGTAACCGGCAGATCGTTTAGCAGCGTTCCATTACGGCTGCCACGATCCTCTAGCCACCACTGCCCATCGCGCAGCGCTACAAGCGCATGTTCCGCGCTTGCAAACGAATCTTCAATCTGGATGGCGTTAGAAGGCGAGCGCCCGATACTGGTTAACGCCAGCAGCGGATGAGATTCGCCGGTTAGAACCGACGTGTTACCAATAGTTTCGATTGCGGTTAGTTTACCGTAGGGGCGGCGGGTGGACGTGATCGTTTCTGCTGCACCGCGAAAATCGCGCCAGAGAAATATGAGTACCAATCCAAGCGTTGCCAGCAGCAAGATGCCCGCCAGCACACGTAGAAAGATCAGCACTGTTTCGCTTGGTATCATGATTTACAGTCGTTGCGCCCTAGTCAACGGCAAAGCCGACCTGTGTTGAGCCAGCATCGCTCTCGTCTAGATAGAGTATTCGCGTATGCCCCAAACGGATAACATCGCCAGATTGTAGGCGATGCTCATGAACCCGTACATCATTGATAAAGCTGCCAGCCTGGCTGTGTATGTCAAAGAAGGTGTACACACCGAAGCGCAGGCGGAGCTGAGCATGATAGCGAGAGACGTAAGGATCGTCCAGTACAATGGTATTATCGTGGCTGCGGCCAAGCGTGACCAGCGGAGAAATGAGCATTTCCGAACGGCCTCCATCAATCACCAGGTGCGCGTTGACGGGCGTTAGGCTGACTGGAGTCTCGATGCGCTCTAACACTGACGTTGATCCCTTAACTCGCGTTTGATGGGTGGCCGTCAGGCGAAAATCTCCCTGTTCAATGGCTGAATTGGCGTTGATGTGTACTGATGGCGATTGCAGTAAGCGTAAATGCAGGTTGTTCGCCAGCTCAACCAGATGATCTGCAAGCAAGCCTTCAAGCATTGGTTGGCTATTAAGGATGCGCGCGTGTTCGGTTGGGTTAAGCTCAATCACGAAATCATCTGGCGCGACAGGACGAGGATCTTTGCTTTGGGCTGGCTCGGCGCCATCTTCCATCGCGCGCGCAAGCTGTAGCGCAAGATCATGGGGTTGCAGCCGTCTGCCGAAAAGCTGTGTAAATGCGCCTTCGACTAAAAATTCGATTTGCGCTTCAAGCCGCGCCAGCCCCAGATCATTCATACAGAACATTATAACCCAGGCGAAATCAGGATAGAAATCTGAGATGATAACGGTGTGCGGGCGGCGAACAGGCGTAGGGAGCGAAACGAAGGGGGATACGCAAGACTATTGTTAAGAAATAGCCAAAGGGCGCCGTTTTAGCGCCCTTTGGGGTGATGATTTACTGAAATTGGTTTACGACAGGCCTTGAATGACGAATGGCGGATCTGTAGGAACATTATCCACCCAGTTGCTTGTGGTCGTTACTGAAGCGTTCGCGCGCAGTTCGTCAAGCTGCTGCTGGAAGTTTACATCGCGCAGTTGATCCAGCTCAGACTCGCTTAAATCACGGTCTTCACGGCCGCGCAGTTGGAAAATCACATAGGTGCCAGCGTCTGTAGCAATCGGCCCGACAGTGTCCCCTATGGACGCGGCGCTGATAGCATCGCTTAAAGCCTGGCCAAAATCGGCGGTTAGGCTTTCCAGTGTGCGCCAATCCAACTCGCCACCGAGTGCAGCAGAAGCATCCGTGCTGTTAGCGCGTGCCAGTTCGGCAAACGAGTCACCTTCGGCCAGCGCGGCGAGAATATCATTTGCGCTGTCTTCGTTTGCGACCACGATGATACGTCCGCTTACGAACGGCGCGGTGGTCTGCTCTTCAGAAGTCAGGTGATCCCGCATGGCTTCATACAGGGCGAGAACGCCGAAGTATGCCCGTATATCCGCATCGCTCATGCCCGTTTGGCTGCGCAGTTCCGCGAACATATCGTTACGAACTGTGTTGAAAGATTCGGCCATTTCAGTCGCATTTTGCGTCGGGGCAGGCGTATTTGAAGGCACCGGTGTAAGCGTCGTCGTTGGCGTAAATTCCGGCGTTGGCGTGGTTGTCGGTGTCGGAGATGCCGTTGGCGAAACGATGGGCGTTGGCGAAACTGTAGGCGATGGTGAAGGGGTGGGGCTGCTTAGCGCCGCTACCGGATCGTAACCGAAGAAGTTCTGGATTTGTTCATCAATCTGTTCTTCGGTGATCGTGATTCCGTTTGCCGCCGCATACTGGCGCAGCACTTCATCATCAATCATCTGGTTCAAGACGGTGTTCCCAAGCTGATCGGGAACTTGCATCTCATTGATCCATGTTGAATAGGGAGGCTGTGAAGTCAGGAACTGAATGATTTGATCGTCGGAAATGCCAATTGCGCGATACTGAGCGACTGCGTTGCTCAGTTCAATATTGCGAAGTGCGCGGGTGAGGCGTACATTGCGCTGAAATTCCCCGACGGTAATCTGCGTGTCGTTCACAGTGGCCGCAACTTGATTGGGCACAATAATGCCGTCAATCACAAATGCAGAGATCAACAGGATGCCAACGACAACGGCGACCACGATCATGGAAATGACTAGAATGCGTTGAATACGTGCCTCGCGCTCAGCGCGGGTACGATATTCTTTTATTAGTTTCGGCTGCTGGCGCGCAGAACCGGGTTGGGTAGACGACTGCTTTGATTTGTTCGCGTCGCCCGGCTGACCGCTTTTTGCCATAGTAAAACACTCCCTCGAAAAGAAGACAAGAAAAGGGCACAGTCCCTGGTTCGGGCTGTGCCGGGTCTTGTCGCTAGTCGGTTACAATGACAAAAGGTAGCAGCGCAAGGTGGCGAGCACGCTTCACTTCACGCGCAAGTTCACGCTGGCAGCGTGAGCAGTTGCCGGTCTGGCGGCGCGGCTTAATCTTGCCGGTTTCGGTAACGAAACGGCGCAGCGTGTCTATATCTTTGTAGTCAAAGCACTTGCCCGGCGGGCAGTACACCTGATTACGGAAACGCCCGCGGGGGCCACCACGACGGTCGCCGCGGTCGCTGCGCTCACCGCGATCTTCGTCGTCGCGGTCACGTGAGGGGCGGCCTTCAAATTCTCTTTCGTCGGTCACAGGTCAATTCTCCTGATGGTTCGATAGTTAGTGGTTAAAAGGCGTAGTCGCCATCACTGTCATCGCTGATGAAATCCATTTCGCCGGGTGTGCGGCGTTCACCGAGCAATATCATTTCATTGGCAACTACTTCAGTACGAAAATGCTTCTTTCCCTGGTCATCTTCCCAGCCGCGCGTTTGCAAACGGCCTTCAAGATAGACTTGCTGATTTTTAACCAGATGCTGCTTGCAAATTTCGGCAAGCTGCCCCCATGCCACGATATTGAACCACTCGGTTTCTTCCCGGCGTTCGCCGTCTGCGGAAACCCATGTGCGGCTAGTGGCAACACTAAAGCTGGTCACCGGTCTTCCATGCGGTGTAAAACGCATTTCCGGATCGCGGCCTACAACGCCGATAAGGATGACTTTATTCAGTCCACGCGGCATAGGTGTTTATCCTGCCGAAAATGATGACAGCGATCTGGACATTAATCTTCGGTGCGAACCACCAGATACCGTAAGATATTGGGCGAAAGATTCAGGTTGCGATCAATTTCTATGAGTGCCTTCGCTTCAATCTGGGACTCCATGAGCACGTAGTAACCTTCGCGCTGCTTGTCCACTTCATAAGCCAGCTTCTTACGTCCCCAGCGGTCAATTTTGGTGACTTGGCCGAGTTCGCCAGCTTCGATCCAGCCGCGTACCTGATCAATGGTGTTATTGACCAGATTCTCGTCGGCATTGTCCAAACGGACAATAAACG
The DNA here is from genome assembly GCA_001567085.1 of Chloroflexi bacterium OLB15. GTDB lineage: Bacteria > Chloroflexota > Anaerolineae > Aggregatilineales > Phototrophicaceae > Flexifilum. The sequence continues at coordinate 23,990 of LMZS01000078.1, forward strand.
TAACTTCGTATGCACGTTTCATCGGGGGTACTATATTCTCCTTTCCCCGGGATTGCCTTGCATGGCGCGGATGCCATTGACAAAGCGGAAAGTGTATGCATGGCGCGGTCTGTTTTCGCGCCGGCGCGCATGTTACCTGAAAGCGGCAGTAGATTCAACGGTGATTTGTTGGCAGCGCCACCGTATTTGCATTGGGAGGTACCGATTCACGGCTTCTCGAACCCGAAAAACTGTTTGTTCGGGCAATTTGTGAACTCGCCAGCGCTAGTGAAACAACCAGCCAGAACAGGGTGATTGATCCCTGAAAATCTGTGCGGAAGAAGTACAGATCAGCCACCGAATTGATCAGCACGGTCAGCAGCGCGGCATGAAAGCCTAGATGCATCGGCCAGTGAAGCGCATCACTTTCAGCGCCGTGCCGCCAGCGCCAGCCAAACACAAACACCGCTGCCATTGTTGAAAGAAAAATACCGACGCCGACTAAGCCGATCTGGTTTGCCATGATCAGGTACATACTGGCAACGTCTGTGTAAAGATCAATGCTGGGTGAGCCGGTGAAGCCCACACCCGTAATCGGGTACCGCGCGATCAACTCAAGAGAGTCGCCGTATTCACCCAAACGCATTTGCGTCGCCAAATCTTGCGCGGTGAAGGCTTCAATAAAGCGCGTGACCAAACTTTGCGTTTGCGGCAGCACCAGAATCAGTAAACCGGCAAGCGCCAGCAGCACCCAGAATTTACGGAATCCTTTAAAGAAACCGATGGCGACCAGAGCGGCCGCGAATGCCAGCAATGAGGCGCGGGAATAGGTGAGCACCATTGCCAGCGCGATCACCCCTTCAGCTATCCAAATCAGCCATGCAGGGCGGATAATCGGCTTGCGCGCAAATAGCTGTGGCGCAAGCATGGCGGCTGAAATGGCAAGGTAGCCGCCGAGCGCGTTCGGGTCAACCCACGTGCCTATCGCGCGCTCACCCATAGATGGCGTATCTTCGATATAGCGAATCACGCCGCCATTGGGATAGCCGATGCGCGCCAGCCGCACCAGCACGTTTTCCGCCGTCTGGTCGCCGAGCGCGTACAACCCAAGCGCAATTACCGCTTGCCCAACGGCCAGTGTAGCCAGCACAATCAGCAGCCGCCTAAGCGTTTTGGCATCACGGATAACATCCACCAGCACAAAGGTCATGCCGATACTGAGCAGGGTTTCAGCAAATTGGCGCAGATCAGCAGAGGTTGGCCTTGCCCAGCGAATTCCTAGCACGAAACTCAGAATAAGCCAGACAATATAGAGCGCTATGAAACCATGAACTGGCGTCAGCCGCATACCACGCCGCTGGCCAGTCATAAACTGCACGAGATATACAAGGATGAACGCCCCAAATGCCGCGTCCAAAAGGGTAGGGGTGAAACCAATTTTGAAGGGGAATGTGCCAAACGGCAGCAGAGCCATCACGGCAACGATGCCGTACAGCGCCGCAGAGAGGTTTGTGAGCATATACAGCCCGGCAAGCACGCCTAAAATCGCGCCAGCGGTGATCACCGGTCCGGCAACTGCCAGCATTAAGCCAATACCTCCGGCAGTCCCGCCGATGGCAACCCCGATCAGCAGACCATAGATCCGCCGATCCATCGTTGCGATGCGCTGTTGCAGCCCATTAGCGCTTTGCATGTCGCAGTTCCGAAATTCCCCAAACGGCTAAAAAGGCCAGCAGCCCAACCCAACCGATCAGGCTGATGGCTGCGCCAATCCTAAAGCTTAGCGGCTGATATGTGAAGGTCACTTGATGATCACCCGCTGGAAGTTCAATGGCTGAAAGCGCGCCATTCGCCCGTAAAATCGGCACTTGCTGACCGTCAATTTCGGCGTGCCAGCCGGGATAATAAACCAATGCCACCGAAAGCAAGCCGTCTGCCGGCGAATTTGTCTGTATCTCAATAGACTCTGGCGCAAAGTAAGTGACTTCAGCGCTGGCTGCACCACTCTCGTCAGCGCTGAAACTTGCCTCATTTTCAAGGATGAGCGTCGAGCGCAGATTGATAGCAGCGTCTTGCAGTAGCTGCATCGCCGCTTCGTGATTCTCAGCGATGCGCGCATCGAACATGATTTGTGCGAATGGGCGTGGGTTTTCCAACTCATGCAGGTTAATCGCGCCGAAACGATCCACACCCTGATCCACGATGTCAGATGGTATGGGCAGCTCATTCCAGTCTGAAAACACGTATTTGACGGCGAAAAGTTCCCATGCGCGCGGGTTCGGGAAGCCAGCTTCAATAATTTCACGGGCGTCGCTTAAGAATAACGGGCTGATGCCGTGAATATCTTGAATGCCATACATGCTGCCGAAATTACCGCCTAGCCCGCGAAATCCATCTACGCGGAAGGTGCCTTCATCGGCCAATACAGTGTTGGCTATTATCGGCGGTGAGATGGTGATCTGCTGGCCGGGGGGTGCCGGATCATACGTACTTGGGGCATTCCAATTCACAGTAAATAACTCGAAGGCGATGATCGCTGGGATAATCCACAGCAGTCGTTGATCCCGCGCTAAGAGCAGAGTCGGCAGTACCAGCCATACAATCCCGATGATCAGCGTGGCGAAAGCGATGCGGTTAAGCGCATCATGGTAATTGTTTTGATCCCCGATTCTGACCACAAATACCAGCGCCAGCACTGCTAACGCGAAGACGAAGCACCAGCGCAGCCCGCGCCGCAAACGGGATAAATCAGGATCATTTTGGGCTGGCCGCCAGCTAAATAGCGCTGCCATGCCGCTGCCAGCGAGGATGGCGAGGCAATTCGCTGCCAGAAATGCCGCCCGTTCCTGCCCGCGAAAGAAGCGTAACCCCGGCAGCAGGTTGTAGATCGCCGGATATAGCACGCTGTTTTCGCCTAAGCTCCACAGCAGCGCAAAGATGCAAACTGCCGCGAAAAATACGGCTTGCGGCATTTTTCGCCACACGGCAAGGGCGGCCAGTACCAGCGCCATGAAACCGACGTAAAGCGGCGAAAACAGGCTGAGGATGCCGGGGAACAGCATTTGCAGCAGGTCTTGTACAGGAAAGCCGTTGGCTTTGGCGTCAAAACCGAAATCAGCGCGGGCGGTGCGGGGCAAATATTCCAGCCCCGGTATCAACTGCACCGCTGCTAGCCCGAAAGCCAATGCCCCGAAAATCACGATGCCGGTTACAAATGCCGTCCAGCGCCAGCGCTGGATATAGACCAGATACCCGAAATAGACGACGTAAAACAGCGTCAGGAAATAGCTGCTCTGCGGGTGACCTGCCAGCCATGATAGCCCTAGCGCTAAACCGGTAACAGCCAGCCAGCGATAGCGTATTTTGTCGCCGCGCGCGGCTTCCAGTAAGCCTAATGCCCCCAGCGGCAGCCATATACAGGCTTCCAGCAAGGCGAGTTGCAAAGGGGGATACCCGCTTAAAAAGCCGCCATAGCTGGCGATGATCGAGGCTGTAAGGCTTCCCGCGATGCTGCCGTTACGCTTTAAGGTCAGGCGCCGCAGGAAGATATACATCATGAGGCTGTAAGCCAGCACGTGCGCGGTCATTTCCAGCTCAAGCGCGTGATACGACCAGCCGCCGCTCAGACGAGCCAGCGCGATAGTGGTCAGGCGAGGCGGGTAAAACACTGCCGCCTGCGTATCTGCGATGAAGGGAAACCCGCCGTTGTTATACGGGTTCCATAACGGGATTTCGCCGTTACTCAGGCGCTCATACTGGTATGCAGCGAAAGTCACAAACTGGGCAGAAAAATCGCCCTGCTTCAGGGATGCTTGATCGCTGGCGATAGGCGTGAACAGCCGCCAGAAAAAGAACAACCACAGCACAACCAGCGCGGTGATTGCCGCAGAATCGCGCAACCAGCGGCGACTCATGAAGCATCATCCTCGCGTGGCATTACCCTCACTCGCGTTAGGTAGGCGTAATCGTTAGCCATGCCGCCATCCACTGTGACCAGTCGCAAACGCTGGAAAAGGTCATCAATCTGGATATACGCGCCGATTTCAAGCTCATAAATCGCTGGCGGCGTATCCGGGTTGACTGCCAGCGTATGCACATCTTCAATAATTTCGCCTTGCTGCCATCCGGAAGTGGGGCGTGTGCCGCCTGCTGGCTGAGCATCTGAACCCGCATAAATGGCTGTCGTTGCTGGATCAATGATATGCGCGAAAATAGTGTAATCATCAGGGATCGCTTGTAAAGCGCGCCAGAAAAGGGTGAGCGTGGTCTCTCCCCCCGCACCTGGGCTAATATCGCTGATTTCGTAGCCGACGAGTTCCAGTAGGTTGCCAAAGTTGAGCGAACCGGGGTTTGGCACGTCGAATACAGATTCGCGGGGTTCAAGCTGAACCTGACCTAACACGATTGCCTCGTCTCCATTGCTTAAATGCAGGCGCTCGCCAGTTTCAAGATTGTACCAGCCAACTTCAACTGTTAGTGGCATTGGCGCGTAAGCGGTATCCGGTATGGGGATGGCAACCTGGCTGTCCCACGCAATACCCGTATTCAGGTCTGAAGTTGCCAGCAAACCGCCCCCAGGATACAGATCGCGTTGGGCGATAAGCACATTATCTGGCGTGACCAGGTGGGCGAACAGACTCCAGTTCTGGTCAACTGCAAGATCAATTTGCCAGCGCATATCCAGCCACACATAACTGTCCGGCGTGACTGTATCCTCTCGTATGCTAAATGCGCTGAGAGCGATGCCTCTTCCCTGCGGATCGTGGAAAATGGCTAGCGGCTCTTGTGCTGCAAGGCGCTCCGGTTTGGCGTAGGTTGGGGCAATCACCATGAATGGCGCGAGGGCAGCCACAACCAGAAAATAGGCGCTCACCGCACCCATCACTGCCGGACGCAGCATTTTCGGCCACCACCAGGTAAGGCCAAGCGCCATAAACATGCTGATTGCCGAAAGCGCCCCAAATACCAAACGCCCCTGCGAAGCCGGTGTTTCAGCCGTCCAGCGGATGAAGGAAACAAAGGTGATAATGCTCCACAGAAGCGGCGGCAAAATCAGCAGCCAACGCTGTACAGGCCAGGATCGCTTGAACAGCGTAGCCAGCATAAAAACTGCTGCCCCCATCAGCCCGATCACGCCGATAACATTGAAAACCGTGTATACGGGATCAGGCATGGGCACATTCATCCCACCGAAGAAGCCCCAATATCCCTGAGTGAAACTGAAACGCTCTGCCCATAATTGCGCGGCGTTTGGGGGAATGGCACGACGCCCGACGAGATCCAGAAAGACATTCAACCCCGTCGGATCGCCATAAAGCTGCCAGTTGCGTAAATACCACCAACCGGCGACAAGTATTGTAATGCCGCCAGAGATGAGCGCCCCCCAGACCAGAGGCCGCCAGTCCCTCAGCCGAATGCTCAAAATCAGAAAGGCAACGCCTACCAGTGGAATTAAGAAGCCGATATTCAGCTTTGCCAACAGCCCTGCGCCTGCTACCAGCCCGATAATGACATAATCTCGCCAGCGTGGAAGTTGGGTTGAGCGAAGCAGCAGTACGATCAGCAGGCACAGCAGGTTGCCAAGTAAATTTGACATATTATCGTTGTTCACCGAGCCGCTGATGAACAGGAACATCGGCAGGAAGGCATTGAGGGCAGTTGCGCCAACAATGACCACTGGCCGATCTGGAAATACCACACTTGCCAGCGCAAAGGTCACAATGACTGTGCCAGCGCCCAGGATGACGGAGAACAATCGCGCGACATGCACTGCCAGCGCCGCGCCACGCCAGGGGAAGCTTTCCGCGTTATCACGATGCGTAATCATGTTGGCATTGCCATCTGGCCGCAAAAAGCCGATGTCTGCATGTGGGTTTTGCCGCCGCACAAAGTCTAGATTACTGCTGTCAATTCCTGCGGTTAACAAAGCGGCCGCCAGATAGTAAAGCGGCGGTTGGCTGCCTTCTTGCCGCAGTGCAGTTTCGTTCGCAGAATCCTGCACCGGCAGATTGAAGTTATTGGTGGCGATATATTCGACCATCGGATAATGCCATAACTCGTCCGAGGCCTCGAAAATAGGCGTGATAATGCTGTAAATGATCGCTAAAACGACATAGACCGCGACCAACGGCCATAGGAACTGCTTCGGTTTTAGGATTTGCATAGGGCTATTGTATGCTCGAAAAACTGCGCGGTTGAATGGGCAATAGTTGGCCATTCAAAATGTCGTGCCAGCCCCGCCGTCCCTTGTTTTAAGCGCTCGCGCAAGGCTGAATTTTGCATCACTTCGCTTAAGGCGCTGGAGAGCGCAGCGGCATCTTCTGGCGGAACAAGACGCATATTTTCGTGATCCACAAAAGTTTGAATGGGAACTTTCGGCTGTGTGGTCACAATGGCGCACCCCTGCTGTAATGCCGCCATTAAGCTGCCGCGACGATACGATGCGCCGTCTCGAAAGGGCAGTGCCATTACTTCCACCGCATTCAGCACCGCAGCAACTTGCTCATCAGGCAGGTAGCCTGTCCATGTCACCTGATTGCTGATGCCGCACGAGATAATGCGCTCATTAACTGACTGCTGAACCTGGGCGTTTGTTGGATCGCTGCTGCCCGCATCACCGACAATGATCAGTCGTACATTTTTTCCGGTATCAAGCAGCATTTTTAGGGCATCTACCAGCACATCCAGCCCTTTGCTGGCGTTGATTAGCCCGAAGTAGCCGATCAATTGCTCATTGTTATGCTGTAACCTGCGCCGCCAATCAGCAATGGACTGGGCATCTACGTGCGGGGCTTCAATGTTGCTTCCGATGGGGATCAATTGGTGGCAGGGTAAGCTGGCAACCTGCGCCTCATCCTCTTGATTGGTGACGATCACCCCATCCGAAGTTTTGGCAAGATGCCAGACAATTTTTTCTCTAAGCGCGCCCGCTTTGGGGAAAAGATACGGCACACGTAAATCATGAAAGGTCGTGATCACGGGCGCGGCTGATACGTTTTGCGGGATGAAGTGAATGTATGGCGACATCTTGAAAGCCGCCGTCTGATACTGCAAATTCACGATATCCAGCGCATTTCGCTGCGCCCATGCATTCACTTGCCGCCAGCAGCCAAATGACCATGAGCGGATCGCCTCAAGGTGAAGCCGATCATCTCCTTCGCGCGCGTCTGGCGTGCCTAAAATAAACAGTTCATGCCCCTGTTTCGCCAGCGTTTGCGAAAGAATGCGGGTGTATGCGCCAACACCCCCGCGCGCCGGGGCGTATTCTCCAGCGATCATGCCAATCCGCATCAGCTTACCTTCAGGCCAGACCGCAGCACAGTTGCATAAACCTGCATCCGTTCAGCCCGTAAGGCTGGCTTGTGGCCGAGAACGCGTTTCGCGCCCTCGATCAGGTACTGCGCCGCATAATTTGCCAGCAGCGCAAAGCGCAGAATCTCAGCTTTAGCCCGCCCATGATATTTGCGGTAATAACGCAGCTTGCTGCATTGAAAGCGAATATGGGTTAACGCTGGCGCCTGTTCGCTGCTCTTACCGCCAAAATGCACGATCTGCGCCTTGCCAACATATACCACAAGCCACCCGGCAAGTTTGGCGCGTTTGCACCAGTCCAGTTCTTCGGAATACATCATGAAGCCTTCGTCCATGCCGCCAATCTGGTCATAAACCTGACGACGAAACATAAGCGCCGATCCCTGCACCCAATCCACCTCAAAGGTGCCATCGTCTGGCTTGTCCTGAACGTAATACTGGCTGAGGATAGATTTTGGAGCGATGTTTTGCAGCCACGTGCTTTCAAACAGCCCGGTTAGTAAAACTGGGAAGCGGCGGCGGGTTGATTGCACCGTTGCATCTTCGTTTAGCGTTTGCGGGCCAACAATGCCCGCTTTGGGATGATCTTTCAGATATGCGGCAAGCTGTTGAATGGCTTCAGGTTTAACCAGCGTATCCGGATTAAGCAGAAAGACGTATTCGCCTGTTGCAAGGGGGATTCCCAGATTATTACCGCGTGAAAAGCCTGCATTCTCGTCTAAAGCCAGCAATTTTACGTGTGGGAAATCGCGTTGCAGCATAGCAACGGTGTCATCGCTGCTGTTGGAATCAACAACAATGATTTCAACCGGCAGTCCGGCACTCGTTTCATAGATACTTGCCAGACAATCTGCCAGTAACTGTTTTACATTCCAACTGACGATAACAATTGAAACCAGGGGCATAATGCCTTCGCCGCGCTGTGCTGAACACAGGTCATTGTATCAGGAAAGCCGCGCCGCGTAAGCGGGTGGGCACAGGATACGAAAAACATAGGGTGAGCGTGGTTTTTTCGTGTGGTAGTTTTGAGTTTAGCGTTTGGATTAAGAGTCGAGGAAGCCGCTTCCCCCTAACGGATGTTGAACAGTATTTCCGCATTCCTGGTTGTTTGGCTGGCAGCTTCTTCAAGCGAAAGTTGTCTTAAGGCGGCAAATCGCTCGGCGACGAGGCGTACATAGGCTGGTTCGTTGCGCTTCCCGCGATGTGGAGTTGGCGTCAGGTAGGGGCTGTCGGTTTCCATCAACACGCGATTCAAAGGAACTTGCGCTGCAATATGCCGTAGTTCATCGGCATTTTTGAAGGTGATCGGGCCAGTGAAACCGAGATAAAACCCGGCTGCAAGGGCGCGTTCTGCCGCTTCTGGGGATGCCGAAAACGAGTGCAGCACTCCCGGCCTATCTTTTATGCTTTCCGGCAGAGTCGTCACCCAGCGCTCTAAAATTGCCAGAATATCATCTGTGGCTTCGCGGTTGTGAATGATGACCGGCAGTTCCAGCGCGCGGGCAAGCTCTAGTTGTGCTTCAAATGCTTGCCATTGGCGTTCTTTGGGGCTGAAATCCCAGTGATAATCTAAGCCGATTTCGCCAATCGCCACCACTTTAGGATGGGCTGTTTTTCCACGCAGCAAATCTACGAATGCCGGTTCAAAATTGGCGCTGCTATTCGGGTGAATCCCCACTGCCGCCCAGATTTCAACATGGTTCTCAGCTAGAGTAACCGCCTCATCACCGGTTTGCAGATCGGTTGAGGGTATCAGAATGCGATCTATGCCAGCTTCCGCCGCGCGGGCAATGACGGCATCTCGATCCTCATCAAAGGCATCAAAATTCAGATGGCAGTGGGTATCAATCAATTGCACGATATTACGGACGATTTTCCTGCTTCAGCCGGTCGTAATCTGCTTTGACCATCATCTGGATCAGCTCTTCAAAGCTGACGCGCGGCTTCCAGCCTAAGCGTTCTCTCGCCTTGCTGGGATCGCCTATGAGCAGATCAACCTCCGCAGGGCGCATAAATTTCGGGTCTTGCACCACATAGCGTGACCACTCAAGGTTCATGTATTCAAAAGCAACTTCTATCAACCGTTGCACCGAGTGCGTTTTCGCAGTGGCGATCACGAAATCATCCGGCACATCTTGTTGAAGCATTAACCACATCGCCTCAACATAATCCCCTGCAAAGCCCCAGTCACGCTGCGAATCGAGGTTGCCAATACGCAGTTCATTCGCCAGCCCAAGCGCAATTTTAGCGGCGTGGTAGGTCACCTTACGGGTTACAAATTCCAGCCCACGACGTGGCGATTCATGATTGAACAAAATCCCGCTGGTGGCGTGCATGTTATAGCTCTCACGATAGTTTACGGTGATCCAGTGACCATAAACTTTAGCGACCCCATACGGGCTGCGCGGGTAGAAAGGCGTAGATTCGCGTTGTGGTACTTCCTGCACCTTGCCGAACATTTCGCTGCTGGATGCCTGATAGAAGCGAATATCCGGGTTTACAGTGCGAATGGCGTCCAGCAAGCGGGTAACGCCCAGCGCGGTCACATCACCCGTAAAAACAGGCTGCGGCCACGATGTTTGCACGAAGCTTTGCGCCGCAAGGTTATACACTTCTTCAGGGCGCGATTCACGCAGGGCGGCAATCAAACTGGTCTGATCGCTCATATCGCCGGCGATGAGCTGGATGCGGTCTTGAATATGCTTGATGCGCTCAAAGTTATACATACTAGAGCGGCGCACCAGCCCGAATACCTCGTAACCTTTTTCCAGCAAAAATTCGGCTAAATATGAGCCATCCTGACCGGTAATGCCGGTAATAAGGGCGCGTTTCGCCATATTAGGATTTCCTCCAAAAGAAAACCGGGATGTTTGTTTCCTGATAGCGACGGGGTTCTGTAAGCGCTGCTTCACAGAACCCCGTCACCGAAAGACAAAGTTGACCGTTAGGCGGCTTGCGTAGGCTCAACCGTAGGGGTTGGCGTAGGCGTTGCCAAAACTGGAACCCGTTCAGGCTCAAACGCGCTGCCATTGAATGACAGCGAGACGTATGCCGCCGAAATCCAACCCGTTTGACCGTTATATTCAACCTGATACCACTCGCCTGTATCCAACCTTCCGCTTACTGGAAGCTGCGTTCCGGCGGGGATCAGCGCCAGCGATTCTGAGCTGGCCGAAGGCGTGCGCCGCAGGTGCAAGTTAGCGCCAGGGCTTAAGCGGTCAATCGTTGCCACAACCGTGTTTTCAAACGGGGTAGTGGGAACGGGTGTTAGTTCAAAATTGCTGTTGACCTGACCCGCGCGATTTTCAGGAATGACCGGTAAATCGGCTAAACGCTGAGTGCGGCCATCCGGCGCGGTCACGATGAGATACAGCGCGTTTGCCCAGCCAGTGATCGTGCCGCCGTCCGGGGCGTTGAACTGCACGAACAGCCAGGTAGTTGCAGGATCAAGGTCTGCGCCTGCTTCTAGCTGGGTTGCCGGATCAACAAATGGCGTTGCGCTGGGGTCAGGTGTAACCGTAACGCCAACCGGGAAGGCCGGCGCGCCGGGACGCCCCAGCACCTCAAGCGTGCTGCCTGAAGGGATCAGCGCCAGAGAAAGCGCCTCGCTGTTCGGGAATTGGCGCATATGTACATTTGCGGCGGGGTTAGTATTCACCCGTGCCATCGGCGTTGAGCTGGTTGCTGTCGTTGGCGCCGGGGTTGCCGGTGCCGGTGTAGGTTCGCCGGGGGCGGATGTTGGTTGGGCAGCGGCTTCTGTTGGTGCTGCTGGCGGCTCAGTCGGTGCTATCGTAGCTGGCGGCGTGAGCGTGGTATCGCCGGGCGCGCTGGAAAGATTCATGTTGATGCTCACCGGTGGCAGCGCGATTACTTCGGGGCCGCCGTCACCAGAAACCACCACGACTTCATAGAAAACGCCGCCGTAAATGCTGCCGTTCAATTCAACGGTTGCATCGCTAACATCTGTTGAAACAACCAGCGTTTCTTCGGCAGGGGCAAGTTCAGCGCTCGCGGTTGAACCTGCGGCAACATCGGTGACAATTTCATTCCCTGCGGAAGTAGACACGGTGGCTGAACCGTCTGCCAGCGCGTTGACCAGCAGTAGGGATGCCATCTCAGGGGTGATGCCGCCGAGATTGCTCGCAAAAGATTCGATGGCGACGTTTTCAGGCGTTCCTAAAGCCAAAGTTGAAGTATATTGCCCTTCAGCTACGGTAAGCTGTGCGCTTTCAAGCGCGTCAGGCTCGCCCGGTAGGCGAAGGTTGACTTCATATTCGCCTGATGGCAAAGCCATGTAGACGGTGGAATCTCCAAGCGCCAGTGATGGTGCGATTAAAGTGTCATCCAGATAAACGTCAACTTCCGGTGCGCCAGGTATTGCATGTGCTACACGCGCAAACCCGCCTGTGAAGCTTCCTGCGTCTTCAGGCAGAGTCGGCGCGCTCAGGATCAACAGGTTCGCGTCGCTGGTGGTGCCATAAGCAATGACCATATAGGAAGTGCTGCTGTTCAGTTTCAGAGGAGTAACCCCGATGATGGCGTTTTCAACGGAATCACCTTCGGGAACCACCAGCACTTCGTATACCGCAGAGGGAACGTCCAGCGTGCCGTAGGGGACGTTATAGGTCAGTCCGGGGATAACTGCGCGGCCATCTGCCAATGTGATGTCAACCGCACCCGCGCCGGCAATTGCGTGGATCGCGGTCAAGCGTGCCTGGCCGAGCGACAGCGGGTTCAGGTCATCCAGAAACGTTTGGAAGCCAAGCGAATCTGTGGATGAGGCGACCAGTGTGAGCGCCGCGCCCGCATTCGCGTTGATTTCCTGTTCCCATAACGTGGTGGTTACTCCCGCCTGAGTGGCGACAACGGTATGCGCCCCGGCAGGGGCGGGGATATACAGGCTAGCTTCGCCGTAATCCAGCCTGGCAGCTGCAAGCTGCCCATCCACAAAAATGTCTAGTGACGCCGCGCCCGGAATTACATTCACGAACCGCAGCAGCGCAGTCTCCGTTGATTGTGCTGATGCTGGAGCGATCATGAGTATGGCGGCAACCAGCGCAATGATCATCTTAAGACCTGTGCGTAGCATTGCTCTAATCCTTCCTCTGGTGTGGAGGGGCTATGTGCCTTCTTCCCACTGGCTCAGATAATGTGCTTGCTCTGTAGTGAGCGTATCAATTGCGACACCCATGCTTTCCAGTTTCAGCCGTGCGATTTCGTTATCAATCGCTTCCGGAATGGTGTACACGTTTGAAGCTAAGTTGGCATGGTTCTTAACCATGTACTCAGCGGCCAATGCTTGATTGGCAAAGCTCATATCCATCACGCTGGCAGGGTGGCCTTCGGCTGCGGCAAGGTTGATCAGGCGGCCTTCACCCAGCACGTACAGCGGCTTGCCGCCGACGCGATATTCTTCCACGTAAGGACGAACCAGCTTGGGAGCGCCTTCCGCGATTGAAGCCAGCCCCTTCAGGTTGATTTCAACGTTGAAGTGGCCTGAATTTGCCACTAGCGCGCCGGGCTTCATAATTTCGAAGTGATGCACGTCAATTACGTTGATGTCGCCCGTTGCGGTGATGAAGATGTCGCCGATTGGGGCGGCTTCAATCATCGGCATTACGCGGAAGCCATCCATGACCGCTTCCAATGCGCGTAATGGGTCAATTTCGGTGACAATGACATTTCCACCTAACCCGCGCGCGCGGTCAGCGATACCGCGACTGCACCAACCGTAACCGGCAACCACGACTGTACGCCCGGCGATCAGCAGGTTGGTCGCGCGGATCACGCCATCCAGTGTGCTCTGACCGGTGCCATAGCGGTTGTCGAACAGGTGCTTGGTGTTGCTGTCATTTACAGCGATGACCGGGAAATTCAGCGCGCCATCTTTTGCCATCGCGCGCAGGCGAATCACGCCCGTTGTCGTTTCTTCAGTGCCACCAACGATCCCTTCCAGTAGCTCACGGCGGGTTTTGTGAATGGTGCTGACCAGATCGGCGCCATCGTCCATCGTGATATGTGGCTGGTGATCCAGCGCGGCCTTGATGTGATCGTAGTAGGTGGCGTTGTCCTCACCCTTAATGGCATACACGGGAATTTCGTAGTCGGTAACCAATGAGGCAGCAACGTCGTCTTGTGTCGAAAGCGGATTTGAGGCGCATAAAACCACATCTGCGCCGCCGGCCTGAAGCGTGTGCATCAGGTTTGCGGTTTCGGTGGTCACGTGCAGGCAGGCTGATACCCGTATCCCTGCCAACGGCTTTTCGGCCTTGAAGCGTTCACGTATGGCGCGAAGTACCGGCATTTCGTGCTCTGCCCATTCAATGCGGTAGCGGCCTCCGGTCGCAAGCTCCAGATTCTTAACGTCGTGTTCGCGGTTGAGCGTCATGAATACTCCTGAAATTGATTTGTGCGAGTCTTGTTCTTTATCGGTGCTAGCGCGCTGCGCCGCAGCCGGTTCAAGCAGTAACCGATTGAGATTTTCCCAGATTGGAAATCAGCTCGTTATCGCCAAAATGTTGGCGGAAACGGGCAGTGAATTCCTCCGGCGTGAAGAAGTGGCTTTGTGGGCCAACCTGCTCAAGGACGTAAGTAGCCGCCAGCGCCCCAAGCTCGCCGCACAACTTCAGCGGCAGGTTGTTGGCAAGGCCATACAAGAATCCTGCGCGATATGCATCGCCAACGCCCGTTGGGTCTTGAATCTGATCCGGTGTAACCACGGGGATTTTGTAATGCTGCCCCTCAGAATAGATATTCGATCCATCCGGGCCATGCGTCACAACCAGAACTTCTACCTGTGTTTTCAAATCATCAAGAGATAGGCCGGTCTTTTCGACGATCAGTGAGGCTTCATAATCATTCGCAAACAGCGCGTAAGCCCCTTCAATGAATTGTTTCAATTCGCTGCCATTAAAGCGGGCAACCTGCTGGCCGGGATCTGCCAGAAAGCGGATGCCACGTTGGCGACATTCTTCAGCCAGTTGCAGCATCGCCGCCGGATCACTGGGCGAAATAATCACGTAATCGGGAATGCCTTCGTAAACGTCGGCAATCGAAAATTGCTTTGAATATTCCATCGCGCCGCTGTAGAACGAAGAAATCTGGTTGTTATCAAGATCGGTATTGGCGAAGAAGGACGCGCAGAATACTGAGTTGATGACCTGCACGGTTGAGGTATCTACCCCTGCTTTTTCCAGCCATACGCGGTAATCAGCAAAATCGCGTCCCGCTGTGCCGAACAGCTTAGATCGGATGCCGAGCAGTCCGAGCGTGTAGGCGATATTTGCGCCGATTCCGCCCCAATGACGGGTCATGTCTTCAACGAGAAAGCTTAAGGTGATGCGGTGAAGCTGGTCTTTGATGAAGTGTTCGGAGAAGTGACCGGGGAATCGCATCAGGTAGTCGTAGGCGATAGAACCCGTTACAATGATATCCATTAACTCTCTCGCTGGAAATGTAAAAGTGACAAACAGGCGAGAGTATACCACAGCCGCTTTATTTGTTTGTAGATGCGAAAAATTCCCTTACATGACTCTGTTTAAACATCGGCGGTTACCGCCAGCCGCTATTCAACTGATTCTGAATGGTTGGCGGCAATCCAGACCTTATACAGGTTGATTTAAGCGAACTGTAGCGAATTATGAGCGATCCATCATCAGGTTCAAAACCGGCAAAATCAACGCTGCCCCGGCTGCTTCAGGGGCGAAAGGGCACGCGCCTGTATTCAATAGCCGCGTTGGTTGAACGGGTGGTTGATCAATTCTTTAGCGAACACGGTGAGGGCAGTCAGGCGCTTCAAGATGCACGCACACGCGGGCAGCGCCTGCGTTTGCTGCTGGATTCAGCCGAATATGTGCTGGCTGTTGAAAGCGTAAACGTGACCAGCGAGGATAAAGCCGAAATTGTCAGTTTGGCTTATGCCGAAGTATTCGGCTACGGCCCGCTGGATAGCCTCTTTGCTGATCCGCGCATCACCACCATTTATTTGAACGGCGCGCGCGCGGCTTCCGTCCGTTATGGTCATGGTGAGCTTGAAGCTGTTGGCCCAATCTTTGAAGATGAATCACACCTGAATCGCATTGTCAGGCGGCTGCTGGAAGATGCGGATGTCAACCTTGATGCTGAACCCGGCATGGTTGAAACGGGCTTGCAGGTTAATGATCGCTCCGTTTCGCTGACTGTAGCCATGCCGCCTTATGTTGCTCATCTGACGGCTGATATTCGCGTTCATCCGCCTAAGAAGCCAGATTTTGCTGACTTGATCGAAGCGGAATTTATGACCGAAGAGGCGGCGGCGTTGATCCGTCAGATGATCGACTCGAAATATGGCATTGCGATTGTTGGTGAGCCAGAAACCGGCAAAACGACGCTGATGAGCGCGCTTCTTGGCTTGATCCCCGACTCAACGGAGACGGTGGCCGTAGAACGCTCAGCCGAACTTCACCCCGCTAAAACAGTCAAATCTTTATCCGTCAAATGGTCGCTCTCCCAGCCAGTGAGCTACAGCGAGCGTATTGTTGAAGCGTTGGGTTTGCGCCCGCAGCTAATTGTTCTTGACGAACTGCGCTCTGATGAGCCGCACATGATTGCGCCGCTTCTAGATGATGGAATCTTGCCGCGCATGTGGTGGTCAGTGCGCGGCGCGCCAGATGCCAAACGCCTGCAAAGTGCGTTAGGAATGATGGCGCGTCGCGCTGGTTCCGCCGTAGATGAAAGCCGGGTTCTGGCGCTTTATGAGCGGCTGCCGTTTGTGCTAAGCTGCGCGCGTATTCGCGGCAAACTGCAACTATTCAGCATTGGCGAGTGGCAATCGCGCATAGACACCGATTACCCCGATCTCGTGCTGTTATATCAGTACCGTGACGGCGCGGCTCGCCCAACGGGAAACCAGCTCGCCCGCTGGTTGGATGTTTAGCGATTTAAACCTGTTCGCCCATCACGGCGCGGCGCAAATTAACATCAAATGGCGGCCGCACAATCCCATTTTCAGTGATGATTCCGCTTAGGTAATTCGCAGGCGTCACATCAAATGCCGGGTTACGGGCGTTGAAGTGCGCCGGGGCAATCGCCCCACCAAAAGGCGCCAGTACCTCGCTTTTGTCGCGTTCTTCAATCGGAATGTCATCACCAGATGCCAGCGAAAGATCAACGGTGGACGTGGGCGCGACAGTATAGAAGGGAATACCGTTTTCTTTGGCCAGTACCGCCACCTGATAAGTGCCGATCTTGTTTGCAAAATCCCCGTTAGCGGCAATACGGTCTGCGCCTACCAGCGCCAGTTTGATTTCGCCCCGCCGCATATAGAAGCCCGCAGCCGTATCAGGGATGATGTCATAAGGAATGTTGAGCTGCTCCAGCTCCCACGCGCTTAAGCGGGCACCTTGAAGGCGGGGGCGCGTTTCATCCAGCAGTACATGAAATTTTTTGCCCTGCTCAAAGGCGGCGCGAATCACGCCCAGCGCGGTGCCGTAATCTACAGTTGCCAGCGCGCCCGTGTTACAGTGATGCAGCACGGTATCGTTTTCATGGATCAGCGTTGCCCCAATTTTGCCCATGCGCTGGTTAATTTCGACATCTTCATCGGCAATTTGCTGCGCTGCTTGCAGTAGGGCGTTCCGTATCTCATCAGGCGTCGAAAAATTGCCATTCTGCGCGATAGCCATCAGTTTATCTGCTGCCCATGCCAGGTTAACGGCGGTAGGGCGCGACGCTTTCAGCAAATCAGCGGCGGTTGCCAACTCAGCCAGCAAAGCCTGCACGGTTTGCGCGCTGCTATTTTGTGCAGCTAACGCCATGCCAAAAGCGGCGGTCGCCCCGATGGCCGGAGCGCCGCGCACAGTCATATCCCGAATGGACTCGGCAACGGCGGCTACATCATAGAGATCGACCAGCGCCAGTTCCCATGGAATACGGCGCTGATCGATCATCCGAACATGTTGTTGATGCCAATACACTGTTCGCATTTGTCCTCAAATCGCAAAATGTATGATTGTCAGGTAAGAGGTGAAGTATATCGGCTTAGCGAAGGGTTTGAAAGCACACTTAAAACCATTGCTGCGGCGCGAGTGAATGAGGCACCTGCGCAGTTTGCTAGGCACAGGCTGATGTTGGTGACTTCAAAATTCCTGGTGACTGAATGATGTTTTGAGTGACAAGTTTTGCGTAAGAGCAGTTATTAAGGCGCCGCCCGTACTCAAAACTCGTCACTCAGAACTTTTCTTTTATGCGCCGGCGTGGGCGAGATCAACTACGCCAACCAGAACGCTCAGCGGAACTTCGCTGCGGTTGTAGGTGGTGCCGTTGTATGTAATAAAGGTTGCTTCGCCGTCATTGTTGCGTACCATCACCGCTGGCGTGCCCTGAACGCCACCGTTACGGCCAAAGGTCACATCATCTGTAACGCGCGTAGAACTGCTGCTGCAAGAGAGCAGTTGAGAGTAATCAAGGCCAAGACGGTTGGCGACTTCACGGCCAAGATCTTCAGTGTAACGGCCAGTAGTTGCCAATTCATATAGAATGGGCTGTAATTCCCAGAAGGCGCCAGTCCTCTGTTCTTCGGCGCAGTCTGCAATTTGACCGGCATAAACGGTAAGCTGACCGCCTGCCGTCGGGAAGATGCGGAATTCAAATTTGGCGCGGCCAGTCGTAACCTGCTCGTTAATGAAGGTGTCCATAGTGTCGCGATAAACCTGGCAGTGCGAGCATGCCCAGTCTGCAAATTCGACAATCGTCACTGGCGCATCTGCATTGCCAAGCACATATGCGCCGTCTTCCGTGCGGGATTGCGGGATGCTGGCATAATCAATGGTCGGCCCTGCGGGGCGATTCGCCAGCGCAATGACGGCCATAAATGCAACTGCCGCGACGATCACAACGGCGATAATAATCAGAAATTGGCGTTGTTTAGGGTTCATGCGTGCTTGTAAACTCCTTGATGATTTCAAACAGGAACAGCGTGTATTGTAATTGAACGCAATACTTGGCTCAACCGAAAAAGTTTGGTGTTTGGTGAGACTTTAACACCGCTTTGCTAAGCTTTGTTTCCCTGTTGTTATATCGAGGGCGAATCTTACTTACTGAAGTGATCATGAAGCTGGAGGAGAATCATATGCATGTCGTAGAAATTATTGCCAAAAAGCGCGATGGTCAAACATTAAGCAAACATGAAATTGAGTACTTTATTCACGGCGTGGTGAGCGGCGCAATCACTGATTATCAAACAGCAGCATGGCTGATGGCTGTATACATTCGCGGCATGACGTCTCAGGAAACGGTTGACCTTACGCTGGCGATGGCGAATTCGGGCGATGTTCTTGATTTACACGACGTGATCGAGTACGCCGTAGATAAGCATTCGTCGGGCGGTGTCGGCGATAAAACATCGCTGGCAGTGCTGCCGTTGGTGGCTGCCTGCGGCGTTCCGCTGGCAAAAATGAGCGGGCGTGGATTAGGGTTTTCGGGCGGCACAATAGACAAGCTAGAGTCAATACGCGGCTTTCGTGTCAACCTATCAGGAGACGAATTTCGCGAGCAGATACGACGCAACCAACTGGCGCTTGTTGGGCAATCGCTGTCGCTAGCCCCGGCTGATGGCGTTTTGTATGCCCTGCGCGATGTAACGGCAACTGTAAGCTCCCTGCCGCTGATTGCCAGCAGTATTATGAGCAAGAAGATCGCGGCGGGCGCAGATGGCATTGTGCTGGATGTGAAAACTGGCAGCGGCGCGTTCATGAAAACGCTGGACGAAGCCCACGAACTGGCTGAAATCATGGTGCAAATTGGCCGCGATGCCGGGCGCGATGTGACAGCCGTCCTTTCGGATATGAATCAGCCTTTGGGTGAAGCCGTAGGTAATGCGCTGGAAGTAGAAGAGGCGATCAAAACGCTGCGCGGCGAAGGCCCGGAAGATTTTCTGGAACACTGCCTGTTTATCAGCAGCGAAATGCTAAAATTGGCCGGGCGTGGCGAAAAGTGGACGGATGATACAGAGAACCGCGCATTATTAGAAGCAAAAATTGCCAATGGTGAGGCTTTTGGCAAACTACGCCTGTTGGTGGAATCGCAGGGTGGGGATGTTGCCATGATTGATGATCCCTCACGCTTGCCGCAAGCCGCCATGATTGAGCCATATACGGCGGTATGTGATGGCTATCTTGCTAAAGTCGAAGCGATGGCCGCCGCCCGTGCCGCTTTTGAGCTGGGCGCAGGCCGCGAGAAGAAAACCGACGCTATTGATCATGCTGTCGGCGTAAAAATCTATGTGAAACAGGGCGATCAGGTTAGCGCGGGTCAGGAACTTGCTACGATTTACGCGAATGATCCAGCGCGTCTGCCGGCGTGCTGTGCCGCACTGGATGAAGTATTCACCTATTCAGACTCGCCTGTGGAACGCCTGCCGCTGTTCTATGACGTGCTGCGTTCAAGGCAGGGCTGATCACCAGCGCTGTAGGGGCGTGCTGCTGCGCCCCGTTATTTTCTAACCTGCTGGCGCAAGCCTGCCATCCGCCGAATATTCATAACGGTAAACTGGCGCAGACGCCCACCAGCCATCTACAAATGAGATTTCGCCGTTGATTCCTGAATAGGTGACGTTCATCAGGTTTGTAGCGTCTGCGCGGTTTGCCGCTTCAGCGGAAAGTATAAAATTGAGCGTATCATAGATCAGTGTTGCCAGATGATTTGGCTCAGGCACATACAGATCGCTGGAGATATAGCGTTCTCGAAAACCTGTATCCGGCAGCGTCCCGCTGGTGATCAGCGTAATCTCGCTCAAATCTTCGCGCAGTCGGGCAAACCCTTCAAGCCCGATAATTTCGCCCCCGCTAAATGGGGCAGGTAGCTGGGCTGCTTCAGTAATCGCAGTCGTTGCGGGAATCGTAATCGCGCTGTTGATGGCTGAACTTGAGAGGATGTAGACGTTTTCCGCAGCGCGTTCTTCAGCCCAGTTTCCGACGATTAGATAGGGAAGATCGCCAGCCGCTTCCTGTGTTAGCGTATGGGCGGCATCATAGCCAAGCCCGATGATCGCTATTATCGAAGGGTCTTGGGCGACGGCCTGCATGTGCAGCGCGGCAGTTTCTACCGTTCCCCCATCATCAACGGCCAGCAGTTCAATCGCGGCGTTCCCATAATCTGCCAGCGCCAGCCGCGCCGCATAGAGCGCGTTATAGCCAATTTCGCGGTATCGCCCTTCAAATGGCGCTAGCAGCGCGATCCGCCGCACCGTTGACGATGCCGAAATGGCCGTGCATCCAGCAATAAACAGCGCGCAGCAAAGAAGAATTGTAATCGGGGCTGCAAGCTGAAAATGACGGTGGGCAATCCATTCCCCCCGGCGCGAATGCGCAAGAGAATCCCTTCCTGAGAGGTTGGGGGAGAGAGGAGAGCATCTAGCACCCATTAGCTACGTGCTCTTCGAAGGTTTGCGCGTATACGTGATAGCCGCTTCCGTTACATTCGGCGCGGAAATACAGGTATGGTGACTGTGTAGCGTTGATCACGCCCTGAATCGCCGCCAGACCGGGATTAGAAATGGCGGATGGCGGCAGCCCATTGTTCAAATAGGTGTTATACGGCGAGATCACGCCAGTATAATCGGCCTGTGTAATTTGCGGCCACCACGAGCCACGCGAACCGTTCAACCCGTACTGTACGGTAGGATCGGCGTCCAGTTTCATATCAATGTTCAGGCGGTTGCGGTACACGCCTGCGATTTGCGCGCTTTCATCAGCATGTACCGCTTCGCGCTGCACAATAGAAGCCAGCCGCACGACATCAAACAGCGATAAACCCTGCGCGGCGGCATCGTCAGCCAGATCGCCCGCCTGCGTCAAAAATTCTTCAAGCAGATAGTCGCGCAGCAGTTCCGGCGTAATCTGCGCGGGCAGTTGATAGGTGTTCGGGAATAAGAAACCTTCTAATGGCGCGCCTGCGGGTAACCCAACCAGCATCGAAAACGCAGGATCGGCGCTTGCGCCTGCCCCGACGACGGCTAGGAAATCATCGCCCGAAAAGCCGAAATAAGGATTGCTGTCAATCGCTTCGGCAATCTCTTCGCTGCGCCAGCCTTCAAGAATGCGGAAGGGAAATTGACTGCTCCCCGAATCTGTAAGCGCGACAGCAATTTCAACCATTGTTTGCGCTTGCGTCAAGAAATAAACACCCGCCTGTAGCTGGGTATCCATATGCTCAGCGCGCACGTAATCTACAAATAAATTCGGGTCAAGAATCAAACCAGCGTTAACCAGATTTTGGGCAATCATGCGTGGCGTATCGCCAGACTGAATTTCAAAGCGCACCGGATCGGTACTGCTTCCAATGCTGCTGTTCAGGTCAGCGGTTCGCCCTGCAAGCGAAATTTGTAGAAGGGTGGTCTGTACATAATTGACGGGATTGCCGCCTGAAACCAGCAGCAGCCCGATGACCGAGAGCGCGCCGCAGGCAAACACCAGCACAGCCAGCAGGATCAAGAGTCGAAGAAACCGGCTCACAAACTATCTCCTCAGTGATTCTGGTAATTCCGCCAGCCCGTCGCGCAGCGCATCCAGATAGCTTTGTAAAATCACGCGCGCAGCCAGATCGTCAATCGGGGCGGTAGCTGTTCGGCGTTTTTGTCGCGCGAGTTCCGCTGCGTCGCGGCTGGACATTTGTTCATCCCACAGGATGATCGGTAAATCAGTGTGCGGCTTCAGATATTCAACCCAATTCAGCACTTTTTGCGTGTGGGTTACCGTATGCTCTGTAGCCTCAAGGTTGACTGGCAGGCCAACCACCAGTCCAACGACGCGCTGTGCTTGGGCGTGGCGTAACAGTTTCTCAAAATCTTCGCGTTTTGAGCGCCGGTGGATGATGTCTAGTTCTCGCGCCAGGAGTCCTGTTTCGTCACTGACCGCCAGCCCGATGCGTGCCAGCCCGTGATCAATGCCTAATAACCGCCCGATCACGGTGATCCAGTCTCGCCAACATCAATATTGATGCGTAATGGCAGAATGGGCAGCCGCCCAAGCCACTGCGGAGAAATGGAAATTTCAGGCTGCGTGTCATCCTGTAAATCAAAATTAGACGCGAGATAGGCAAATGCTTCGGCTGAAGATTTTCCGGAAAGCGTGCTTTGTAGGGCGGCAATATCAATTTGCGCTTGAATATCGGCGCTCGCACTCATCTCAAAAGTGACGCGCCCTGACGCATCAATATCCGTGACGTTGCTGCGCTGGTAATCCAGCGAATCTGGCGCAATCGCCCATCCGCGTGGCACTTGAGAGCCAAGCCGGGCATATGTAATCTGCTGCGCCAGCTCTTCATCAATTGCAGTGACCGCTACAACCGCGCGCATGGTCAGGGTAAGATTATCGGCAAAATCGCCCACGTCATGGTCGAATATCATCCAGTCGTTACGTTCCTCAATGATGCGGATGGTTTCAGGGATGATGAACTGCCCGTCCGTCGCCATTGGCGCAAGCTCTCGAAATGCGCGTTCCTGCATTTGCTGGCGCAGCACCGAGATTAGCGCCTCGCGGTCATCGGCTGTGACAATGCGCGCGATTCGGTTTTCCCCGCCAAACGTGGGCGTGAAATTGCGTACATCCACCTGTTCAGCCAAAGGCCCGATCATGCTGTTGATCAGCCCAATATCAACGTTGCCAACATCACCGGTAGATTCTTGTACGGCCTCAATGGGCGCTTCCACTTGCTCGCCTATGCCACCCGGCACAATTGCGTCAGCAGTGGTGCGGAAGATGATCGGCGTTCCCGCTGAGGTGCTGACCAGCGAACCCGCAGGCACTTCGATGCGGCTGTTCGTCCGGTTGATGAACGTGATCGTGCCGATGGCTGGCACGCTGCTTAGGGATTGCACCCCGCTGGTTGGGATGGTGCCGCGCTCTTCAATCTCTGCGCGGTAGGTGGTGGCGCGCATTTGCCCGCTTTCAACATTGACCAGCGCCTGCGGCAAGTTCGGATCCGCATTGATGGTCGCCTGCGCTTGTACCACACGGCTGGCAGGGATGATGCGTATTTGTGCGCTGGGAATCAGCAAGTACAGCACAAACGCGAATATTGCTGTCAAACCGGCTACCAGCGCCACGCGGGAAACGATGCGGATGATCCGGCTTCTGGGCGTGGCCGCTTCTTCGCCGCGCACACGGCTGGCATATGGGGCCAGTTCATCGGCTAGCGGGGCATTAATTGGGCGTTTTGAGCGGTTGATGAAAACCCGTGAGCGCCCGCGTTTCCAGCGCTTGCGGCGGCTGTTAGAGACGGTCTCAAACGTGCTGATGTTCAGTTCATTGGCGTTACGTGCAATCTCATCATCGTGGGTGACCAGCGCAATACGCACGTTGTTGCGCGTAGCTTCGCGCTGCACCAGCACCAGATCCAGTTTGCGCTGAAGGATGCTGTCGCGTTCCGGCCATACCAGAGCGACCCGCTTCCCGCGTAGGAACCGCATCCGGTCACAGACAGTGATCACGTCGTCGTCTGCGTGCAGTTGGATGAACTCTGGCGCGTCGCTCATAGGAAGATGCGGGCTGGTTTAAACGTGGGTTGTAATCGCGACACCATGCAGATTGCTCTCAAAAGCGCCTGTCAGTTGGCTGCCCCCTCTCCCTCAAAAAGGGGGAGGGGGTGCGGGCTGGGAAATTTCTACTTCTTGCTCAACAGTTCGCGTGCTGTTGCCAGCGCCTCAGGCAGTTTACCTGCTTCTTTGCCGCCTGCCTGCGCCATCGTCGGGCGGCCACCACCGCCGCCGCCTACAACTGGCGCGATCTGCTTGATCAGGTTGCCTGCGTGAACGCCAGCTTTCGTCAGATCATCGGTCACCGCTACCACTAGCTGCGGCTTGCCTTCAATGACCGTACCCAGCACCAGCACGCCGCTGGGTACAGCGTTGCGGAACCAGTCAGACATCTCGCGCAGCGTATCCGCCGGAACGCTGTCAATCTGCGCGATCAGGGCGTTGAAGCCGTTTACTTGCTCAAGGCTGCCAACCAGTTGATCGAACTGTTTGCGTGCCAGATCGCGCTGAAGCTGGGCGACCTGTTTACGCGCTTGCGATAGTTCTTCCTGAACATCGTGTACGCGCTCCGGCAGCAGCTCAGGCGTTGCGCCAAGTTGTGTAGATGCATCGTGCAGCATCATGCGGCTGCGTTCAATATAGTCTAGCGCGCCGGTGCCGGTTACCGCTTCTACGCGGCGAATGCCCGCGCTCACGCTGCCTTCGCTTACGATCAGGAACGGCCCGATCTCCGCAGTTTCATGTACGTGTACGCCGCCGCATAACTCGTAGCTGTAGCGGTTGCCGCCTTCGCCAACAATATTGATCGTGCGCACAGTATCGCCATATTTTTCGCCGAACAGCGCCATTGCGCCTTCTGCGCGCGCTTCAGATAATGGCTTAATCACTGGCATCACATCATAGTTCCCCATGATAATGCCGTTAACCTCGCGTTCGATGGCGCGTAGTTCCTCAGCCGGAACCTTCGCATCGTGAGCGAAGTCAAAACGCAGCCGATCTGGCGCGACCAGCGAGCCGCGCTGTTGAACATGCGTACCTAACCGGTGGCGTAGTGCTGCATGTAGTAGGTGAGTTGCGGTGTGGTTACGGGTGATCGCGCGGCGGCGTTCAAGATCAACCTCTGCGCGCACGCTGTCGCCTATTTTGGGTGTCCCCTCAACCACCTCGCCAACATGCACGATGAGGCCGCCTACAGGGCGGCGCATATCTTCGACTTCGATGCGCCAGCCTTCACTGGAGATCACGCCGGTATCGCTAACCTGACCACCAGCTTCTATGTAGAATGGGGTCGCTGCCAGTACCACTTCAACTTTATCACCGGCGATAGCGTTAGCTACCGACTGGCCTTCGCTCAAAATTGCCAGCACCATAGTATCTAACTCTGTTGATCCGTAAGGTTCGTATTGAACGCCACTTGCCGGTAGGCCGCTGCTCTCTTGCAGCGAAAGCAGCACCTGCTTGTAACCCTCAACGGAGCCAATTTCGCCCATTGCCATGCCGCCGCCGCTGCGGATTCCATGCTCTGCTTCCGCAGCTTCAAAGCCCGCCATATCCACGCTGTAGCCACGTTCTTCAACAATGTCTTTCGTCACCTGGATCGGCAGCCCTAGCGTCGCCTTCAGGTAAAATGCCACATCGCCGGAAAGCGTGCCGCCTTCAGTCAGCAGCGCCAGTTGTTGTTCAAGTTCCTCTATCCCGCGATCCATCGTGCGGCGGAAGCGTTCTTCTTCTTGCGTGATTACCCGCCGGATCGAGTCCCGCTTTTCGATCAGTTCCAGATAATGCCCGCCCATGATATCAATCACGGTGTCGGCAACGTCAGCCAGAAACGGCCTGTTGAAGCCGATTTTGGTGCCAAAACGTGCCGCGCGGCGAATCACCAGACGGCAAACCGAATCGCGGCCTTTTGCGCCTGGCAGCACGCCATCAGCGATCAAAAAAGCTGCCGCGCGCATATGGTCGGCAATCACCCGGTACGACACGTAATTTGCGGCGCGTTCTTCAGCAGTTTGGCCGCTCAGTTTTTGTACCGTGTCGAAAATGGGCAGAAAAAGATCGGTGTCATAATTCGCGGTGACGCCGTTTACCACGCTCAGTATGCGCTCCAACCCCATGCCGGTATCCACGCCCGGCGCAGGCAGCGGCACGTCAAACTGACCCGTATGCTCAGGGTCGGCCTGCGTGCGGTTGTACTGCATAAACACCAGATTCCACAGCTCAAGGAATCGGTCATCTTCGGCTTGCATCAGCGAAATGATCGACTCAACGCCCAATTCTGGCGTCTTGTCCCAGTGAATTTCGCTGGTTGGCCCGCAGGGGCCAGTTTCCGCCATTTGCCAGAAATTGGTTTTAGAACCCATCCGCGCCACGCGCTTTGGGTCAACCTTGATATCGTTGATCCAGATGTCGTAGGCTTCGTCATCATCCTTGTAAACGGTAAAGGCGAGGCGTTCCGGCGGTAAGCCGTAAACTTCAGTCAGCAGCGTATAGGCGAAGCGAATGGCGTCGCGCTTGAAGTAATCCCCAAAGCTGAAATTGCCCAGCATCTCGAAGAAGGTGTGATGACGTGGCGACGGCCCCACATTTTCGAGGTCGTTGTGTTTTCCGGAAACGCGCATGCACTTCTGCGAGGTGGTAGCGCGCGAATACGAGCGTTTATCTAGCCCTAGAAAAACATCTTTGAACTGCACCATGCCGGCGTTGGTAAAAAGCAGCGTTGGGTCATTACTCGGCACCAGCGATGATGAAGCCACTGGTTGATGTCCCATTTCTTCAAAGTAATCTAAAAATGCCTGCCGCGCCTGTGCGCTGGTCATCGGCTTCATCATGCTTTATTTCCCTGCTTCGCCATAGATTCACGTGCTATTATAGGCGGCACTGCGCCTGTTTTGTAGGGGGCAGGGCGCTTTCAAAAGCAAAACGGAAATCTGTAAAACCGCAGTTTCAGCGGCAAAATATTGCCTGTCGGTCAGGTTTTCGGCGCATTCAGCGTCTTAGTAGTTCAACAGGTTTTCATCATTGATGGTATTTGGATTGAGCGGCTATGGCCTTTACAGATGAACTTATCGCCTTTCTGGATCAGAAAATGATCGCCCGTTTGGCTACGATTGATGATGCGGGCTATCCCCACGTCGTGCCGCTGTGGTACTTGCGCGATGGTGATGATCTGGTCATCATGTCAGATCGGGAAACTCGCAAAGTGCATAACGCCCGCGCGCGTGCGAAAGGCGCGATTCAGATCGGTGGTGATCCCGGCGCAGGGCAGAGCGGATACCTGTTTCAGGGCGATCTGGTGGTAGAAGATGATCCCGACCATTTCTGGACGGCCGCGATCACGCGCCGCTACGAAACTAAAGCGCGCGCAGATCAATTGCTGGAAGAATGGAAAGATGATGATACGGTGATTATTCGCCTGAAAGTCAGAAAGACCGTCCGCGTCTATTAATCCGTCTGTTATACTTGCGCGCATTCTTGAATCGAAGCCCAATCTTCACATAGAGGAAGCAGTATGCCCACCCTTGATGAACAAGTTGATGTTTTGATGTCTGGCGCCGAATATGGCGACCCGCAGACCAAAGAGCATATGCGCCGCGAACTGCGCGAGCGCCTTCTTGAAGCCGAGCGCGAAGGCCGCCCGCTTCGCGTATATGCTGGTTTTGACCCGCGCACCGCCGATCTGCATTTGGGGCATACCATCCCCATGCGCAAACTGCGCCAGTTTCAGGAATTTGGGCATGATGTCACGTTCCTGATCGGCACATTTACCAGCCTGATCGGCGATCCTTCAGATAAGGATAAGGCGCGTGATCAGCTAACGCGCGAACAGGTGGAAACCAACGCCCGCACCTATGCTGAGCAGGCGTTCAAGATTCTTGATCCGAATTTGACCCGTGTTCGCTATAACGACGAATGGCTTTCCACGCTGGATTTTGCGGATATTATCCGTCTGGCCAGCAATTTCACCGTACAGCAGTTTTTGGTGCGCGAAAATTTCGCCAAGCGTATTGAAGCAGGCCAGCCAATCCACTTGCACGAGCTGTTTTACGGTTTGATGCAAGGCTATGACGCGGTGGCACAGGAAGCAGATGTGCAGGTCGGCGGTCAGGATCAGCTGTTCAATATTCTGGTCGCAGGCCGCAAGCTGCAGGAAGGCATGGGGCAGAAGCCGCAGATCGCCATCATCATGGGGGAAAGTTTGCCCGGCACCGACGGCGAAATCAAGATGAGTAAAAGTCTCGGCAATCACATCCCGTTGATGGCTGAAGGCTGGGATATGTTCGGCAAGGTGATGAGCGTGCCGGATAAAGCCATGCCGATCTACTTCAAGTTGATTTTAGGGTGGTCGCCAGCGCAGATGAATGAACTACAATCCGGGCTTGCTTCCGGCAAGCTGCATCCGAACGAGATCAAGATGGAACTTGCCCGCGAAATCGTCTCGATTTTTCACAGCCCTGAAGCGGCACAAGCCGCGCAGGCGCGTTGGGATGAAGTCTTTCGGGGCGGCTCCGGCATTCCGGCAGATATTCCGGAAGCGGCGCTTACGGCTGATGAACGTGTGACGGATATTTTGCGCCGTTTGGATATGGTCGCCAGTTCAGGTGAAGCGCGGCGGCTCATCGAGCAGCGCGGCGTAAAACTGAATGAGCAGCCCGTTGAAGATGTCTTTGCGACGGTAAAAATGAGCGATCTTCCTGTAGTTTTGCAGGTTGGCAAACGCAAGTTTGTGCGGTTGGTACAGGGAAGTTAATTCACTTCAGCGCTTACGGGGCGTGCTGCGGCGCGCCCTTTCTTGTTCTTCCCTCATTTTGACTGCACAAACAGCAAAAATAGCGCGGTCACAAACAGCGTGAACAGCAGAACGTATTCAAAAACGCGCTGGTTGATCCGCTGAATGATCCACCGCCCCATAAATACCGCGCCGATGATCACCGGAATCACCCATAACGATCCTAGCGCCTCATGAAAATCAACTACGCCTGTCAGTATCATGCCCGGTAGTTTGATCAGGTTAACGAGCGCGAAGAACAGCGTCGTTGTGCCTACAATGGTGATGGGCGAAAGAGGTTGCAGCAGCAGATACGCCAGAAATGGCGGCGCTCCAGTGTTCGCCAGTGCCGATCCCATCCCTGATAGCCATCCGGCGAGATGAGCATGCCAGTAGCGTGGCTGGTATTCAAACTGTGTGAGGCGCTCTGAAATCAGGCGGTAGGCGACGAAGATCAGGGTGAAAATGCCGAGCACGCGCCGCAAGGTTAAATCAGGCAGCGCCGCCAGTAAGAGCGTGCCAATCACAATGCCTATGATTGTGGTGGGCAGCATCCGCTTAACGTAGTCCAAATCCCATGTTTTCCAGAACATGATGATCGCAATGCCATCGCCGACGATGAGTAAGGGCAGCGAAAGCCCAATCGCAGATGGCACTGGCATAACCAAACTGAGCAGCGGAATAACCAGCATAGCGAGTGGCGCGCCTAGCCCACCCTTGGATAACCCAATCAGCAGCCCAACGAGGGCAAGCACAACGTAAGTCATATGAAGTTACCTGATGGTGGCGCGTTGAGCTTAGCGCTTTTGAGCCATGAAATCGCGAATTTGCAAGTCTGTATTGCGAATCTTCATTGCCAGATCAGCGGCAAGATTCCGCATCAATTTGTAGCCAAGTTGCGGATAAGTTTCGCACAGCATCATTATTTTATCGCGTGGAATGATGATCAGGGTCGTTCCTTTTTCGGCAGCCCGCGCGCCTGCCGAGCGCACCCCTTCATCAACCAGCGCTACTTCGCCGAAGGATTGCCCCCGCCGCAGCCGCGCCAGAACGCGCGGTTCTTCGGCGCTTTCCTTGCCAATCACCGCAGGGGTGACCACGATCTCAATTTCGCCATTGGTAATAATATATAGCTCGTCGCCAGTAGTATTTTCTTCAAACACAGTCTCGCCGATGGCGAATGTGCGCTCTGTACATATGGTGGCGATAAGTTCAAGTTGGGAAGCTGTCAAATCAAAAAAGATTTCGGTCTGCCGCAAATAAGTGATGGTAGACATTCAGTCTCCCGCTTGAAGCATTGGCGATTAGAATAGTTTCATTCTAGCACGGGTCTGCATTGGAATTTCGCCCAACATGCCAACACTCGAATATTCTGTTGATGAATTGATCTCGGTTTGCATTTCTCGCCAGGTGGTAGATGGTGAGGTGCTGGCACAGGGCATCAATACGCCGCTCGTCATGGCGGGCTATATTCTGGCGCAGTGTACCCACGCCCCGAACGTGTGCTTTGCTTCAGCTATCGGGCAAACCATTTCTGTGGATTGGTCGCCTCTTGGGGTCGCTCGCATTGAAGATTTCTGGCTTACACACGGCCTGATTCACGTCAGTTTCGCCGAAGCCGCGTTGGATTTGCTGCCCGGCTTTAACCCCAAAGAGTTCTTTCGCCCCGCGCAGGTAGATGCAGTCGGCAATTTCAACAATATCGCATTGGGTGGCGACTACCAGCATCCGCGCTTGCGTCTGCCCGGCTCTGGTGGCATCCCTGATGTCACACCCCATTCCAACCAGATTTACCTGTATGTGCCGCGTCACAGCCGCTTAACCTTTGTGGAGAAGGTGGATTTTGTGAGTGGTCTCGGCCATGTGGAAAACCGTCCTGGTGGCTCCGGGCCGCGTTACCTGATCAGCGATTTAGGCCAATTCGATTGGGCAAACGGCCGTATGCGACTCGTAAGCTATCATCAGGGACGCAGTATTGAAGCCATTCAGAAGAAAACGGGCTTTGCGCTGGAAATTGCGCCAGATATACGCGTAACCGAGCCGCCGTCTGCCGAAGAGCTTCGTTTATTGCGCGAAGTGATCGATCCCTTAAGCGTGCGCAAACTCGAAACTCTAGCAGGCGCTGCCCGCAAAGATCATCTGCGCTGGATTTTGGAACAGGAAGGTGCGTTATAAAAAGCGCGGGGTCTTTTACCCGTCGCGCCTCATTTATTCCTCAGCCCACCAACCGCCAATCTTCCACGTTGCGGAAGCGATCTGAAGGCGTGCCGATGAAACCTAGCTGTAAGCCTTCCAGTCGGGGCGAAGTTACGTAGGTGAAAATCGGATAGTATAGGGGCAGCGCTACGACGCGTTCGGCAAATTCGCGCTGAAATTCTTCGTAATCACGCGCGCGGTTTACCCCCCAGGGATCGCGCCGCGCCCGTTCTAGCAGCACGCTAATCCGCAGGTCATCAACGCCCGCATAGTTTTCGCCGTCCGGATATTGCCCCTCATTCCAGAAGCTGTATACATCGGG
>LMZS01000079.1 GCA_001567085.1 Chloroflexi bacterium OLB15
TGTGCCTAGTACCACCGTCGAACCTTCAACCCTCAGCACCCGGAAATAACGCATCACTTCTGGCGCAGTCTGGTTGTAGCGGAACATCGCCTTCAGCACATCGTCCCAGCGTTCGGCAATTTTGGAGACGGGAATCGCTGGCGGCGCGCCGGGGGGTTCCGGCTCTTCCACCGGTACAGGGGGCGCGGCTTGCGCGGTGGGGGCGGCTGTAGCTGCGGCTGAGCCTGTAGATCGCGGCTGTGCCGGCGCGGCGATCATCACTTCTTCGGCGGCTGGATGCAAGCTTTCCAGCAGCGCCAGTTCCAGCGAAAGCTGGGGCTGCCAGCCGCCGCGATACTGGTTGACCGCATCATTAAAGACTCGCAGCGCGCGTGTAAGCGATGCCCGCGAAATCTGGGCTGCTTGCCCGGCGTACATTTGCCGGTCTTCGTTCGAGCCTTCTATCAAAGAAGTGCCTGCCGTTTGCGCCAGCAAAATCGCCCGCAAATGTTCGACCACCTGCTGCCCGAACTGCTTCGGATCCGTGCCGCTATCTATTGCCGTATTGATCACCCGCAGCCCTTCAGCGGCATCATTGGCGATGATCGCGCTAACCAGCGCCCGCACCGCCGCTGAACTGGCCGTACCCAACACTTTTTGCACCAGCTCAACCGTGATCGGCGCGCTGGGGTCAGTCACAATTTGATCCAGCAGGCTTACGCTGTCACGCATACTGCCTGTGCCCTGCCGCGCGATCATTTCCAGCGCCGCGCGTTCGCCGCTTAAGCCTTCGCTGGCGGCAATTTCCTGCAAACGATCCGCCACTTCCTGCACCGAAAAACGGCGGAACTGGAACAGCAGGCAGCGGCTTTTGATGGTCGCCGGCACCTTGTCCAGCTCAGTGGTTGCCAGCACGAAGATGGCATGATCCGGCGGTTCTTCCAGCGTTTTCAACAGCGCGTCAAAGGCGCTGCCGCTGAAGCGATGTACTTCGTCAATGATGTACACCTTGTAGCGGCCTTCGCCGGGCGCAAAGGCGATCTTGTCGCGCAGTTCGCGCACATCGTCCACGCCGGTATGGGTGGCCGCGTCAATCTCGATCAGGTCAAGATAACGGCCTTCATTGACGGCGATACAGGCGGCACACACGTTACACGGGCGCTTATCGGGATCAGGATCGAGGCAGTTGATGGCTTTTGCCAGCAGGCGGGCAGTGGTGGTTTTTCCCGTGCCGCGCGGCCCGCTGAACAAATAGGCATGGCGCACCCTATCGCTGCGTAAAGCGTTGCGCAGCGTTTGAACGATATGTTCCTGTCCAACCATTGCATCAAAAGCAAGGGGACGCCACTTCAAATAGAGGGCTTGCTCAGGCAAGGATTTTGCTCCTGTGACCTACCTTGAGTCTATCAGTTTTCGAATAGGTGTTCAAGTTTGGAACCCTGAAAATTAGCGCCAGAAATATGCGGGGTGGAACGGTAGTTATCCACAATGCAGGTTGATCATTTGATCTCAGGGGATGGGGTAATCTGTAAATTCAGTGACTTTAGACGGCTGTGATGCTGCTGAATGTCACCCCTAATCCCTCATCCTCTATTTAGCTTGTTATGCTATAATCGGCAAGTGTTCAAGATATTTGAAGGACAGGGCATCATGCAACTGGGGCCAACTGAACTGATCATTATTCTGGTGATTGTCTTGCTGTTGTTCGGCGTAGGCCGCGTCTCTAAAATTGGCGGCGAGCTGGGCAGCGCGGTTGCCAATTTCCGGCGCGGGCTGGATGAAGGCGGCAAGAAAGATGCCAAGAAGACCGATGATCTGAGTGGTACACAGCAAACCCCGCCGGTGCAGTAATTCCGACGGCAGTTTATAACAACACATCAGTTTGACACGCTCAAAGGGGTACAGCGCGCTGTGCCCCTTTTATGTTAGTTCTGCCAGCCGCCCCAACTGCCGCAGTTTGGGGATATACTGCGCCACCAACCCGACTACGGCCAGTGTGCCAAACCCGCCGAGAATCACCGCTGCAACCGGCCCGATTGCTGCCGCCAATGCGCCCGATTCAAAGCCGCCCAGTTCGTTAGATGCCCCGATGAAGATCGTGTTCACCGAGTTTACGCGCCCGCGCATCTCGTCGGGTGTGAAGATCATTAACAGGCTGTGCCGCACCACCACGCTGATATTATCGAGCGCGCCCATCAGGATGAGCAGCGCCATCGAAAGCCAGAAGCTGGTTGAAAATCCGAACGCAATCGTGGCAATTCCGAAACCGGCAACTGCCCACAGCAGCGTTTTTCCGGCATGTTCAAACGGTGGGCGGCGGGTAATGGCAAAAGCCATCATGAGCGCGCCGATGGATTGCCCGGTGCGTAAAATGCCCAACCCCAGCGCGTCTACATGCAAAATATCTTTGGCGAAAACGGGCAGCAGAAAGGTGACGCCACCCAGCAGCACCGCGAACATATCCAGCGTGATCGCCCCTAAAATCACCGGCGAATCGCGCAGGAAACGCCAGCCCTGTTTGAGCGCTTGTACGGGCGGCTCATTCACCACCACATCACCTTTATATTTTACTTTCAAGGCGATCAGCGTGCCGATAAACACCATGCCCGCCAGCGCGTTTAAGAGATATACCGGGGCGGCGCTGTTGGCGATGCCGATGATCAACCCGCCGACTGCCGGGCCTAAGATGGCCGAAAGCTGCCAGACGGTTGAACTCCACGTCGCCGCGCTGAAGTAATGTTCGGGGGGAACCGTTTGCGGGGTCAATGCCCCTTCAGCCGGATTATTGAACGCCCGCGCCGCGCCGATGATCGCCAGCGTCAGGTAAATCAGCAGCAGGCTGCCATTGGTCAGCGATAAACCGGCTAGCGCCAGCGAACAGAGCACCAGCACTATCTGCGAGATGAGTGTCGCCAGCTTGCGGTCATAGCGGTCAGCCACATAGCCGCCGGGCAGCGAGAGCAAAATCACCGGGATCACCTGTACCAGACCGACTAAACCCAGCGCAAAAGCATCACCTGTGCGTTCGTACAGCTCCCAGCCAATGGCGACACTTACGGTCATCTCGCCAATTTGCGCGATTAAACGGCCAGAGATCAGCAGCCGAAAATCACGAAATCGAAGCGCCGCATACGGATCGTGGGCAGGGGTAGCTGTTTCGATTTGTTCAGACATAGAGTAGGAATTACCGTCGCTTTGGAAACAGCAAGCGTAGCATATCTTTGCGAAAGCGCGCGATAGGATGGTTTAAGGCCAATTTAGCATTGATTCGCGCAAGAGGGATATTACGATATTATATAATTAAAATCACGCTCGTATACTGCCCGGCTGCATCGGAGATCAACGATGCGAAAAATTCTTGTTTTAACTGTCCTGTTTGTATTCATCGCTGGTATTTTCCCCGCCATCATGCAGGACGATGCAGATTCTGAAGCCGATCTCTCGCCAATAACCATTCCTGATACTCAGGCGATACCACTCACTTCTACGATAAATGGACGTGACTATCTGCTTAAGGTGGCGCTCCCCGCGAGTTACAGCACATCTGATCAATCCTATCCG
The DNA here is from genome assembly GCA_001567085.1 of Chloroflexi bacterium OLB15. Taxonomy (GTDB): domain Bacteria; phylum Chloroflexota; class Anaerolineae; order Aggregatilineales; family Phototrophicaceae; genus Flexifilum. The sequence goes on from LMZS01000079.1 coordinate 3,541, forward strand.
GTACTGTACTTACTAGACCCTGCGATTTCTTTCCAATCTGTCACAGAATTTTTGCGCTGGCTTGGTCACTGGGATGAATTGCCGGAACTTATTGTCGTGGGCATTGGCTATCCAAGCGACGACATTGATGAAATGCTTTCGGTGCGTGAATACGACTACGTCCGTCATCAGGACGAATTCATAGACGTTATCAGCCAGGAAATTTTCCCGCTTATCGATTCCACTTATCGAACTGATAGCTCTGATCGCGCCCTTGTCGGTTTTTCGTATGGGGGAGAATTCGCGCTTCATGCGCTGGTCAACAGACCTGAAACATTCAATCGTTATGTAGTGATTGATTCAGAAACTTCGGAGATTACAAGGTTGTTTACTGGCAATTTAGCCGATTTTCGTGAACGGTTAAACGGATTGGATGTGAAGTTGTTCGTTGCTCATGCCGGCAACGAATCGGCTGCCACGATGAACGAAACGCTTATCGCTGCTCTACAAAGGCAGAATATTGAGGGGTTAGAGGCGAGCGGGCTTTACTTAGGGAATGTTACCCATGCTGCCGCGCTGCACCTTGGCCTCCCAGCCGGGATTATGGCAATCTACGCCGAATAAACCATTTTTATGTGTAGGGAAAATCACAGATTCTCCCTACATAGTAACGCGATAGAGAATGTCAAATGATTGCGCTCGCCCATTCACGGCGGTTGGCGAGCGCTTTTTCGCGTACTCTGGCAATTTGTTCTTCGCTGACAGCATGTTCAAACGAGCGAAAGCCGGACAGCCGGAAGCCGTGCCGCGCGGCAATTTCCCCGATTTCGCTGGCGCGCTCAATGCCGATCTCTTTACCGACGGTGTAATCTTCAAAGCGGCCTTCCAGCGCCAGCGCCATCGTTTCGCTCATGCAGGCGTAGGCGTGGCGCGGCGGAAAGCCAAAATCAAAGCCGAAATCCGGCGGATCACCCGGCACTTCAACCATACCGCCTTCGATCACCAGCACATCATCACGTTCAGCGGCTACCCGCTTGCTCACGTCACGCGGGCGAGCGACATCGCAGACTACAGCCCCCGGTTTCAAGTGGCGCGGTGCGATCACTTCAGTGACGGCGCTGGTTACGGTCAGGATTAAATCAGCTTTGTAAATGGCGTCTATGCTGGTGGTCGCCTGTACAACTGCGCCCTGAGTGGCGATGCGCTCGCGCAGTTCATCCAGCGCATCTTGCCGCCGCCCTACGAGAATCATCTCGGCGCTTTCGCCCGCCAGCAGTTCTGCACAGGTAGAGCCAATCGCACCCGTAGCACCGACAACGGCAAGCGTGGCGCCTGCCAGCGGGATTTCCATCACTTTGGCGGCGGCGCGAATCGCATCACAGGCCATCCATACGGTATAGCTGTCGCCAGTGGTTACGGGAATATCCAACCGTTGGGCAATGGTTTTGCCAGCATCACCCACGACTGAGGTATATGCGCCCAGACCCAGTATTTTTGCGCCCAGTTTTTCGGCCATCTGCCCGCATTGGATTAGCTTGTTATAGACCACTTCTACAGGAAGTTTCATCATCGTGGGCGGGGTATACGGGCAAGCGATCAGCCAGCCTTTCAGTTCTTGCCCGGTGCTAACCGAACGCACGCCATGTACTTCGCTCAGGTAAACCGGCGGGAAGTAGCGCGAGAAAAAGTTAATTTGCTCTTCGGTCAGCAGCTTGCCCAACAGGGGATACTTGCGCGATACGTCCTTCTTGATCTGGATGGGATGGATGATGAAGGCAAAGGTGGGGGCATCTGCCAAAGAAAGTTCAGGCATGGGCAATCTCAAGTTAATGGCATCTTCCTTCAATGATATGCTCAAACCGCATGGATATTCGTATGGAGAGAACCGGTATGCGCAGTCGGGGGATCTTTCTGCGGCTTACTCGTCGGGAATGGAGCGTCATAGGAATCCTGACGGTTATTGGCGCAATTTTAGTGGCGCTTTCGCTCCTTGGCGGGGAAACATTGGTTGGAATCCTGTCAAATTTTGGAGTCGGCCTGGTAAGCGCTGTCATCATTTTTATCATTTTAGAGCTGGTGCTGGAACATATTCACGAAACGGCCGGCCATGCTGAACGGGGCTTTAATTACAAGGAATGGGTAGATCAATCCAAGCGTTCAAAGAAACAATTGCGGGTGCTAAATACCTTCACCGAACTACTGATTGAAAGTGGCCGCTATGATCTCGAAAAGCAGCGCTTCCTTGCGTACTTGCGAAGTTTTGCTGTTGATCCCAAACAAGAAGACTTCACCATGCAATTTCTATTTCTTGATCCCTATTCGCAGGCGGCAGAGCAGCGACAGATAGATCGCCAGAAGTCTAGCCCCTATGATCATGATAAGGAAAAAAACACTGAAGATACGATTAATGTCATTCAAGCGATTAAAGACAATTTGAGTACGCTTTATTATTTGAAACAAGATCTTGGAGCAGCAGGAAAACGTATTGAGGTTAAACTTTTCTACACGCTGCCGCCGTTTCAGCTTTTTCAGCTAGATAAGGCTGCTTCTATCACCTATTATCCCCGTCAGCGGGGAACTTCTGATATACGAACACTGCGTTTTGACTTCTCTACCGAAACACCGCTGGGGGATTTTGTTCGCAGTACTTTTGAAGAAATTTGGCAGGATGGTGACGCTACCAAGACGCTGGAAGATTATATGCAAATCGAAGTGGTAGTGAACAAAGAAGGTGCTCAGTCACTAAGCGAGAATGCGCATTTCCTGAAAACCAGAGGCCAAGACCTATACACACTGTTTTTCGAAAGTACTGATAATACTGATAGCAAACTGCTGGCGGCGATGTTTAGCGCCATATCTGGCGATGTGGATATTGTTTTGAAATGGCGTTCCTCAAAAGCTATGCGTGAGGTTAAGTGCAGCGTAAAGGAAATCGTTAATAATTTGCCTGAATTTAGCGCTGCTAAACAGGTTGCGCTAAGTAAATACGGCTCGCGCTTCCGCTGCGATCATATTTTTGAATTGGAAGGTATTCCATAGTTAGCGGGGAATAGGCTACCCTGCTGTAAAAACTGAACCCGAATGGTCTGAAGATTAAGCTACCACTGCTCCCACGCCGGGGCGGCTTCGGCAACCTCCTCGATACGCGGGTAGTGGCGGGCATGATGGGCAGTGACCAGATGATGATCACTCTCTTCAAAGGTGATGTTGCGGCTGATCACGCGGCGCTGTGGCGAAGCGAACAGCACCACATCGCTTTCGATCATGCGTCCCGGAAACATGACCATACCCGACCCGATGCGGCAGTTATGACCGATGGCGCTGCCTAACACCACCTGCCCGACATCTTCCAGATCGCCGTGCATATTGGCGGCGCGGATCGGCTTTTGCTCAACCAGATTGAAGTCGGTGAAGGTGTTGCCCGCGCCAACGAAGCTGTTACGCCCGATCACGCACATTTGCAGGCAGGTATTCTGGGCGATGATGCTGTTTTCCATCACCGCAGTCAGGTAAAGCGAGGCGCGAAACGGCAGGAAACAACCGTCGCCCAGCGTACTCATCATCAAGACGCAGCCATCATCAATGGTCACGTTGTCGCCAATCGTGCAGTTGTCCAGCAGCACGCCGGGGCCGATCACGCAGTTATCGCCGATGTACGCGGGGCCGGTGACGGTGGCGGTGGGATGAATGCGGGTGTTCCGGCCGATATGCACCACCTCTGACGAACTGAGCAACTGACGCTGTTCGAGAATCGCTTTCCAGAGCAGTTTCAGGCTGTAAAAGTTATGCTCCCGCGCCTTACGGTCAAAGCGGCTGCCACGCCCGAAACCAGACAGGATGATGCCTGCGAAGTAGACATGCACCCAGCTTTCGATGGAGACGACAGCGCGCAGGGGGCCATAGTGCGTGAGGTTGCCCTGTTCCATGGACATGAAATCGGGCACTGAATAGAAGCCCATCTCTTCGGCATCACTGGGAACGATCACCGGCACGATGTCCTGCGTATAGCCTGCCGGAAAATACCAGAGATCAACCAGATAAATAGGCCGCCCGGCGTCATCTACGCTGCGTTCGTAGCCGGTGGCTAATGGCAGGGCATAGGTGCGAAAGGCGGGATCATCAGCGGGGAAGGCGGCGCGGCAGGCATGACCACTTTTTTTTGCGCGCTGCATAAAATAGGCGAAGAACTCATCATCAAACCACAGATTGTCGCTGTAGACGATAGCTTCGCCCTGCACTGTTCGCAGTTGGTCGCGGCGGTGATAGTCGAAAGTGTTGCCTAGCGACACATCGCCGCGAAAATAGCGGGCGAACAGGTCTTCGTGATGCAGCTTCAGCGGGCGGATGCCGATGGTGAGCATACTCGCGGGCTGGTTGAATGGCGGCACGTGCCGGGTATCTTCAAAAATGTAACGGTACATAAGCCTCACCCCTGCCCCTCTCCGTTTGGGAGAGGGGGTTGTCCAATTTTGGGAACAGGTTGGCAGGGGCGAGATATGTCTCGTCCCTCGTAATTCACAGTGTAGCACAGGGTGGGCGGGGGAATGGTGAAGGGGTTCTGATTTTTTTTGAATTTGAACGGACAGGATTATTTTTTGCCAGATGATGGCGTTTTTGATTTGTTGGCGCTAATAAAAAGGGCGAACACAGCGGTTCGCCCCTACAGAACTATATCGCGCAGGCAAGGCGCACCTTGCCCCTACAAAATGTGTCGATCATCCGCCAGCTTCAGCGAGTTCGGCACCTTCAGCCTCGTCCTCGACGGTTTCGAGGAACAACTCTTCTTCTTTGACGCCGATCCGCACCACGCTTGCCATCTTAAATTCGCTGGAAAGGATGCCGTCAGACAGGCGATCTTCAACTTCGTTCTGGATCAGGCGGGCGTAGGGGGGG
>LMZS01000080.1 GCA_001567085.1 Chloroflexi bacterium OLB15
CCACCCGCCAGGCGCTCATCGCCCAGGACTTGGCCCCATTCGCTAAAGGGCAAGTTGGTGGTAACGATCAGCGAAACCCGCTCCTGTAAGGCGGCGCAGAACTGAAAGAGCAGCTGGGCGCCGGTGGGCGAAAAGGGTACATAACCAAACTCATCTAAAATGACCAGTTGATGGCGCAGGGCCTTTTCCAAATAGTTGGGCAGTTGATGATTGGCCTGGGCCTCCTGCAACTCGTTGATCAAGTGGGTGACCGCATAGAAGCGGACGCGGTGGTCCTGACGACAAGCTGCGAGGCCCAATCCAATCGCAATGTGGGTTTTGCCTAGACCGGGGCTGCCGACAAAGAGCACCGACTCGGCCTGGGCTACGTAGTCCCCGCGGGCTAAGGTGCGGATTTGCTGCTGGTTCAACTGCGGAATGGCGGTAAAGTCAAAGTCGGCCAGTTCCTTGAGCAAGGGGAAGTGCGCTTCTTGGAGACGGCGTTGGCGGCGATTGCGCAGGCGGCGCTCACTCTCCGCTTGGAGGAGTTGGGCCAGATAGGCTTCATAGGGCCAAGCGGCTTGGGTGGCGACTTGGGCCAGGGCTTGATATTCCTGTAAGAAAGCTTGCAGATGCAACTGTTTCAGGTGCGTCTCCACTTGCTGGGTCGACGGGTGCTTCATTGCGTGCCTCCCCGAAGGAGCTGGTCGTACTGGGCTAATGAAAGGGGCTGCTGACCGATTTGCGCCAGGACGGGATGGGCGGATAGGTCGAGGGGCGCCACGGTCGGCGTCGGGTCAAGTAGCCGATTCAGACAAAAGCGCACCCCGGACGGGCTGCTAAGTCCTTCGGCCAGGGCTTGTTCGACGGCGCGCTGCAGCATGGTGGCGTCATAGTGCTCATGCCATTGCAGGATCTCGATGAAGCTGCGGATGGCCTGACTTTCGCTCGGCGTTTGTCGGCGTAGCGCCGTCAGCAAAGTTTCATAGATAGGCGGCCAGGTGGCCCGCCACTGGCGCAGCGGACGAGCGTGCTCAAACGCACCCGGCCGTTGTGCTACCAGCGGTAGGTAATGCAGTGGATCGAGAATATCCTGATGCCGATCATAACAGCGGGGATGGCTCGCAATGACTTCCTGCTCGGCCAGAATCTCGACCCAAAAGGGATAGGCGCGTAGGGTCAGTTGTTTGCGGGCGCACTGCGCCGGCACCGAATAGCGATTGGTCTCAAAGTGGACCTGGCCATAGCCGTTGAGCGTGACCTCACGGCTGATGCAGCAGCGGAATGGAACAGCCGGTAGGGGGCGCAAGTGCGGCTGTTCGCTTTGCCAGCGTGCCGCAATCGACCCTGCGCTGCGCTCGACCACCCGCTGGTCATCCGCCAGGCAAGCGTCGACCAGCAGTTGGTTCAGTTCGGTATAGTCGGCTACCTCGGGCATAGGCACGAGAAAATTGCGGCGGCTGTAGCCAACGCCGCTTTCGACGCCGCCCTTCTCATGGCCCTGTCCGGGGGTACAGAAACGGCTTTCGAAGAGGTAGTGGCTGCGAAAACGCACAAACGTCGTCTGCTCTTCGCGATTGTGGCCCTGCAGGATGCGATGCACCGCCGTCTTCAGGTTGTCGTAACTGATGCGCTGGGGAACGCCACCGAAATGGGCAAAGGCTTGCACGTGGCCCAACAAAAAGGCTTCTTGGCGTTGGGTCGGAAAGGCCATGACAAACGTCCGCCGCGAGTAGCACAAGCGCATCACAAAGAGCTGAACAACCACCGTCTCGCCAGCCATTTTGACCGTGGCATCACCCCAGTCGACCTGGGCATCCAGGCCAGGGTCAAACTCCAGGGGCAGGTAAATGGCTGGCCGCTTCACGGCTTTTCGTTGTTGGCTCACATAGTAGCGCACCGTCGATTCAGCGCCGGCATACCCTTCCTGCACCAGCCTTTGATAGATCTTCTTACTGGTGTAGCGTTGCTTGCGCGGCTGGCGGGCGCTCTCCACCAGCAACTGCTCAATCCGCGCTTTGTAGGGCCCCAGCACCGGCGCCGCTTTGGCTTGCTGCAACGTATAGCGCTTCGGCTCCGGCGCATCCAGTGCCTTGCGCACCGTCCAGTAACTGTGGCCCAGGGCTTGGCTGATGGCACGCATGCTCTGCTTTTCGATATAGTAGGCGCGTCGTATTCGTTCGTAGTCTTGCACGGTCAGCATCTCCTCCTCCGCTTCGCATCCATGGTTGGTTTTTCCACCATGATAGCTTAGCGGATCTGGCTCTGGTGACGCGTTTTCTCATGATCTTTTTTCGGCCAACTGACGCGCTTTTAGAATATCAGATACAGGCCGGTTCCGAGAGTGGGAATGAGACCACACACCCATGCTAAAATACAAGCGCCACCCTCAACTTTGGCCGGTTGGGTGGCGCTTGCGTGAACTGATGTGCTGCATAGGGCAGCGGGTGTTGTGCTATCAGGATACCACGCAAGCCGGGCCGGGGCAAGTATGCGCAAGCTCGGAGAGATGATACCTGTCTCAGTGTGGCGGGCGACCATATGGCGATTGCGGTTTATGTGGTGCGAGGGATTCGGCAATGTCGCTTAGGTGATTCAGTTGATTAAGTTGAGAAGTATCTTTGGTGAGAGTCTCGAGCAAGGTAATAATACGCTTTTGGAGGGTAATCATCTCGTTAATCTTCCAATACCAGCACACCAGTTCACGAAGAATCAGAAAGATGATGAATGCAACGACAGCATACGTCAACAAACTAACAATTACATCAGCCTGGGCTTCTGTACTCATAATGTAACCTCCTGTGAAAATGATACATGCGCTAATAGCAATATCGTTGCACAGAAGACGATTCCCGCGGCAACAAGGTAACCGTAAGGCGATTGTCAGCCTTAGCATTTTGCGGGTGATATAATTAGAGCGGCGGCTGTGTAGGTGCATAGACGGGTGGAGCTATGAGGCGTCCAAAATCAACAGTAGAGCAGTTCCTGGAGCGCTGCGAACGAGAGTATGGACCGCTTCCTCTGGTTAGCGAAGAGGGCGTAAAAATCACTTTTGTTGAGAACCTTCGTTTGCTGGGGTGGATTGACCTGGTGGTCATCATTGACGAACACGTCACGCGCGAGGGCTTGGATGCCGCATACCCTTTGATTGATGAATGGAGAGAACGTCTAGTCAAAGAACAAGGTAGATGGATTTACGACGGGAATAATCAGCTTTACGAGGATTTATATTACCTGCAAAGGGAGCTCGGGTTCACTTATAGGCAGATGGCAGAACAACTTAACACTTATCTTATCGCACTGGTGGACAATTACGGGAAAGAGAGCGCGGAATCTCGAAGGACTGAAATCAGGAGCCAAGCAATCAAGCTCATGGAAGCGATGGGCATTAAATCCGACTATGCAGAAATATGGTTTTCTGAAGGACTAAAAATTATTGCAGACGGCAGCCGCACTTTTCCGCCTGATGACCCCATTACGAGCCAAAAGGTCAAGGGGAAGGTAAGTTACTGGCGAAGTAAGTGGAAACTTCCGCTTCCCGAACAAGACAAGGGGCGACAAAAAACCAGGTGATTTTTTTGTCTGACAACAACATTGCAATGCTGCTATCATGTGAAGCATGTTCGCAAGCGGCATGTAGCCAGGAGAGCCTAGAATGATACGGGATAACCGATTTGTAATTCTGTTGAATGAAACGGAGCGGCAAGCAATTGAAATGCTGGCACGAATCGAGAAGCTACCCGCTTCTACGCTTGCCCGCCGATGCTTGCTGCTTGAGGCTGAACAACGAGGAGTTTACCCATTGTCGAAAAAGCACAACACCGGCGCTGCGAAGGTTTCCGAGGCCCAATCAGCAGCCGGTGTTGCGTGAATCACCCACAAACCAGACCCTAGAAACACGCAACGCCCGTTGCAGCGGGCGAGGCGGCGGGACAAGGGCGATTTATGGAGACAACCGCATGATACACCAAGTCCAACGGTCTACGCAAGTAGGCCGCACCACACATTCACCCAAGAGGCGGGTAACGCCTATCTACGCCCCCGGCCGTCGCCACCCTGTAGGCCAGGTGGTGGGCGATGCGTTCATCAAACACATTGCATTCAGCAAACACACCCTGCGCAGCCCACGGGCCATCGCTTTCGACGTTTCCACCCTGGACGACGCAGAGCGAGCCGGGGCCGTGGTCGCTGAGATTCACGACACCGAGAGCCGCAACGTTTGGACGGCGCCCATTGCCCTGATTCGCAGCAAGGGCTTTCCCGTTCGGCGGGGGTTTGGCAATCAGTGGGCGCTGACCCTGGAGCATTGGAGCCGCAACGGGCTGCAATCTGAGGCAGAGGCGAGGGAGGAGCAGCAGGCGGCCAAGCAGGCGGCGGCCAGTGTGGTGCAGTTGGGGCTGTTCGGGGGTGGGCTATGAACTACTCATCAATCAAGGAACTCGCCAAGCTGCACAAATGCCGGGTGACAGACCTTATTGCACTGGCGCCGAACAATGACCCATTCTACGCCGGCACGCCGGGGGATTGGGCCGTTGGTGAATGGTTTTCCGAACTGTGGCAACGCCTTTGGCTATGGGTACGGTGTGCATATCCGCCGCGTTCACTACCAGATTATCAGCCAGGATACACCGGTTCTGATGCCTAATGGCTTGCCATACGAGAATACGGAGACCTGTTGGAACTTTCTTAGCCAGGCAAGCAAGATGGCTCGATACCTTGACCTGGTTGACCCTGGTGCGTTTGTTGACCGGCGCAACCCTGAACCGCACGTGTTTGCGGTTCACGCACTGGCCGAGCCGTCTATCGATGTGCATAACTACTCCTGGGGCGCCGCCGACTTCCCCAGCTTTCCCGACTTGCCCGATTACTACATCCACAACTATGAGGGGCAGCAACGCTATCACCTTGAAATCTGGTGCGAAAAGTCAACGAATGAATGATGTGCTACTCCCCCTGTGCGGTCAATATCGTGTCAATCTCGTGACCGGTGTTGGGGAGATGTCCATCACATCCGTGTTGGAATTGACCCGGCGCATGAATGGCAAGCCGGTTCGCATCTTCTATGTCTCAGACTTCGACCCAGCCGGGCAATCGATGCCCTGTGCTGTGGCGCGCAAGGTGGAATACTTCCAGCACAAACACGGGGACGACGCTGACGTGATGCTATTCCCCACTCGTGTTGACTGCTGAGCAGGTGCAGCAATACCGGTTGCCACGAACGCCCATCAA
>LMZS01000081.1 GCA_001567085.1 Chloroflexi bacterium OLB15
CCCAGTTGGCGCGGTCATCGGCGGCCTGGCGGGCGGCGCCATTACCAGCGTTTACGCCGCTATTCGCGATAGCGGCATCAACAACAAAACCATCAAATCGCTGGCAGAGAAGCTGCAACCTGGTCAGGCCGCGCTGGTACTGCTTTACAGCGGCGAATTAAATGATGAGATGCTGGCATCGCTCAAAGAATTTGAAGCCAATTTGGTTCACGACACGCTGCCCGAAGGCTCACGGGATGCTATCATGGCCGCGCTTGCCGGGGTTGGCATTTCAGCAGCAGCCATTGCCCCCAGCGAGCAGCCTATTGTTGTCACCATGCTGGAAGAATCGGATCACGGGGAAGTGCTATAAAGCTGCTAGCGTAGAGCTTTCTCGCAGCGAAGCCATATGACTGAATACCTGCTTGCTGGCAGTTCATGAACCGCCCGGCAAGCAGGTTGCTTGTGAGCGCTAGGTCACCAGAAACGACGCAAACTGCCACACATCTTCTTCCGGTGGGTGCCATTCTCCATAGCGCCCAAACGCCTCGTAGCGATTCTTCAAAGGCGTCCAGTTGGTTTGCAGCGATAAACTTGGGCCAAGATACGGGTTCGCCACCTCTAAAATTTCACGATGAGGCAGTTCATCCGGCACGCAAATCCCGCGATCCGGGTTGTTCAGCATCCATTTGACCGCGCCAAGCACCGAAGCGGCCACTTGTAAAGTCGTCGCGTTCTGGCCGGGCACAAGACGCCGCGCTTCATGAATATCCAATTGGCTGCCCACCCACCAGCCATTTAAGTCGTGGCCGAGCAGCAGCACACCCAGTTCATCCGAGCCGCTCACAACTTCATCGTTCATGATGCGGATTTTCGGCTGAGGATCGTAATTATTCATCCTCAGTTCATGCAGCGAAGCCAGCGCCGCATCACAGGGCATGTAAGCGTAATGCACAGTCGGGCGGTAAATTGGGCGATCTTCATCCCACACCGTCAGATAATCACTCAGCGTGAATGCTTCGCCGTGTCGCACAACCATGCCGATAATTTCGCCAGTCGGCACCCACGATCTCACGAAGGTATTGATCCCCATTCGCCCCAGACAAATCTGGTTGCCCGGCCCGTACAAATGCACATAAGCGCCGGGGGGAAATTCGCGTTCATGGGTTCCCCATCCCATTTCTGACGGCGCGACGCCTTCCTCGTAAAATCCCTCAACTGACCATGTATTGACGAACTCGTTCACCTGTTTGGGCACGTTCGCAATCTGCATATCGCGCTCGGAAATATGGATCACTTTCACGCCGCTTAACTGTGCAATACGCGCATAATCGCTGGTCGCAAGCGCGTTTTCCAGCCCTTCCCGCCGCAGCGGATCGAGCGAAAATCCTGCCAGTATCTCCGCGCCCAAATCTTCCAGCCCGATCTTCGCCCAGTGGCTCACCAGGCCGGGATTTGCACCATGCTCTATCACCGCCGTTGGCCCCGGTTGCGACCATGAGGCCTTCAATTTACGCAGCGCCATATGCCGAACATATAACGTGCGCTCGGTGGGCGGCTTATTTTCCATATCCAGATACGGATCCCACAGTTCTACTGAGGTATTGATATACAACACCCCGTGATCGTGGCACCAGCTAATGATGTCTATCGCGCCGATGTTGTAAGCCAGATCGATCAGCAGATCGCCAGCGTTCAAATGCTGGCCTAAAGTTTCAGCGAGATTATCCGGTGTAATTTGAAGCTGTTGGTAATTAGCGCCCGCCGCCAGCACATCGGGAATGTATGAGCGCGCATCAACCAGATCGATGATTGTGAGCTTGTGGAAATCCATTTCAAAATGGCGCAGCAAAAGGGGAAGGAAGCAGCGCGAAACCGCGCCACAACCCAGAACAACGGCACTTCCGCCGAAGGGTATCTTCATCTCAGTATAATTGTCCTTTCAAACAGCCTACAGTAACCTAAAAAATAGCCTTCCTACAGCATAAGTTTAACGCAAGAACTGATTGATCCAATACACCCTATCTAATCATCAACCAGGCATATAAACCGCCGCGCCCTGCTTTCAAGCCTCTTATCATTTCAATTGCTAGCGGCAATTCAAAGCCTCAATTCGCTTTAATCTCAAAGCATCTCATGGTAGAGTTTCCTGCGATTATATTCTTCGAGAATTTGAAAATGGCCTTCATCGAACGCACACACTGTCCAGTCTGTAAGGGTTCCTCAGCGCATCAACTGCTTCAAATGCCGATGGACAGCGGGCTAGTTTGGGATTTTCTGACAACCTATTATGCCGCCGCGATTAGCGCTGACGTACTCACAGGGATGCAATATATTCTGTTGCAATGTGAAACGTGTCAAACGATCTGGCAAAAGCAAATTCTGGATGATGCCACCCTAAACCAGCTTTATGATGAGTGGATCGATCCCGATCAAAGCCTCATCCGCAAGCAAAAAGTTTCCCCCGAAAGCCGATCTACGTTAGCTCGCCAATGCGCGCAAATTGCGACGCTTTTTACAGGTACAGATATTCACGTATTAGATTTTGGGATGGGTTGGGGTGATTGGCTAAAAATGGCGGTCGCTTATGGCTTCCACGCAGACGGGATAGAGACATCTGAACGGCGAATCGCTTATGCCCGTGAACACTGCTTAAACACCGTAATACCACAGGATATCACACTAGAGCGTTATCATTTCATCAACGCTGAGCAAGTCTTTGAGCATCTTCCGCTGCCAAATGAAACCCTGAGCAGTTGTTATCAATGGTTGAAGCCAGGCGGCGTTGTGCGAATTAGCGTGCCCGATGGAACGCATACCGCACGCAAGATAGCCGCGAAAAAATGGTCAATCGCAGAAGCAACCACCCACCCACTTGAACATATCAATGCGTTCACCGCGACGAGTCTGCGCCGTATGGGGAAAGATTGCGGCTTTGAGGTGATTCCACCGCCCTTAAAGCTGCCAATGGTCGGCGCAAATCTAGGCCAGATTAAATCTTTCATCGGGGTCGGCATTCGGGATATGATGATTCGCTTTCATATCGGCCTTCGAACCGCCGTTTGGCTGCGAAAGCCTGATAAAACTGCGAGATAATTTAAAGGGTTAGCGTGAAGATCGCCAAATAGGTTGGAATGCCTCACATCTTGATACGTGGCATTAACTTTTATTGCGTAGGGTTAGACGAAATCCCCTGTAAACATAACTAAATTCTTCATAGTAATTATCGAGCTTAGTTTAGAATTCAAGCGCAACCTGAAAGGATCGGCTTTTGGCTGTCATCAATCCATCCCTGCATATTGGCTTTCTAGCAGCAGACCTGACCCACAAACACGGTTGGGCGCATTATTCGCTCAGCATGATCAGAGCGCTCTCACGGCGTG
>LMZS01000082.1 GCA_001567085.1 Chloroflexi bacterium OLB15
GGCTGGTAACCGCGCCCCATGATCACGGCGGGTTGGCGCAGCGATCCCTGACCGCTCAGGAAATGTTCGTTACTTTCAGAAATCACCTGCCACGCTGCCGGGTCAAAGTCCCATTCGGCTGCCGGGTCTTGCCCTTCAAAGTCTTCCAGATAAGGGAAGCCCCCCAACGGGATTGGCGTGGCCGTCGGTTCAATCAGCGCCGTTGGTGCCTCAGTAGGCAGCACAACTGTCGTGGGGGTAGCCGTTGGCACCAGGGTTTCGGTTGGCGTATTGGTAGGCGTGGGCGTATCTGTTGGCACCGGCGTGTTGGTGGGCGTATCGGTGGGCGCTTCGGCAAACGGCACATCCCCGTAATTGCCGAAAGTGTCCATAAATTGCGTATTGAACACGATCCATGCAATAGTGCCGTTCGGTAGAATCACTTGCAACCAACCGAAATCATCGCTGATACCGATGACGGTCACTTCCTGATTCGCCTCAAGCGTGCCCACTGCGGGATACTGCAAGCCGGGGCCTAAACGCGGCACGATCTGGCGACCGGCAATCGCGATAGGCGTTGCCGGGGTAGGCGTATTCGTTGGCACCGGCGTGTTCGTTGGCTCTGGTGTATCCGTTGAAGATGGCGTGAACGTTGGCGTAAAGGTTTCGGTTGGCTGCGGCGTATCTGTCGCCGTTGGCTGTAAGGTGGCTGTCGGCGGGTTCGTGTTCGTAGCGCTTGGCTCCAGCGTTGCCGTTGGCTGTAGGGTGGCTGTCGGTTCGGGCGTATCCGTCGGCGACTCTGTGTCTGTCGCTTCGGTGGTGCTAGTTTCTCCCTCAAGGATAATCGGGATTTCGCTGGTAACCGTCACGGCGGGGCGCGTAACGCGTTCTGTTGGCTCTTCAAGCGTTACGGCTGGTTCCAGCGTGGCTGTCGGTTCGGGCGTGTCCTGCGCGCTAAGGGTAGCATCCCTGGTCAGGGCGAGGCTGGTAGCCTCACCTGCCACAGCGGTTTGCCCGCGATTGAATGCCTGCGTCAGCGCAAATGATGTGTTTTCAGCCTGGATAGCGGCTTGCCCGGTCGCCTGGGCTGCGCTTACCGCGGCCACAGTGCCTGCCTGGCTAGTGAGCGCGAAATTCAGAGAACCCGCAGTTGCAGCTTGAATGGTAGCGGCTTCTACTGCCGTTGCCGATGCTTCTGCTTGCTGCGTTCCCTGCTGGTGGCTTAGCGCTACCTGTGTGCCTACCGCAAAAGTTGCAGTTAAGGTTTCTGGCGAAGGGCCGCCACCGCCGCTAGAAACCAGCGCGATGATGACGCCGATAATCACGACTGCGGCCAGCCCTGCGCCGATAAATAATGGCAGTTTTGAACGGCCTGCGGGCGCAGATTCTACAGCGGAGCCGCCATACGATGCGGGAGGCGCACTTTGACCGGGTATCATGCTGGTTCCCGGTTTGACAATACGCTGATCAGTCGGCGTCATTATCGTCGGCTGATCTTCGCTAAGGATTTGCGTGCTGGTTTGTGAAGGCGTTGCCGAAGGCGGCACAGCCGCGCCGGGATCGGTGCGCGTTTGGCCGGTATCTGGCTTTACTTTGGTCAGTGAGCCGCGACTGGCCTCAAACTTAAGCATCGTCTGATCAATTTCAGACTGTTTCTCAGAGCGACGCTTGTAGATATCTTCGACGGCGGCCAATGCTGCGGCGCGCAGCGTATCAGGGCGCAGGTTTGGCGTAGAGACACGGCCTACTGCGCGGGTAATTTCGTCAGAAAAGTCGGTTGCAGACTCAAAGCGATCTTCTGGCTTTTTAGCCATCGCTTTGGCAATAGCGACATCTAAGCCTTCGGGGATATTGTCATCAAGAAGGCGCGCGCTGGGCACGGGATCGTTGATGTGCTTCATCACGATTGCCAGCGGGGTTTCAGCTTTATACGGCATTTCGCCGGTCAGCATCTGGTAAACCATCACGCCGAGCGAATAAATATCGGCGCGGCGGTCAATGTTATCCAGACCCATTCCCTGTTCGGGCGCCATATAACCCGGCGTGCCAACGGCGAAACCGGTTTGAGTTAGCCCTTCACTGGAGGAGGCTGCAAGACGGGCAATGCCAAAGTCCATCAGGAAGGCGTTGCCGTCCTGATCAACCATGATATTTGATGGTTTGATGTCGCGGTGGATTACGCCCTGACGGTGGGCATAGTCTAGCGCTGAAGCCACCTGACGCATCAGGTAACTTACGTCTGTCAGCGGGAGTTTGCCGCGATCCAGCACATCTTTGAGCGTGCCGCCTTCCAGATAGCGCATGACGATATACGGCGGTTCATGAGTGCCGTCATAATCGTATACGGGCAGCAGATGCGGATGCTCAAGACGCGCGATCAGGCGGGCTTCCCGCTGGAAGCGCTCCAACGCACGTTGATCTGTGGCGATTGCTCTGTGGATTACCTTGACTGCAACGAAACGACCGATACTCGGCTGATAAGCGCGGAAAACCGTCGCCATTCCGCCTTTGCCGATTTCTTCGATGATCTCGTACGGTCCGAGCCGAGTTCCGATCATAAAAACGCCAGCGGCCTGTTCATAGGTAAATAAGTTAGTGAGGTTACAGTGTTCCCTTGAAGGATTGTAACACAGGGCGGCGCAAGTGCGCGAATTAGAATATAGAAAAAATTACTGGAAAAAGGGGCGCAATTATGCGCCTGCTGCTGAATACACCATAAAAAACCTGAAAAAAAAGAACCCCCCGTTTTCCCGTAAATGTAGACGTGCCTATCTTGACTCTCGCGTGAAACTTCGCTACTGTGTAAACAGTTTGATTGCTGTAATTTGTATCCGTTCAGGATAATGCTTCGTGAAACATGCAGCAAACGGTTACGTAGGTGACCGGGTATTGAAGCTCAATGTGGGTTTTCTGTTGGCTGCTGGCCCCGGCCACAGCCATGAGACAGAATTCGATGTGCCGCGCATGCGCATCGCTGAAGATGTTGATCTGGTATTTTTGCGCGGGCCGCTGCGGTTGAGCCGGACAAAAGAAGGCATTCTGGTGCAAGGGGATCTCGAATTGGGGATCGAGGACGAATGCTACCGCTGCTTGAAACCGATTGAGCGACATCTCGATTTGGCTATCGAGGAATTGTACGCTTATCCTAGCCCGAACGGCTCGGAATTCAGCATCGGTGAGGATGCCATGCTTGACCTTGCTCCTCTGATTCGTGCTGAAGCGATTATTGCCGACTCGCGGGGGGCGTTGTGCCAGCCAGATTGCAAAGGGCTTTGCCCGAACTGCGGGCAAAACTGGAATGATGGGCCTTGTGATTGTGGGGCAGACATTGACCCCCGGTTTGCGAAGCTAAAAGAACTGCTCAACAAAAATTAACGTAAAGCAGCAACTAAATATCTGAAAGTGCAAGCAGTAGTGAGGGTAAGATACCGTGAATAACTACGAGCCTGGCTTTGATTCGCCTGCCGACCAGATGATGGCCGAAGGTGACTTTTTTGAAGAAGAATTTGATGATGATTTTGAGGCTGAACCTGATGATCTGCTGCTTGCTTCAGATGAAACAGATCTTTGGGATGAAGGCGAAGACGATTTCGCTGGTGAGCATTACGCTGGTGAAGTGAGCAGCGATACGATTGGCCTGTATCTGAAAGAGATGTCACGCGTACCTCTGCTGACCACCGAAGAAGAAATTATACTGGCGCAGAAACTTGAGGCAGGGGTTGAAGCCGCGCGCAAGCTTCGCCAGAAACCGAACAGCCCGCGTGCGGTAGAGTGGCGAATCAAAATTCAGGAAGGCGCGGAGGCTCGTGAACACCTGATCAACGCCAACACCCGTTTAGTGGTTTCCGTAGCCAAGCGGTATATGTCACGCGGGGTGCCTTTTCTGGACTTAATTCAGGAAGGTAATTTGGGGCTGATGAAGGCGGTAGAAAAGTTCGATCACCGCCGGGGCTTCCGCTTCAGTACCTATGCCACCTGGTGGATTCGCCAGACCATCACCCGCGCCATTGCTGATCAGGGGCGCACGATTCGGGTGCCTGTTCACATGAGTGACCGTATTCGCCGTATGTACAAGACTTCGCGGCGGCTGGAACAGGAAAATGGACATAAGCCCACCCCGGATGAGCTTGCCAATGAGCTTAAACTTGACCCACGTAAAGTGCGCTGGATGCTGCGGGTATCCTGGCAGCCTTTGAGCCTTGAGCGGCCAGTAGGTGACGATGATGACAGCGAGTTTGGGCAGTTCATCGAAAACGAATTGATTCCTGGCCCGGCGCAAGCCACCTACGACAAGCTGCTGCGTGAAAAGCTGGACGTTCTGCTGGACAGCCTAACGCCGCGAGAAGCGCGTATTTTGCGACTGCGCTTCGGGTTCGCCAATGGGCGCAGCTATACGCTTGAAGAAGTAGGCGAAAAATTTGGCCTGACCCGCGAGCGTATTCGTCAGATTGAAGGGAAAGCGCTGCGCCGTCTGCGCCACCCGCGCCGCAGCCGCCAACTGCGGGATTATTTGAGTAACTAAACAGGCGGGAAGTATAAACGCCATGCTCATGCAAGCGCCTCTGGTTATAATGACCGGAGGCGTTTTGATTTCTGGCATTTGTATTCTATGAAATTGCGACTGATATACCGGCTCTGGCTGTTTCCAATGCTGAGCGTGTGCTTTGGGCTGTTGGCGCAGCCAACAGCGTTTGTGGCGGCACAGGCGCAGTGTGGCTATGTAGATAACATAGATTTTCCAGTGGATACGTCGCTGTTTTCGATTGTGCAGGACTACGCCGCGCCTTCAGCACGCTGGCAGGGGCGTTTTCACAGCGGCGAGGACTGGTTCATTGACCGCAATCTTGCCGCTGGCTCTGCGCGGGGAACCGCTTATGGTGAATATGTGCGCGCGGCGGCGAATGGGCGGGTGGTATTTTCTGATCCTGGCGCATGGGGATTTGATGGTGGGGTCATCGTGCTGGAGCATGTCTTTCCCGATAATTCGGTGGCTTACAGCATGTACGGGCATATCACCGATGAAACAGGCGTGGCTTTTCCGGCAGTATATACCTGTGTGCGGCGCGGGGATATTATCGCGGCGGTAGACGATGTGCGCCCGGTGCCGCATCTGCATTTTGAAATTCGCGCCAGCACTAACACCACCCCCGGCGCAGGCTATGTGTGGCTTGATCCTGAAGAACTGGGCTACCGACGCCCGTCAAAATTTGTGCAGAACTGGCAAACGTGGCTGCAAGGCGTATATCGCTGGCGGGTTGATTTAGCGGATGAGCTTGGCCCTGCCGCCCCGCCCGCCCAACTTGAAGATTACAGTTTGGTGTATCTGGATGCGGCGAGCGGCGTGGATCGGCTGGTAAGAGCGACGCCGGATGGACGGGTGCTGTGGCGGGTGCTGCTCAGTAAAGATGGCGTGGGCGTTGGCCTGGAGCGTGATGGGGTAAATCTGTTCTACGCTGATGGCGAAGTGCAGTTCGTGGCGCGGGATGGCACGTTAGGGCAAGCATGGTCGCTGGGCGAGCCGCTGCAAGGCGCGCCAGTTTCGGCTTTCGGGTTGCAATTATTCAGGACGCCAAATAACCAGTTGGTCGCTGTAGATACTGCTGCGCGGCAAATAGCATGGCGGATTGATGATGTGCAGCCTATCTTGCGTTCGGCGTTAGGAACCGAAGTTTTAGGGCTGGTAACTGAAGCGCCAGATGGCAGCGCCGAACTGTTGATCATTGATTCACACGGCACGCTGTTGGATCGGGCATTTTTGAGCGAACCCGGCGCGCTGGCGGTAGACGGGCAGGGCGGTTTGCTGGCGTTAACGCGCGGCGGCCTGTGGCATATTGATAACGATGGACAATGGACGCTAAGCACAATTCCCGTCATCGGCAACCGGGACGCGGCGCTTCGCGTGGGGCCGGAAGGGACGCAGTATATTTTCGATGGCCTCACGCTGACGGCCTACAGCGCCGATAATGTGGGCTTATGGCAAGTGCCTATGTCGCGGCGCATTGAAGGCGAAAATCAACTGATGCTGGCCGATAGATGGATTTTGCTCACAAGCAGCGATGGCGATGTGATTGCATGGCAAACAGCCAACGGTGCGGAATGTGGCCGCGCTCGCATATGGGGTGATACCCGCACTGGCGTATGGTCAGCGCTCAACCCTGATGGCACGCTGCGTATATGGGTTGGCGACCAGATTATCGGGCTGGATTGGCGTCAATTTACGGAGACCTGCCGCTAGTTGCAACTTCGTTAAAGGCCGCTGCGTATACGTACACAGCCGTATTTGTGTCTCTGGATTTCCCAAAAGGCTGGTGTTATGAAGTCACGCGCGTTTACGACGATCACTGTATGGCTGATCGTCATGGCATCCATTTATGCCTTTATGAACAATCTCACGCGGGTCGTGATCGTTGATTACGTCGAATATACCTATCAGGTTCCCAGCTTTGATGGATCGGGCGGGATGCAGATGATGACCAATCAAATGCCGGTCTATGATACGCTGTATGCGCCGGACGCGATGATGATCTTTAGCGGTATCATCATTCTGGTATTGGTGATTGCCGCAGCTATTGCAACCATGGCGATATGGCGCAGCGCTTCGGAAAAAGCCGCGTCACAGACCGCAAGTACACAGCCTGTAAGCCGCTCGCAAACGAACAACGGCAAAATGAAAATGGAACAGCGTCAGCGCGCACTTATGCTTCTTGAATCTCTGAGTCCTGAAGAGCTTGAATCGCTGGAGCAGTCCTATCTCACCGACGGTACAGGCGAAACAATACCGCTCGATGCCTTAACAGAACAGGAACGCGCGCGTGCGCGGGGGCGCTAGTAATGCGCGCTTACGCCGCCTGCTGTGTTGCCGCCATCAATAACCAGCATTTGCCCGGTCATGTAGCTGGATTCATCTGAAGCGAGGAACAGCACCGCCCGCGCCACTTCATCAACCTGACCGACGCGACCTAGCGGAAATGCCTGACCCAGTTCTGTGAGATAAGTTTCACGATTCTTTTCATTAAGGCCGGGATATTTGTTCAGCCAGCGATCTACATAGGTATCGCCGGGGCAGACGGCGTTCACGCGAATATTCTGGCGTCCATAATCCAGCGCCAATGAGCGCGTCATCTGCACAACCGCGCCTTTGCTGGCACTGTAAGCGAAGGCATTCTGCCCGCCGACCAACCCCCAGTCTGAAGCATTGTTCACGATCACCCCGCCGCCTTGAGCGATCATGATCGGCAGGATGGCGCGGCACATATAGAACACGCCATGCACATTGGTGGCGAAGGTATCCAGCCATACCTGTGTGGTGGTTTCGGTGATCGGCTTGTAGGGAACCACCCCTGCATTGTTGAACAGCACATCAATTCTTGCGTGCTGACGCATCACCGCATCAACCGCGTTCTGGCATGAAGCTTCATCACGCACATCGAGCGACACAAAGCCAGCATCGCCGCCCACAGCGCGAATTTGCTGTACAGCGGCGGCGGCTTTGCTTTCATCACGGGCGGCGATCACCACCTTCGCGCCTTCACCGGCAAACAAGAGGGCGGCGGCTAAACCGATTCCGGAGTTTCCGCCCGTGATCAGCGTGATTTTATCTTGCAGGCGGTTCATAGGATGTCTCGTTCAGTTATTGTGATCACGCGCCGCCCTCAGCAATCGAAATCAATGGGGCGCTGGCTTGTTCCAGCGTCGGCGCGGAAGTCAAAAATGTGGTTGGCAGGCTGAATTGGGGCGGATAGAGAAAACAATACCACTGCCCATCGAATGGCCAGCATGATCCCTGCCCATCCAGCAGTTGAACGGCATCAGGAATATCTGTGCTGATGCTGGCAACAGCTTCTGCAAATTGATCGGCATCTTCTAGCGTATCCCATGCGGAATGCAGCGACCATACCAGATCGCCATTTTCTTCCTGCCACAATCTGAATTGATCGCCGCCCCAGCCCGCCGCCGCGCGTGAAGCGCTAAATTCCACACCCATATAACGCAGCCATTCGCGCAGGTAATATTCGCCTAACGGCAAATCCCACAGCAGGTCAGCGCTTTCAGAAACAGGCATGTTTAGCCCTTCAAGCGTAATGCCGGTTTCGCCGTCGAGATACTTTTCAGGATGCAAAATCTGTTCAGTGGTAACTGGCAGATCGCTAAAGGCGGCATTGACTGCATCCCTGCCGCCCGCGTTATAGACCGCCAGCACAAAAGCCAGACCCGTATCATATGGGAAAATCAGTTCACGCCCCAGACCTTCAGGCGTATCTGGCGGCAGCATCAGCGTGCCAGACATCGCGCCTTCTGCCAGCAGCGAGAAAGCGATGCTGGGATCATTCAGCATCGCCATCTGCGTGTACAGGTTCATAGCGGCGGTAGCATCACCTTCTATCAATGCGAGGGCGGCCAACGTCCGATCTGGTGAACTGGCGATTTCGGGGGAGTCTAGCACGCTCAAATCAAAATGTTGATCTTGCAGCGCGTGGGTGTATTCGTGAACGAAGATGATCTGCTCAGAGATTGAAAGATCATCGCCAACGTCATCGCCAATCATCGGCAGGACGTTCATGACTCCGGTATCTGGATCATAAAATCCGCCGACCTGCGCGCCAAGCAGTCGCAAATAAGTATCGCGCAAGCTGGCATCACGCGGAATGATCCCTAAAGCCCGGTAAAAGGCTTCAAGGCGGGCTAGCTGCTGCGGTGAAATATCGGTGTCGTAAACATCGCTCAGATAAGCGATCGTTTCTTCGCGTGTGGGGAAGTGGCGCGCTACCGGCACCAGCGTATCCAACTCGCGCAGCGTTTCAGAGATCGTGACCAGATCATCTAGCTGGGCGTTCAATTCGGGGGGCAGCGTGTCGCCCTGAGCTTGAACGCCAGCGCTAACCAGCAATAGGGCTAAGGCAAGCGAGATCAATCGTTTCATCAACAAATATCCTGGGTGTAGTGAGCGGAAATGTCAAGAAAGCGGGCTGCCAGGGCGCCATGCCGGGCGGTTGTCTTCAGAGACGGCATCCAATAGCCGCCGTACATCGCTGCCATCTGACCACATCATGTAGATCGTGCGCGCGCCATCGCGATTAGAGACAAAGGCCAGGCGGCGGCCATCTGGCGACCATGTAGGGTTAGCATCCCGATCATTGGTGGCGGTTAGCGCGTGCAGGTCGTTCCCATCGGGGCGCATGAGATATACATCGCTGGTTCCGGCGCGATCTGAGACGAACGCGATCCATTCACCATCTGGCGACCATGCGGGGGCAGTATCGGTATAGTAACTATTGGTGATGCGCTGCGGCGAGGGAACCGGCGTGTGAGAATCCATTGTTTCGACAAGCTGCGGGCTGAACACATAAATTTCGGTATTGGCAACGGGTGACCACGCGAATGCTAGCTGCCCATCTGGCGACCATGTAGGCGAAAATACGTTGCCGCGCGATTCTGTCACGCGTAACGGCGTAGAGCCTTCCACGTCAATCATATAGACGCCCTGCGAGCCGCTGTCGTCGCTGGTGGTATATGCGATCTGGCTTCCATCTGGAGACCAGGCTAAAGCAGAGTTGACGATGCCATTCAACTGCACGCTGGCGAGGCTGCGGCGCTGCGTGCCGTTCCAATTCATCACGATCAGGCTGCTTTCCAGGCGCTGTGGAGACTGCGAGATATAGGCAATTTGCTGCCCGTCAGGCGACCATGCCGGACTGAAATCGAGCGTGTTTTCGCGCGTAAGGCGGGCAAGAATGCCGCGCTGGGTATCCAGCAGAAAAATATCAGTGTTACCGCTTCGGGCGCTGTCAAAGGCAATTTGATCTGATTGCGCGGCGGCACCGACCACCAGCGCCCCGGCAAGCGCCAGCACGCAGATCACCACGCATAGGGTCGTTATTGGAAGAAGAAGCCGCTTCATCGCCCCGTAACAGTTCGAAAATCGTTCAATGCAATCTTATTATAACGCCTGCTAAATATGCCAGAACAGCGCCATTCCTACGATTAAGAGGATGAAAACGATGATGAGGATAGGAATGCCGATGCGCAGGAAATCATTGGGCTTGTAGCCGCCGGGACCCATCATGAGCACATTCACCGGATGGGCTATCGGCGTGAGGAAGGCCGATGAACAGCCGATTGCGGCGGCAATACCAATGGCCTGCGGGCTGATGCCTAGCTCAACGGCGGCAGCGATGGCAATTGGCCCTACAAGCAAGGCGGCAATTTGCGCGCCGATCAACTGGGTGATCAGCATGGCAAACAGGAAGATGCCTCCGGCAAAGCCCAATGCGCCTAAGGGTGAAAAGAGATGGATCACGAAGGTGCCCAGCGTATCTGCGATGCCCGTATGAATCATGGCGGCGCTCAGCGGCAAAAAGCCAGCGATCAGGAACAGCACGCGCCATTCGATAGAGCGATAGGCGTCGTCCATCTCTAAACAGCCGCTCAATACCATAGCGATGCCGCCAGCAAGCATGGCAATCGCGCCGGGCAGGATGTCAAAAATAGAAGCCAGCAGGGCTAACAGGGTGATGATAATGGCGATCCCGATTTTTTCAGGATGGCGAGGCCGGGCAAGATGCGCGCTTTTCAACACGAAAAAATCAGGGTCACGCGCCAGCTTGTCAATTTTCGCGGGCGGGCCAACCATTAACAGCGCATCGCCGACTTCTAACTTGAACTTGCCGACATCGGTGCGGTAGCTGCGGCCTTCACGCCAGAGGGCAACACTGGTTAGGCCATATTTATCGCGAAAGCGCAGGTCTTGCAGGGTTTTGCCGATAGTGCTGGAGCGCGGCGGGATGATCACTTCGCTTAAATCAACGATCATCTGGTTCGTCCAGCGGGCTTCGCTGTTGCGCGCTGGCACTAAGCCGCGATCATAAAGCTGTTCAACGCGATCCTGCCGCCCCATGACCAGCAGAAAATCATTGACATGTAGTTTCTCTGCGGCGGTGGGCGTGAGAATGGCTTGGTGATTTCGCCAGATCGCCAACACAGTTAGCCCAAGCCGATCCCCGATTTCACTCTCTTGTAAGGTGGAATTGATCAGCGCTGAAGTGGGCTGTACGCGAAGCTCCCACATGCGTTCGTTAAGCTGATAGGTGCGGGCAAGCGCCTGGCTGAGCGTGGTTGCGCTGGCGCTTTGCCCGACAGATTCGCGGTCGGGTAGCAGCTTCCGGCCAACCAGCGCCATAAAAAAGATGGCTGCGATGGCGATGATCCCGCCAGTTGGCAAGAAGTCGAGCATGGTTAAGCCGCGAAGGTCATTTGAAATGAGGATGCCGCTGATCACAATATGAGACGTGGTGAAATAGGTCGCCATGCCGCCTAACAGCGTGCCGAAAGCCAGCGGGATCAGTAATTTGGAGGCGCGCACTTGCGATTCTTGCGTAACCTGTATGGCGACGGGCAGCAGCACCGCGCCAGCAGCGATGTTGTTCATGACCAGCGAAAGCAGCGCGCCAGCGCTCATGAACAGAAAGACGAGCTTCATTTCGCTGCCTGTACCGATCCGCTTGATCCATTCAGCTAAGCGCTGCGCGACGCCCGTTTCTTCCAGCCCTTGCGAGATGAGAAATAAGCCGATCAGGGTGATAATGGCCGGGTTGCTGAAACCCGCAAGCGCTTCGTCAGGGGTGACGAGGCCTGTAATAGCCAGTGACAGCAGCACCAACATGCCGATCAGATCGCTGCGAATACGGTTGGTGAGCATTAAGACGAGCGCGGCAATAATGAGGATAATCAGGATGAGTTGGGGTGGGATCACCATGTGCTGCTAAGTTTCTCTAAAATGAAGATTCGATTTGATTGTGGTACAGGGGTGTCAAATTTGAGCATTAAATTGATTTAACGCAAAGTTTTGCCATAGATGAGCGTGTTTTGCAAGTTAGAGGCGGTTGAGTCCCGATCATGATGGGAGTGTTGAATGACTGAGAATGCGGCGCTCAGCGGCGTGCGCGTGCTGGATTTTACGCGGGTGCTGGCTGGCCCATTTTGCACGATGCTTTTGGCGGATATGGGCGCAGACGTGATCAAAGTTGAAAGTTTGCAGGGTGATGATACCCGTCAGTGGGGGCCACCCTGGTATGAAAGTGCTGGCGAACAGGTATCGGCATACTACTTAAGCGTGAACCGCAATAAGCGCAGCATCGCCTTAAACCTGAAGCACCCCGCGGGGCAGCAAATTGCGCGAGAGCTGGCGGCGCAAAGCGATATTGTGGTTGAAAATTTGAAGCCAGGGGGGATGAGCGCCTTCGGCCTGGGCTATGAAGATTTACGCGTGATACAGCCGGCGCTGGTGTATGCCAGCATCACCGGCTATGGGCAGCAGGGATTATACAGCGAGCGCCCTGGCTATGATTTTGTGATTCAGGCGCAAAGTGGTCTGATGAGTATCACCGGGCCGGAAACGGGCGAACCTTATAAAATGGGCGTAGCCATCTCTGACGTGATCGCCGGTTTATTCGCAGCGACTTCAATTCTGGCGGCATTAAGGCACGCGGAAAAGACAGGCGTAGGGCAGCATCTGGATATATCCCTGTTGGACACCTCGCTGGCGGCGCTGGTGAATATCGCCAGCGGGGCGCTGGTGAGCAGCCTTCCGGCTGAACGCTACGGCAACGCGCATCCTAGCATTGTGCCGTACCAACTGTTTGATGCTGAAGATGGGCCGTTCGCGCTGGCGGTGGGCAATGATCGGCAGTATGCGGCGATGTGCAGCGTGATCGGGCGGCCTGATCTGGTGACGGATGCGCGCTTCGCGACCAACCCGGATCGGGTTGCCAACCGTGATGCGCTGATCGGGATACTGCAAACCATTTTTCGCACCCGCAAAGCTGAAGATTGGCTGGATGCTTTGTTGAAAGCAGGCATCCCCGCCGGGCCGTTGAATACGGTTCAGGCGGCTTTGCACGATCCCCATGTGCAGGCGCGGGGGATTGTGCAAGAAGTGTCGTTTTTGGACGATATGCTGAAAATGATCGGGCCAGTGGTGGGCTTTTCAGAGACGCCCGCAGAAATCCGCGCCGCGCCGCCGCGTTTAGGGGAGCATACGGATACGATTCTTCAGGGGATTGGCTACGGGAATGAGGCTATCGCGCAGATGCGAGAGCGTGGGGGCATTCTGTGATCGCCATAAGAAGGCTTCACCTGTCCCTTCTGGATGTCAATTTGCGATCACATTGCTGGCAATATGGATACCCATACGCCGTGAATGCGTGCTACGCTAACATTCGTAATTGCACCTTTTCAGGCTGTTAGCGCGTGATGAAGCAAAAATAGCTGGCAGATCGCGGCCATGCGCTGCGCTTGCCGGTAGGTGCGGATCGTATTCTGTAATGCTAGAGATTGGGCGTTAGGTTCAAGATGATCATCTTTCACAATGCAAAAATTCATACCATGAATCCGCGCCAGCCACAGGCAGATGCCGTGCTGGGGGGCGATAACGGGCGCATTCGTTGGGTTGGAAGTTTCGATGCCATGCCCACGATTGAGGGCATTGGCAAGCTCAAGCGCGTGAATTTAGAGGGGCGCACCCTGATCCCCGGCTTCAATGATGCTCATGTGCATATTTGGAAGTTGGGGCTGCTGCTCACTGTGCAGGTAGATGCGCGCGCGGCGGCGGCGCCAGATATGGCGTCTATCATCGCAAACTTCGCTGAACGGGCAAGCACGACGCAGCCCGGCGTCTGGCTGACGGGCAGAGGCTATAATGAGGTTGAACTGCCGGAAAACCGGCATCCCTCACGCCATGACCTTGATCAGGCCAGCACCGATCACCCTATTGCGCTTACGCGAACCTGTGGGCATATGATCGTCGCGAACAGCAAGGCTTTGGCGCTGGCAGGCATCACCCGTGAAACCCCGAATCCGCCCGGCGGCATGATTGTGCGTGATAGCGACGGCGAACCCACCGGGCTATTACAGGAAACCGCGCAGGGATTGCTCACCCGCGTCATTCCTGAATACGACGATGAGACGATGGCGCGCGCGATTCGCGCGGCAAATTATCATCAACTGCGGCTGGGAATTACCAGCGCTACCGATCCGCTGCTGACGCCCTCACACCTGCGGGTTTATCGCCAGCTTGAATCAGATGGCGATCTCGCGGTGCGCGTGAACGGACTGCCGATTCGGCGGCCAGATGGCAGCACAGAAACCCTGCCTTTGCCAGAACGTTATGTGAGCGATACCCTGCGTATTGACTGCGTGAAGTTCTTCGCAGATGGCGGTTTAAGCGGGGCAACTGCCGCTATCAGCGTACCCTATAAAGTAACCGGCACGCAGGGCGTGCTGCGCTTCAACGATGAAGACCTGTTTGATCTGATGTGGGAAGCGCATGATGCTGGATTTCGGATCGCCACACATGCTATTGGCGATGTAGCCATTGAACAGGTGCTTTCGACGTATGAAGCCTTGCATAATCGCAAACCGGATACCGGCCTTCGCCATCGTATTGAGCATTTGGGGCTGCCTGACGCTGACCAACTGGCGCGCTGCCGCGCCATTAACGTGATTGCCGTTCCGCAAACGATATTTTTGTATGCCTTAGGCACAACCTACCGCCGCTATTTACCCGACCCATTCTTCCCACGCTGCTACCCGGTGAAAGCGATGCTGGATGCCGGATTGACGGTTGCTTTAAGCTCTGATGCGCCGGTAGTGCCAGACGACAACCCACTTCTCGGCATGATGGCCGCGATCAACCGCTGCGACGGCAATGGCGAGCCGTTTGCGCCAGAGCAGGCCATTTCTGCTTATGATGCGCTCTATGCCTATACGATGGGCGGGGCAATCGCCAGCGGCGATCAGAATAATCGTGGCAGTATTGAGCCGGGTAAATGGGCAGATTTTGCCGTCCTCAGCGGCGATCCGTTAATCATGCCGGTAGATGCGCTGCCCGAAATCAAAGTATGCCAGACCTATGTAGGCGGCACGCTGGTCGCTGAAGGGTGAGCGCGCCAAATAATGGAGATTAGAAGCGGGCGCTAACTGGAGGCGGCTGAATTGGCAACCGTAGGCACGGTGAAGCTGATATTTGCGCCGGACAATGGGCTGGTGGTCTCTACCCAGATGCGCCCGTTATGGGCTTCAACGGCCAGTTTGCAGAAGGTAAGCCCCAGACCGCTGCCGCGAGAACCACGTTTGGGAATGTTGCCTTTCACCTGACGGAAGCGTTCAAATACGCGTTCCCGTTCGGCAAATGGAATGCCAGCGCCATTATCAGCGATAGAAATCTTGATTTCACTTTGCTGCTGGCACGCAGAGATCAGGATTTGCCCGCCCTGAGGAGTATGGCGAAGCGCATTGTCAATCAAATTTAGCAGCACCCGCCGGATAATATCTTCATCGGCGTAAATTGGCGGCAGCGCGCCGTCAACATCAATTTGCAGGTCAATTTCGGCTTCTAAAACGCGGCTTAAAAGGGTATTGAAGGCAGCATCCAATAGTGTAGGCAGCATCACGAACTGGCGGTTCAGCGGCATTTCGCGGCGCTCTAACTTGGCAATATCTAGCAAGCTGTCTACGATACGCATCAAATCGCGCGCGCTTTCTTCAGCCACTTCAAGCGTTTTACGGGCAATGGCGTTCTCTGGCGTATCCATCAGGTCTTCTTGCGCCAGCGTTAAGCCGGTTTGAATCGCCCACAATGGCCCGCGCAGGTCGTGAACCATCATGCGCGTGATCTCGTTGCGATGATCGCTCAACTGCTGCTGCTCGGTTACGTCGCGGAATACCAGCAAGCGCCCGATGATGTCGCCGCTTTCGCTGCGGACTGGCCCGCCGATTTCTTCAATATGAATGGTTTGCGCGCCAGTTTCCCGCGAAAACTCGCGGCGGGTGATACGCTCTGGCTCCAGACGCAGTTGGCGGGCTAGCTGCGTTAGTTCGCTGCGGCTGTAACCCATCCCAACTGGCTCGTCGTTTCCCATTGACTGGGTAAGCACCGTGACCAGATGTTGACCTAGCACTTCGTCCTTTTCCAGCCCGATCAGGCGTTCGGCGGCAGGGTTGCACTCGATTAAGCGGCCGTCGCGATCGAGCAGGACGACGCCATCACGGGTGGAGTTCAAAATAGCGCCCAACCGGTTATTACCAGCGCGGATTTCTTCGAGCAGCGCAGCGTTATCCAGATGCCCGGCAATTTGATAGGCCAGCAGAATCAGGCTGTTCAGATCGCGCTGGCGCACCTTTACACCCGGCGGCAGCATCACGCACAGGATATGGCGGATGCCCGCAGTCCCCTTTATCGGGACGCTGATCAGCGTTTCGTTATCCCCAATGCGTTCTTCAACTTTGATCTCGCCAGTTCGGGCGGCATTGAGGGCGGCCTGCGGGATGGCCGTTGCTTGTTGTGACGAGCGTGATTCGGGGCGTTTAAGGGCAACGATCAGCGAAACCTGATTGCTTTGCGGCAGATAGCGAAACAGCGAAGCATCTTCCGCACTTAGCATGTTGCGCGCTGTTTCGATAATGGCATCGGCAACGGCGCGGGTGTTATCAGCAGTGGTTACTTGTAAGGTTAGGGCTTGCAGATGGCGCAGAGATTTAATCTGGTGTTCGTGATCTTCGACCAGACGGGCATTTTCGATGCTGATGACGGCATGAGCCGCCAGACTGGTAAGAAAGCTGAGATGCTCGCTCTTGAAGAAGTCGGGGCGTTTGCTGGCAACCATCAATACGCCCATGATGGCGCGCTCGCGCTCCAGCGGAACAGCCGCCAGCGAATGAAAATCCGGCGTGAGGTCAACGGTGACATTGGCCTGCCGAAGTTCAGCGATATTTTGCGGTTGGCCGGTCATGGCAACCTGCTCTACCAGATAATCGCGCATGCCGGATGACCTGAAGCTGCGGCGAATATCTCCGCTGCGGTCACGCATGGTCAGTGACCATACTTCTTCGCCTTCACCGCGAACTGCCAGCAGCGCAACATCACCGCCCGTCGCTTGAATCGCGCCTGAAAGCATTTGATGCACAATCTGCTCAAAATCCAGAGAGGTGGAAATCTGACGGGCGGTATCTTCGATCAGCGTCAGTTCATCAAGACGTTGATTCAATGCGCGATGCGTTTCTTCGTAAGCGCGCACGGTTTGGATTTGCGCCGCGATTTGCAGCCCTGCAAGCTCTAAAAGCTGTGTATCGCCTTCTTTCAAACGCTCACCTTTGACGATGAGCAAGCCAACCATACGCTCACTGGTGCTAAGGGGATAGAGCGAGCTTCCCCCAAGCTGGTGCGCCTGCAGGAATTGCCTGAGCGCGTCGGGAACTTCTTCACCGTTAAGGTCAATCAGCGGCGTCGTCGCGGCGCTGTCTGTCAGCAGGGAAACAATTTCCGGCCATCCGTTAAACTGAGCCTGAAGGCACTCTATCTCTTGCGATCCCCCTGCGCCGGGCGGGATTGTATAAAACGTGATGCTCCGCTCATCATCCTCTGCCAGCATCAGCGCCAGCGATTTATCGGGCAAGAGGTCGCTTAAAATGGCGAGGCTTTCGCCTGCAATTTCATTGACCTGATTGCTCAGGGCAGTTACGCGGCTAAGATGGGTTAACTGCGCCATCTGAATGGCATAAGTTTCCAATACTTTGAACAGATGCGAGTTATCCAGATAAGACACAATCAGGCTGCTGAGCATGCGCATCAGGGAGCGATCAATGGGTGGTGGAGGATCGTTCTGACGATTCAGCAGGATCAACGCGCCTAAGGTCGCAATTTCGCCCTGTAAAGGTTCCAGCAGCCCGTAGCTGTAACCAGCTTCAGCCGCATACTGGGCGATGCTTGAGGGAAATTGTCTGCCGGTGGTGCCGCTCGAAAGGGCGACCCAACTCTGCCCGGTAGGCAGGCGTTCAGGTAAGGAATTAGGCCAGCCTTCTTCGACGGTATCCCCGGCAACGATCCGCAGTCGTGAAGCGCCGGGCAGGTCTTCCAGCGCATAAAGGAGAACCGCATTGACCTTGTGCAGTTGTAATGCGGCTTCGCATGCTTCTGCAAGCGCGGTTTGAGGTGGAGTGACCGGGTTAAAGTGACGGTTTAAGCGTTCAAGCTGGACAAGGGTTTCGTTATTGTCACTGCGCGGGCTGCTGTTGGCGGCAGCGTTCTGGCTGCGGGTGAGCCACAAAGCAGCCGCAGCCCCGGCGCTGAGGGCAAAGATCAGCGCATTCAGCAGCAGCGCGGACAGATTCCCGCTAAAAAGCGCGATTAAGGTAGAGATGAGGGCGACAATTGAAGCGCCAACCATCAACGCAAAAATAACCGAAAAGATGCGCGCGCTGCGCACTATCGAGGGGAATGTTATTCGTGAAGCGGCGGGTATCGGCGAAGCCATATCCCGTGAAATCGTCTTATCTGTTCAAGTCAGTATATGTAGTTACTCTCTTTACTTTAAGAGAAAACTACCGTGTTTTTTCCATAAGGCTTGAGATTTGAAGATATTCAGGGAAGCAGTTTGGTTGGTTTGTCTGAATGCTCATGCATCTTGACCAGCACATATAGCGAGCAGGCAATCCCGATCAACCACCAAAGCCCGAAGGCGAAGCGATCCCACAGCGTAATCGCGTCACCGAGTCCGAAAAAAGCGTGGGCTGCCAGCCCGCCAGCGGTTGCTAATGCCAGCATTTGCTGGCTAAAAGTGCCATTACGCCATACTTTCCAGAGCATGAACAGGATGACCGCCTGCGCAGCGAGATACAGACCCAGGCCGGGTATACCAAGATCCGCAGCGAATTGCAGCCATTCGTTATGGGTATGCGGGAGAATGCGCTCGCCGTTGATGTAGCCTAAGACGGGGTAATCATCACGTACCGGACGGTAGCGGAAATTGTTCACGCCAACGCCGCTGAACGGATAGTCGCTAATGATTGAAAAGACGCTTTCCCACATAAGCAACCTGCTGGAGGCGCTGCCTTCATCACGTTCGGCTAGCCGCGAGGCTTGCGGATTGAAGATGCCGCTGAGGATCACAAGTTCAGCGATGAAGAAGCTGGCAACGACAGCCAACCCGATTTTGCGCCAGCGGCCTTTCGGCACCATCAACCAGACGATGGCAGCCAAAGCCAGAATGACGCCGAAAATGGCAAAGCGGCTTTGCCCTAGAAATAGCCCGCCCCACAGCAAAACGAACGTGATGCCGGACATCACAGCCAGTATCAGGCTGGAACGGGAGCGGGCTGAGCGCCATTCTCGCCACGACCCTATGCCTGTTCCGGCACAGAAGGGAGCAAACCACGCCATTGCCCCGGCAATTTCATTCACATTGAAGCCGCCTTCAGCGCCCGGAAAAGCGCGAAATTGGGGCAGAAATTGGATGATGAATTCAAGTTGGGATGATTTGGTGGTGTACTGCGCGGCGGTGATCCCTAAAATGCCGATCAGCAAGCCTAAGCCGACAGTTGCCCATACCAGCTCGCGGATTGACCTTTGCCGGAAAGCCCGGTCTGCAAACGTGGTTGCCAGCAGAATACCAAATATCGGCCTGCCCAGCGCAACCAGATTGTAGGGCAGCGCAAACTGGGCGAAAGGCAAATCCAGCCGAACTATGCCTTGTCTGTAAGGGGCGATCGCAAAGTTAACGATGCCTAAGAGGATTAGCAGGGCAAAAATAGGGTCAAGAGGGGTGGGCTTCCACAGCCTGCGATACAGGATCAGGCGTGCGGCAAGTATGGGCAGCATCGCTAGCAGCGACCATACCCGGCGGAATTCAGGCGACCAGAAAGCGATGATCATCACCAGCAGCGCCAGCCACTCAAAATGCAGCACGAGCCGCGCGGCGCGCGTCACAATGCTGGATGCAGTAGGCGCAGTGAGCGGATGGGATGAGGACGATTCCAAGGCGTCTTATTATCCTTTAGGCAACACGTCAGGAAAGTTTGCTACAATTTGCATTCAAAGATTACTTTCAAAAACCTTAAACGCAGACACTGCCGATGATCAACCAACTTACCAACATCTCCTGCGCTGAAGTATTGGAACGTACCTCTGGCAAGAAGTTGGTCATTCTATACCCGGAAACCAGTAATCGAAATGTGTTTATCAGCTGTTTGAGCCAGCAGCACGGCGCAAACTTGCGATATTACTGCATCCGTCCAGAGCAAACGACCTTAAGCAAGTGGCTTGCGGGGCTGGCAGAGGCTGAAAATTTTCGCGCGCTTGCTGGAGCGTTAAAAGGGGGGAAGCCATCCGATTGGGCGACGGCTTTAGCGGCTGATCTGGCTGAAGCGGCAGGGAAAACGAAAAAGGTGGCGCTGCTGCTGGATGAGTATGATCGCGCATTGGGGCAGCGGGATGAGACGCGCTTCTGGTCGGCGCTGATTCCTAACCTGCCGTCACAGGTGCAGGTGATCATCAACGCCAGGCAGTTAGGTCGTGAACCCTGGCAAACGTGGATTGATCAGGGGATAGCCGGGGTGCTTGGCCGCGAATGGCGTGTTTCCAGTGGGATGTTTGCAATGGACAGCTACGAGCGCCCAACGCTTGAGATATTTTCCTTTGGCGAAGGCCGGGTGTTGGTGAACGGCTATGAGATAACGCAGTGGGATGGCGTGCTGCCCCGCAACCTGTTTTTCTACCTGATAGATCGCCCGTTGATTACGCGCGATGAGATTTTTCAGACCTTCTGGGCGTCGCTTTCGATACCTGAAGCGACGAATGTGTTTCACGTAACCAAGCGGAAAATAGCAGATCGTTTAAGCCGCGCGCCGGGCGTCGGGAATATTGAATTAACGCAGTACCGCAGCGGCTACTATATTCCCAGCGAACGGGTAACCCGCTGCGTGGACGCAGATGAATTTCGAGAAATGATTGAACGCGCTGAAGCCAGCGAAAACCCGGCGGAAATCAAAGCCTACTATTTGAGGGCGCTGGAGCTGTATCGCGGGGATTTTCTCGAAAGCGTAGGGATGGAATGGGCTGAGCGCCGTCGCGATCAGTACCGGGAAATGGTCACTGGCGCGTTGAGCATTTTGAGCCAGATCGCTTACAAAGAAGACCAGCGCGCGCTGGCCAGGGATTATCTCTTAAGGGCGTTATCTCACTCGCCAGAGCGTGATGATTTGCGTCGCGATTTAAGCGCTATCTCTGCATGAGCAATCACGTATTGCCATAAACCCATACAGGCGCGAAACCTCTCCATGAGCGGGTATCGGTATTCGTTGAGCAAATCGAGCGTTCTTCTGAGCTGCTGTTAATGGTGAACACGGGCGAGTTGAAGTGGACGCTATCCGCCACCGCCACGCTTGCCCAATACCTGAGCGCCCCATCTTCCCAGTATAAATACAGATATTCGGCGTTTCCTGTAGGGTAGGCTAACGCGCAATCTGGCCTGCCAAAACGCAGCAGCACCGAAAACAGCGGGCGTGCCAGCGTGAGGCTGATTTCCCCAACCTTGCCTTGCGCGTAACGTGCGATCCCTGTGAGACGATCAGGCGTATCTTCGGCTTCGGCAAAGAAGATGGCCTGCGTGCTGCTGATCAGGATTTGTTCGTTCAGCGTGGGAATATAGCGGACGACTAAGGCTGTCGCGTCAGTAAAAAGGGTTTGTCCCGGGGTTATTCCGGCGAAACAAGGCATGGCACAAGCATCAAACCCAAAGTCTGACCAGTATTTTTCATCTAATTCAGGGTTGGTTTGGCCTGCAAAGATCGCGCCTGCCGCCATGAGGGCAGTCAGAAGGCAGAGCGGGATGAGCAGACGAAGCATGGTTTGAAGCATAGCCGCAGCACATGAATGACGCGCTGATCTTACTATGCCGCCGCCCAGGGAGCTACAGATCGCGCACTGGGCAGTAGAATCACGAAGCGGGATGCTGCGGATCGGTTTTGAGCAGCCCATCTGTGAGCGATTGGACATAGATATCCATCGGCCACTCAATGGCGACATCAGCGGCGGTGATTGGCGTATCCGTGAGCGTAACGCCGGTATCGCGCACAATCACAAACGGCGTGGCCTCGTCACGTTCGCCCATCACCAGTTCAGCAGCGGCACAAATGGTATCGGCAATTCCCCGCCGGGTTACAACCAGCGGATTGCCAAATAGGTCGAGTTTGCCGCGTTCGTCCTGCACCGGGGCGAAGCCAGCGGTTGCCAGCGCGATACCTGAAGTTCCCAGCCTGCCGGGAATCAGCCAGCTATCGGTCAGGATCAAGCCGATTTCAACGTTCAGCCGCGACTGAATTGCCTCGCGCAGTCTTGCCGCGCTGATATACGGATCAGATGAGAAAAGCACAGCGCTGCCACCAGGAATATTGGAGCGATCAATCCCTGCGTTGGGGGACAGGATGCCATCTTTGAAAGTGAGCAGGAAGCCGGGAATGCCGCCGAAAATATGATCCGCTTCTTGCAGCACCAGTTGGGCGATAGTGGGGTTCATCTGGTAGCGTTCCGCCAGCGCCGCGCCTGCTGGCGTGATCTGAATATCATCTAGTTTAACGATGCGCCCTTCGCTGATGGCGACATATTTACTGCTCACCGCCAGCACATCACCGTTTTGCAGCGTATATTCAGCGGCTGCCAGCGCTGCGACCAGCACTTCAACCAGATCAAAATTGCTTTGTTGAACCGGCGCTTCAATCGGGATCAGGGTTACGGGTTTACGCGGCATGAGCACGCCAATCCTTTGTTGTGGGGTCAGTGGCGATGTTAGCATTCGTATTTCCTGCCGTGTAGGGTGGGTTTACTATTGACCGGCATAGGAAAACGCTACTACACTTGCCGGGTTCTTATGATGAATGGACATTGTCAGACCTATGAGCGACACAAAAACATATCTGATCACTGGCGGGGCAGGCTTTCTGGGCATTAACCTTGTGCGCTATTTGCTGGCACGCGGGCATCAGGTCAAATCGCTGGATATTGCCCCATTTGAATACCCTGAGCGTTCTCAGATCACTGAAATTACGGGCGATATTCGCAATCGCCAGGATGTAGACACGGCGATGCAGGGTGTGGATATCGTCATTCACACCGCAGCGGCACTGCCGCTTTACAAAGAAGCGGATATTTTCAGCACTGATATTGATGGCACGCGCAACGTACTGGATTCAGCCTTCCGGCATAAAGCCGCGCGGGTGGTGCATGTTTCTTCTACGGCAGTTTACGGCGTGCCAGATCATCACCCCTTACTGGAAACAGATGCGTTGATTGGGGTTGGGCCATACGGCAAAGCCAAGATCATGGCTGAAGAGGTATGCATCGAATACCGTGAAAAAGGGCTGATTGTGCCGATCATCCGTCCCAAATCTTTCATCGGGCCGGAACGTTTGGGCGTGTTTGCGCTGTTCTATGATTGGGCGAAGGATGGCCGCGGATTTCCAATGATCGGCAGCGGCAACAACCGTTACCAATTGTTGGACGTTGAAGACCTGTGTGACGCCATTTATCTCGCCGCGACGGTAGATGCAGATGTTGCCAACCAGACCTACAACATCGGCGCCAAAGAATTCACTACCATGCGCGAAGATTATCAGGCGGTGCTGGATTACGCCGGGTATAACAAGAAGATCATGCCATTTCCTGCCGGCCCGGTGATCTTCGGACTGAAGGTGCTGGAAAAGCTGAAGCTTTCGCCTTTATACGCCTGGGTTTATGAAACAGCAGGCAAAGACTCGTTTGTCTCGATTGAGAAGGCTGAGCGAGAATTGGGCTATAAGCCGCAATACAGCAACAAAGACGCGCTGATTCGCAATTATCAATGGTATCTGGATAACCTGCACACGTTTGAGGGGCAGTCTGGCGTTTCGCACCGGGTTCCCTGGAATCAGGGCGCTTTGAGCATCGCCAAAATGTTCTTCTAAGGTAAACGAAAGCGGCCACCCGGCCGCTTTTTTATTGCGGCAGAGCGTAGTTTAAGCGTGTAATTTTAGGTGTAAGCGATGTGATATGCTGATAATGGCATTTGCATTTGTGAAGTTCAGTTAACGCGAAGTGGACAAAATGAAGAAGCTGTTTCTAATTTTTGTGCTGGCGCTGGTTCTGATCGGGGGGCTGCTCTTGTTCAGGGGCAGGCGCCAGACGGTTTTACAACGCCACAAAATGCGCTGACAGCCTATTATGACTATATCAGCCTGCAAAATTATCCGTCGGCATACGCTTTATGGAATACGCCGCCATCTTCCTACAGTCAGTTTGTTAATGGCTACGCCACCACACAATACGTGCTGCCCTATTTTGGCGCGTTGGAGTCTTCCAGCGCGACGCAATCTGGCAAGGTGATCAGCGTGCTGGTCAGCCATCAAAACGATGGCTCTGTACAGACCTATTACGGCTGTTACGATGTGGTTTATAACAACGGATGGCGTATTCAAGACGGTAACTTCACGCAGATTGCCGCCTATCAACCTGATTCTGCCACGCTGAACGCGATTCTTAACCAAAGCTGCTATAACTTGCAGCCGGTTGGCGTAATGCTGGAGCAAACCAGCGAAGCGGAAAACGTGATCAAGCAGTACTACGCCAATATCAACCTGCATAACTATGAAGCGGCATATGCTATGTGGTTACAACCGCTGCCGGGGCCACGACCGAACGGCGCGCCTGCTGCCGATTACCGCCCACTGGCAACCTCTTTCGCTACGGGCTACTTCAACACCTATTACATTGATATATACACCGGCCCGTATCTGCAAACTGGCGCCAGCGCCGGCCACAGCTATTTGGATGGCTATTTGCCAGCCGTGTTGATCGGCCATCACACCGATAACACCTTCGTGACCTATTACGGCTGTTACGTGATGGGGTATCTGCCAAATGGCACGTTGGGCATTGTGAATGGGCGTTTCCTGCAGCTCGATAATAATGCTGCGATCTGGCCGAACTTTGCGCCATATTTGAATATTGACTGCTCGGCGCTGAATATCCTCTCATAAGACAGCGTAACAGACAGAATCCAAACAGCCGCTATCAGAAAAATGCAGCGGCTGTTTTCATATATCGCGAATTACAGATAAGCGATCCGGGCGAAACGCAAGCGGGCAGCTTCACCGCTAAACGGATATCAGGTGAAGATACTGGCGCGATCTACATCCAGCGTTGGAGATTTCAGGTTAATCAGCAGTTCTTCAAGCGCGGATGCCGTCGCTACGAGACAAAGAAGGTAAGCTGCCGAATTTGCCGGGATCACTAATAAAAGGACAGGCGATAGAAAAAGCAGCGCGCCGGTGAGTTTATTCCCGTAGGTGTGCAATATCGCGAAGGTTTTGTATTTCTTGTAGATGATGCCGATAGATGCGAAGCGGATGATGCAAATCAGGATTATCCACAGGATAAGCAAAAGTGACAGATCGAGCACGCGGAACAATGCAATCAACAGGGCGGCAAACATCAACAGATCGGCAATTGAATCCAATCTCGCGCCAAATGCGCTGGTTGAATGGGTCTTTCGAGCGATGAACCCATCCAGAACATCACTCAAGCCGCAAAGGATGTAGATGATATAGAAGCTGGCGCTGAAAGGCAGGGCGATCAGCAGGAATGGCGAAAGGGCAATTCGCGAAAAGGTGATGAGGTTCGGCAGCGCTTTCAGCTTCATGATTTTGCCGGCAGCGAAAAAACTATCTTTAAATGATAAAGCAAAAGGGGCTGAGTCCAATATCACGGACTCAGCCCCTTTGCTTATCTGGCGGAGGAGGCGGGATTCGAACCCGCGATGGGCTTGCACCCATACTCGCTTTCCAAGCGAGCGCACTAGGCCACTATGCGACCCCTCCAGATGGGACTCAGTTTAGCAGCAGAAATATCAGTTTTGTAGGGTGAAGGATGATCATTTAATCCCGCACGATCTCAGAGATGAAGCCATGCCTCAGCAAAAAATACAGCAGTTCGTCGCTGCCCGGCTCGGTAATCATATATCCCCGATCAATGCCGCGCGGGCTGGAGCCGCGTGGAAGCGGTTCTGGTACGGAAATCGGCAGTATATCTCCGGGTTCAGCGACCACAATCGTTGGCACTGAAAGGAAGCCTGTCCATTCAAGCACACGCGCGCGCGCCAGATCGTCGCGGTCAATGAAAATTTCACGGTAATTCACGGCATAGTCGTTCAGCACACGTTTTGCCAGCGTCACGAACGGGCAGCCCGATGTGCGTGTGTAGAAAACGAGATCGTAATTCATCAATGCTTCAGCCGTTCTGCTTTTATGATGCGCCAGATGAATCAGCGGGCGGCGCAGCTCCCGGTTCCAGATAGCAAAGGATGCCGTCTGTGATGCCATTTGCCAGCGCATCTGGCCTGCCAGTCAGCACATCACGATCTGCCAGCATAAAGCCCAATTCAATGATCGCGGCAGGCGTTTGCCGGTGAATTTCGCGGAAAGTATGGTAGTCGGTCATGTCTACTGTTACGCCTAAGCGCCGCTCAAGGCCAGAGGCAACGGCGTAATGCTGGGCAATACAATCCACCAATCGCTCGTCATCTCCGCCAGCGCCAGCACGCGCAGAGGCGGACGATATCAGGAAGCCTGAAACTATCTCGCCAAAACTTGCGCAAGTATTGGAGTGGATGGAAACCAGCGCGGTTGCCTGATAGCCATCTAAGCGCGGATCAAACTCGTCCAGCAAGTCCACCGTATAGCCGCGCGCCTGCAAACCCTGCACAACCTGTTGGGCGACGTTGAAATTGATCTCTGCTTCGGTAAGCCCGTCAGGGCAGACCGCGCCAGGATCATTTTGAGGGCCACGATGCCCGGATACGATACCTATGCGCCGCGCCCAATTTGGCGTCGGCATGGCAGTTGGCAGCGTGTTTGCTGAATCTGTAGCGATGGCGACGCTGAGGCTTTCACGCACATTGGTGGTTAAAAATTCATTTGGGGTAAACCAGGTGAAGATAGTGGCAGTTAGACCGGCAGCCACGACGATGATGATCAGCGTGCGAATGATGCCCGCCAGAATGCCAACTGTGCGCGAGCCACGACGTTTTTTGCGGCGCGGCGCGGGCTGGGTCTTTTCTTCGTCAGCTAATAGCTCTTCTTCGTCTGTTTCCTCATACTCATCGTCTGCTTCTTCGTCGTCATCAAATGAGTACGCAAATTTAGGCGGGGGCGGGGTAAGCGGCACCTCCACCGGGTTGGTAGGCGCTGGCCGAAAACGCGCCGCCGCCTGCCGCATCATCTCCATAAATTCAACTGACGCCGGCACCTCTTCAGGTGGGCGCTGTGAAGATGGATTGGTATCTTCCGAATTGTCGCGGCTTTCGTCGCTGCCGCCGGGTGGATCGTTAGCCATGAGTTAAGGGTGCTATCCGTCGGTTAATTGATACACCCGCGCCCCCTCTGCGTCAAATACTTCGGTGAGGTAAGGCGCGTCTTCAATCTGGCTGGTCGCTGGCTCAATAAATGGATCGCGCCAGCGCCACATGCTGCTAAATGCGTCCGGGTTGCCGACGATTTGCGGCAGCAACACAAAGCTGATGCCAGCATCCCGCAGCAGGCTTTCATTATCAGGGTTGGCCGGGTCTTGCCAGAAAGCGCGCAGGCGCTCTTGTTCAGCAAGGCTGGCTTCATCCCCCACAAAAAATGGCTGAGGGCGGTAATAAACTGTGTCGCGTTCGCTGATTAACGGCGCCCAATCGGCTTCA
The DNA here is from genome assembly GCA_001567085.1 of Chloroflexi bacterium OLB15. GTDB lineage: Bacteria > Chloroflexota > Anaerolineae > Aggregatilineales > Phototrophicaceae > Flexifilum. The sequence goes on from LMZS01000082.1 coordinate 27,522, forward strand.
TGAGGCTGCGAATAGTTCAGAATGCGCGCATCTTCAGGCGTGTTGGCGCGCAGCCATTCCATCGCCTGAACATCGGCTTCTGAAGAAAAGGCGCCATAAAACTGTACGACGCCGCGCAGCAAGTTCGGCACAGAGGGGGCGACGATCATCGCCACGAATACGCCGCTGATTCCAATTATCAGAATCACCGGCAGCGCTTTGCGTAACTTTTGTTGCAGCGCAGGTCTTGGCACAATGAGCTTATCGTATAACCATAACAGGCCAATACCACCCAGCACGGTATAAGGGATGATCGGCCCGTGCCACGCAATACTAAACGGGTAGTCGTAGCGCAGCAGCGGCGCCAATAACCAGCCTAACAGCGTTTCAACAATGCCGAATGCGGCAAAATCTAACGCCAACAGCAGCCAGCCTACAGCCAGAAGCGCGGCCTGAGAACGTCCTTTTAGGCCAATTGCAGCGCCAACGACTGCCAGCGGTACGATGAGTATGCCATGATAGGCAAGCATGACGATGATATGACTGGTGCTTCGTTCAAATGGCGAAGCAATTTCGGAGCCGAGTAGATCGCGGATGCTGAACAGCCACGGGGATACAGCGAAAACGCCGATTAACGGGATGACCAACGCCATCACTAGCCAGCGTTTCAAGGTAGGGCGCGGCTGCCCTAACCACATGCTGATCAGCCATGGCGTATAGCCCAGCAGCAGAATAATCATGGTATCGGGATGAGTAATGGCGGTGGCGCCGAACATCAAGCCTGCGCCAAGCGCATCCACCGGATAGCCGTCACGCAGAAAGCGGTAGGCATAAATGATAAAAGCCAGCGTGAAAACCAGCGCCATCAGGGTGGTGAAATGCGAGTCCATGAACGCGGTATATAAGCCAGTACCCAGCAGCGCGGCTACTGCCATGCCGCGCCCCAAACGCTTGTCCTGAATTTCCGCGCCAAAATCGTAGGCAAGCAGCACAAATACGATGCCCATGACTGCGGCGATGCCAAATTGGACATCGTGCATACCCTGACCTAACTGCTGGCTGATATAAGCTACCATGCCGATGAAGCCCGGCGAGTATAGATAGCTGATTTCAGGATGGAAGGGGGCAAGCGTGGTGAAGCCCGCGCCTTCGCGAGCCATAAGCGCCAGATAGCCAAAGCCCTGCGCATCGGTATCTAATGGGACGGGCAGCGTCATCACGGGCGCGATGAAGATGACCGCGATCAGCGCGAAAAAGAGGAGATCGCCGGGGCCTGGCCAGCCCTGATCTTTATCGAGAAGTTCTTCACCTTTCTTTTCGGCGCGTTTCTGACCGAAAGAGAGGGTGCCAAATAGAAAAATGCTGGTGACGAGAGCGAATAACAGATAGTCAATGACAAGCGTGTTCCAGCCGAACAAATCTGCCCAGAACATCGCGCCAACCACCACCAGCGCCAGCGCGAGGGCGGCGTTTAAGCCAATACGTGGGTGTTTCGTCGGCCATGCCGGAGCAAGCATTGCCCCGCTGCCGATGACCACCGCGCCGAAAATGAAAATGACAACGATAGGCATGGTATTTCCAGTTAATGGAAGTATTCAGGTGAAGTATATGGGGCGAAGCGCAGGCTTGCAATTGTCGTAGGTACAATAAACGATTGAAGCTTTGTAGGCTACAATTTCGATCAATTGATCAGGGTTGTGCAGAAACAGGTGCATGATGCGAACAAATGGAATCTGGTTTAAAGATGCTGAAGGCCGGACGCTCATTCTTCGCGGCGCAAATCTCAGCGGCAGTTCAAAAGTGCCATTTACGCCTGATGGGGCAACGTATCGTAAAGCAGGATTCTTCGATCACCGGAATGTTTCTTTTGTAGGAAGGCCATTCCCGTTAGAAGAAGCCGATGAACATCTTTCACGGCTGAGGGCATGGGGCATGACCTTTTTACGCTTCCTGATTACGTGGGAAGCGATAGAACATGAGGGGCCGGGGCGCTACGACGAAGCCTATCTTGATTACGTGTATGCTGTGGTCAAGAAAGCGGCTGATTACGATATCAGCGTGTTTATTGATCCCCATGAAGATGTTTGGAGCCGCTGGACGGGTGGCGATGGCGCGCCCGGCTGGACTCTGGAAGCGGTGGGCATGGATTTGACCCGACTTGCCACAACAGGGGCGGCTATCAGCCATCAAACTTACGGCGATCCGTTTCCGCGCATGATCTGGCCGACCAATAATGCCAAATTAGGCTCGGCAACGATGTTCACGCTATTTTTCGCTGGAAACGATTTTGCGCCAGCCACGAAAATTAATGGTGTTTCTGCTCAGGAATTTTTGCAAAGCCACTATATCAATGCGGTGAAACAGGTGGCGATGCGGCTGAAAGGCCTGCCCAATGTTGCCGGTTATGACAGCCTGAATGAACCTGCTGCCGGTTATATTGGCTGCAAAGACCTGAATTCCACTTTAGGCCTCATCAGAATGGGCGAAATGCCAACAGCTTATCAGGGGATGCTGCTGGCTTCTGGCTATCCGCAGAATGTAGATGTGTATCAGCAGGGCAATCCTGCCCCAATAGGTACAGCGCTGCTCAATTCTGAGGGCAGCCAGTTATGGCTTCCGGGGCACAAATGTGTGTGGAAGCAAAACGGCGTATGGACAGATGAGGGCGGATCGCCGCGTTTGCTGCGCCCTGATTATTTTGCTTACCATGATGGCAAGCCGGTGAGCGCGGCCAATGATTATATGAAACCGTTTGTGAAGCGCTTCATCGAGGAAATTCGTTCGGTTGATCCGGAAGCAATCCTGTTTATTGAAGGCGCGCCCGGCGGCGAACATCTGAATTGGGGAAACGATGACCCCCCGCAAGCTGTGAACGCCACCCACTGGTATGACGTGGTGACGCTGATGACCAAGACATTTGACCCGGATATGGTGATTGATTGGTCAACCATGAAGGCGGAAAGGGGCGAGGGCATTCTTGTGCAGGCGACCTACGATCAACTGAAACACTTGAAGCAGGTGGCGACCGATCAAATGGGGGGTATTCCCACATTGATCGGCGAATTTGGCCTTCCATTTGATCTGGATGAGAAGCGCGCTTATAGCGATGGTAATTTTTCGGCGCATGAGCAGGCCTTAGATCTTTATTATGATGCGATGGACGCCAATTTGCTGAACTGCACAATCTGGAATTACACCGCCGATAATACTAATGCGCGCGGCGATATGTGGAACGATGAAGACCTGTCCATTTTTAGCCGCGATCAGCAGGATAGTGACGATATCCATTCTGGTGGGCGGGGGCTGAAAGCGATTGTGCGGCCATATGCCCGAAAGATTGCGGGTGAACCGCTGCAAATGCGGTTTGATATGGCAACCAGAATATTTGAACTTGAATTCCGCCATGATCCGGCGGTGAGCGCGCCAACCGAAATCTTTGTGCCAGATTACCAGTATTCAAATGGTTATACGGTAGAGCTTTCCGATGGCAGCTATGAGATAGATTCAGCGGCGCTAACGCTGCGCGTGCGGCACGATCCAGATCAGGCGGTGCATACCGTGCGGATTCGCCCGATCTGATTGCGCGTGTGCTGAAAATGAGGCGTAGGAATGAGCAAGCCAGAGATCATCAGCATCTGTATTAAGCCGGATGAACCGGGTGTGCCGGTTGGTTTTTCGCGGGTGATGGTCAGGGCTGTGCGGCTGATCGCCGGATTTGGAGTGGAAGGCGATGTTAGGGCCGGGCACCCAAGACGGCAGTTGAATCTCATCGATCAGGCGTACGCAAATAAGCTGCGGGATCAGGGTTATAAAACTGATCCCGGCCAGCTAGGGGAACACCTTATCGTGAGCGAGATTGATCTGGCGTCGCTAGAAATAGGCGCGCGGCTGCGGCTTGGTGAAACGCTGATTGAAGTGACCGGGCGCCGCACTGGATGCAGCCGGTTCAAAGCCATACAACAAACCGAGCGCGATAATGTCGCGCTCGGCGTTATGGCAAAGGTGATTGAAGGCGGGATGATCGCTGTGGGCGATCCGGTTACGCTGCTGCCAATCTCAACGCGCTAGCACATCGAAACATAGCCGAGAGATTGCAAAATCGGGTAAATGATTGGCAGCCGACTCCACAGGCACAACTGATCTACAGCAACCGCCCCAACAATCGTAGAGCAGCAGCATAGAATAGAGAGCAGCGCGCACCCGATTAAGACAAAGCGCGCTGTATTATTTTGCCCTTCCTCACGAATGGCGTAAGGATCATACTCGCCATAACCCGTTCCCTGCGGCACCTGCGCCGGCATTGAGGCGGAAGGCGCGCCATACGGTGAGGACGGCTGCGCCCCCGTGTAGCCTGTAGATGGGGCGTATGGTTGCGATGGGCTATATGGCGGATACTGCTGAGATGCGCCCGTTGGGGCATAGGGCTGTGAAGGCTGCACAGGTG
>LMZS01000083.1 GCA_001567085.1 Chloroflexi bacterium OLB15
ACCCACGATCAGGAAGAAGCGCTGACGATGAGCGACCGGATCGCCATTTTTAGCGCAGGCCACCTTGAGCAAATCGGGACGCCTGCCGAAGTTTACGAACAGCCAGCTTCCGCGTTTGTCGCCGGGTTTGTCGGCACGTCCAACTTGTTTACGGGCGATGCAGCCCGCGCCCTGAGCGGAAGCGATCAGCCTTTCACAGTGCGCCCTGAGCGGATTCAAATGCTACCTGCCAGCGCGCCCACACCGCCGGACTCACGCACAGCGCAAGGCGTGCTCAAGGACGTGATCTATCTGGGCATGAACACACGTTATCTGGTGGAGCTTGATAGCGGCGCCAGCGTGATCGTGATCGAGCAAAACCGCGACAGCCAACATTGGGCAGCCCATAATTCACGTGGGGAGCGGATTTTGCTGGCATGGGCGCTGGATAGTGAACGCCCCGTACAGGTATAGCGTGCGCCGATGACTGCCGCGAACCCACCTACCACCACCCGCCCGCCGATGCCAAAACAAACCCTCTGGCGGCGCATCTCGTCGTTTTTCTACCGTCACCCCAATCTGACCCTATTCGCGCTGCTTTCGCTGCCGCTGCTATGGCTGCTGGTCATCTATCTCGGCTCAATTGGTGCGATGCTGGCGCAAAGTTTCTTCCGGCTAGACCCGTTTAGCGGCAGGGTTGTACGCGAATTTGGGCTGTCTACTTATCAAGCCCTGCTCACCCCAGCCAACATTGATATCTTCCTGCGCACCGTCATCATGGCCGCAGTGGTGACCGTCGCCTGTGCGATCATCGCCTTCCCACTGGCTTACTACTTCGCCCGTTATGCCTCACCGCGAACGCGCAGCGTTTTGTATCTCGGCGTGATGCTGCCGCTGTGGTCAAGTTATCTGGTGCGGGTATACGCATGGAAGCTAATCCTTGCCGATGAAGGCATCATTTCGTGGGTGTTTAACACACTGGGCATACGCGGCGTGCTGGACGCGATTTTAGGCGTGCCTGTGATCGGCGGCTCTTCGCTGTCATTCTCTTTTCTCGGAATGTTCATTGTGTTCGTGTATATCTGGCTGCCGTATATGATTTTGCCAGTTACCGCGTCGCTGGAGCGAGTGCCGAAGTCGTTGATCGAAGCATCAAGCGATCTGGGCGGGCGACCCGGCACCACCTTCCGAAAAGTCATTTTTCCGCTGGCATTTCCTGGCATTGTCGCCGGATCAATCTTCACCTTTTCGCTAACCCTGGGCGATTACATCATCCCCCAGATCATCGGTAATTCCAGCTATTTCATCGGCGGCGCGGTCTATACCTTTTATGGCACCGCCGGGAATATTCCGCTGGCCGCAGCTTTTACCGTCGTCCCGATCCTGATCATGATCATTTATCTGTTAGCCGCCCGTAAATTAGGAGCGTTCGATGCGCTCTAGCCACAGCGAAAGCCGTCCCTCTTTGGGCTTAAAACTCGCGGCCATGACCGCGCTGGCCTTTCTGAATGTGCCGGTTCTGGTGATCATCCTTTATGCTTTCACCATTGAGGAGGCCGCCTACACCTTCCCCCCTCCGGGGCTTACTACCCGCTGGTTCGGCGTTCTGTTTGAAAGGGCTGATTTCTGGCGCGCGCTGGGGCTTTCGCTGCAAGTTGCGCTGATCGCCACGCTGATCGCAATGGTGCTGGGTTCGCTGATCGCCCTGGCTGTACATCGCCGCAGCTTTTTCGGGCGTGATGCGCTGTCTTTGCTGATCGTGCTGCCGATAGCCTTACCCGGCATCGTCACCGGTATCGCCCTACGTTCTTCAATGAGCCTTCTTGGCGTGAATTTCACCATCTGGACGATCATCATCGGCCATGCCACATTCTGCATCGTGACCGTATACAACAACGTGATCGCGCGGATGCGGCGCACCCAGCATACGCAAATTGAAGCCTCAATGGATTTAGGCGCATCGTCGTGGCAAACTTTCCGCTACGTGATTTTTCCGAACATTGCCACTGCCTTGCTGGCTGGCGCGATGCTGGCGTTTGCCCTCTCGTTTGATGAAATCATTGTCACCACTTTCACCGCAGGGCAGCAGCAAACCCTGCCCATCTGGATTTTCAATCAGCTTCCCCGCCCGCGTGACCGCCCCGTGACCAACGTGGCGGCGATTGTGGTGATCACCATCACTTTCATCCCGATTTTGCTGGCGTATCGCTATACCAGCCGCGTTTCCGAAACCTGAGAATCAAAAAGGGCGCCAAACAAAATGACGCCCTGCTTTGTCCCTAATCCTTCGCGTTTACTTCAGTGAACGCACCTGGAAACCGAAAAGAATAGACATCACGCCAGAGGTAATTGCGAGAATGGCGGCCATCGACAGCACAGTTAAGAAAGCTGCGTCGTCGGAATTAAACAGCATCAAGCCGCCAAGCACCACCAGCATAATGCCTACCAGCAGGCTGCCCCACGTCCAGGTGTAGCCAATCCCAAAGTGATTACGCCACCCGGCAAAAATACGCACGATGCCGGTAAAAATGAACGAGAAAGCAAGGGTAAGATAAATAATTTGCAGCGTGATCACCCCGCTAATGATCGGGCGGGTTACGAAGATGATGCCAGCGAGAACGCTGATGATGCCAGTGAAGATGAACCATCCCCACGGCCCCCGCCGGTTGATTATGGCGGTCACCACGTCAATCACGCCGGAAACAATCCACCAGAAACCGATAAAGATCACGATATTCAGCCCTGTGATCACAGGCTGCGTTATCAGAAGAACACCGACGATCACGGCGGCGATTCCCCATACCAACCACATCCACCACGAGCGCTGAATCTCGCTCTTTATGTCCTGGGTACTCATTGGTGCGTTATTCATTTCCATACCCTCCAACAAATAGCGTAATGTTCAACTAAATATTATTCCAATTCATTGGGCTATGCCATAAGTCGGCCATAACAATAAATAATTCATACCTTCTAAACGACTTCTGAACATCCCCCCTTTATCTTTAAAGCAGTTGATTTAAGCGCATTGATGCGCGGTATAAAGCATGAAGGGTAATCCTATGAAATCCAGACCATTAGCAGGACTCCTGATGGCAGTTGTAGTCGGACTGTCGAGCATTGGAATCGTGAGCGCACAGGATGAAGCCACGCTGATCACCTTAAATGGCGATTCGGCAGAGGTGGCTGGCACTGGCGCAGCGGTTGAAGGCAGCATTATCACCATTTCCGAAGCAGGCACCTACACGCTAAGCGGCACGCTCAATGATGGGCAAGTGCTGGTTAATGCGCCTGAAGATGCAGAAGTAAGCCTGATCCTTAACGGCGTAACCATCAGCAGCTCAACCAGCGCGCCGATTTATGCGCAAAGCGCAGCCGCAGTTACCGTGATACTGGCTGAAGGCAGCGAAAATTCGCTCAGCGATGCCGCGACCTACGTTTATGCCAGCGCTGAAGAAGATGAGCCAGATGCCGCGCTGTTTAGCAACGTCGATCTGACCATTGAAGGCAGCGGCAGCCTGACGGTGACCGCCAATTACGCGGATGGCATCAGCACCGACGACGATCTCATCATCAGCGGCAGCCCGGTGATCACCGTGAACGCGGTGGATGATGCTATTCGGGGAAACGACTCTATTGATATTAGCGGCGGCGTATTTGCCCTGAACTCAACCGAAGGTGATGGCCTGAAATCCAGCAATGAGGAAGCAAGCCTGATCCTGATTAACGGCGGCAGCTACGTGATCAACGCGGGCGACGATGGCGTGCAATCTGATTTTGACTTCACCATGAACGCTGGCGAATTGGTGATCACCGCAGTTGGCGATGGCATCCATTCAGAATACAACCTCACTATCAACGATGGCAGCATCAACATTCTGAACTCGGAAGAAGGCATTGAGGGCGGTTTTATCGTAATCAATGACGGCGAAATCCACATCGTTTCCACCGATGATGGCATCAATGTCTCTGAGCCAGATAACACGACAACGACGACTGAAACGACGGTTGAAACCACTACCGAAATCGCAGCCGCAGTACCCGCCGAAGGGCAGCAGGGTGGTTTTGGTAACCAGCCACCCGGTGGCATGATGGGTCTAGGACAGGGCGGTATGATGGGTCTAGGGCAGAGCGGTATGATGGCACCGCCGGGGCAAGGCGGCATGATGCAGGGTGGTTTCGGCACCACTTCCACCAGCCCATATTACCTTCACATCAACGGCGGCTATATTGTGGTCAATGCTGAAGGCGACGGATTGGACGCGAACGGCTCCATCGAAATGACCGGCGGCGTAGTGCTTGTAAACGGGCCAACTGCCTTCGACAACGGCGCAATAGACTACGACGGCACATTTGAAATCAGCGGCGGCCTGCTGGTCGCTACGGGCAGCGCAGGAATGGCGCAAGCGCCAAGCGCCTCATCCAGCCAATTCTCACTGCTGATCAACTACGCCACCGCAATGGGCGCTAATACGCTGGTTCACATTCAGACCAGTGAGGGCGAAGAAGTGCTGACCTTTGCCCCTGCTAAAACGTTCCAGTCCGTCGTGTTCTCGTCACCGGACTTAGCGCAGGGCGTGACCTATGACATCTACTACGGCGGCACTTCAGACGGCACGGCAACCGACGGCCTATATGCTGATGGCACCTATACGCCCGGCGACCTGTTCAGCAGCGTTACCATCACGGATACGGTAACAGGCGTGGGGCAAATGGGCGGTATGCGCTAAACGTAAGGCAGCATCGTAGTTCAGAAACGGCGTGGTCTCAAAAGCCACGCCGTTTTATTTTTCCGATAAGAACAGCGTGTGTCAGGCATCACACAGGACTGCAATTCCAACCATATATTTTAGTCAGAGCTAAAGATATCGCCTATTCCAGCGGCTCAATAAGGTTCGGGACTTATGTCCCAGAGTTCTGAATTTTTCCCCAAAGTCATGTTTCATTAACCGCGCATCCTTTATACTGAAGAGAGTGTTCATAGCACCCATTGAGGCAAAACTTGGCTGGCGAACGCATCCTGGTTGTGGATGACGGGCAGGAAAACCGCGATTTCATCGTCGAATACGTGTTGCAGCCATATGGTTATGAAGCCCTCACTGCCCGCGATGGCAGCGAAGGCTTAAAACTGATCGCTGAGCATAAACCCGACATGATCCTGCTGGATTATCAGATGCCGCGCATGAACGGCGTTGAGATGCTTCAGCACATGCAAGAGATGGGCTACAACATCCCCGTCATTCTGATGACCTTCTACGGCTCGGAAGAAGTGGCGGTAGAGGTCTATCGTCTCGGCGTGCAAGACTACATCGCCAAGCCCTTCACGGTTGAAGAAATGATCGTGGCTATCGAGCGCACTTTGAGCAATGTGCGCCTGATCCGCGAAAAAGATGCGCTAACCGAGCGCCTAATTGCCGCCAACCGCGAGCTGCAAAGCCGCCTGCAAGAACTGAATGTGCTGCACAGCGTGGGTAAAAGCGTGACCGCGCTGATGAGTATTGAAGAACTGCTGCCGCGCATCGTGGATGCCGCCGTCCGCCTGACTGGCGCGGATGAAGGCTATCTGCACATCGTGGTGCAAAATCATCTGCTCTGCCAGGCGATGAAACGCGGCGGTCAGCAGCGTGCCGAACCTGCCAATTTTGAAGCCAATGACGCGGCGGCGATGCGCGTCGTACAGCACGGGCAGCCAGTTTTACGATCCGGCAGCGGCAACGAGCTTTCCTTCGCTTATGCGCCGCTGGTTTTGCGCGATGAAATCATCGGCGTGCTGGGCGTGCGCGCGCGGCAGCGAGGCTTCAGCAAACACCAAACGGCGCTGCTTTCCACGCTCACTGACTATGCCGCGATTGCGATCCAGAATTCGCGCGCGGTGGAGCAGCTTCGCCAGCAAAAAGAAAACGAAAAAGGGCGTATTCGCACTCTGTTCCAGCGTTTTGTGCCGCCGCAGGTGGTTGATCAGATTCTTGAAAATCCAGACTTATTGCGGTTGGGTGGCAACCGCCGCGAAATCACTATCCTGTTCACCGATATTCGCGGCTACACAGCCTACAGCGAAAAGCTGCCGCCAGAGCGTGTTGTCGAAATGCTGAACGACTATCTTAGCCTTGCCGCGAATACCATCATGTCTTACGGCGGCACGCTGGATAAATATATGGGCGATGGCATTATGGCGATCTTCAATGCGCCCAACGAACTGCCTGACCATGTACAGTCAGCCTTAGAAGCGGCGCTCACTTTGCAACATGCCACCCGCCAGCTTGCCGGGCAGCGCGGCGATGGGCTTTCGTTCAGCACAGGCATTCATTCAGGTGAAGCAGTGGTCGGCTATATCGGCACCGATGTCGCCATGAATTACACCGCCGTTGGCGATGCAGTCAACGTTGCCAAGCGTTTACAGGAAGCAGCACGCCCCGGTCAGATTCTGATCGAAGAACACACTGTTGCCCGCGTAAGCGATCAGGTGCAGGTGCAGGCTTTGGGCGAGCTAAAAGTTAAAGGCCGCCAGCAAACCGCTATCGTCTATGAGCTGCTCAACGTGCAGGTATCCTAACACCTTTAGCGTTTGAGACTCCGGGGCGCAGCGTGCCGCGCCCTTTTCGTAACGCGCTTCAACCTACCCCAACGGGAACATATAGTAAGTGCTGCCCCTGCCCTCAGCGGTGTAGCCTGTAATCCCGTTAAATTCCACCAACCAGAAGCCGATTCCTTCCGCGCAGTATGGCCCTGCAACCACCGACACGATCTGCCCGCCGGGAATCTGCCCGATCACTGCCGCTGAGGTCGTCGGGCCAGATCGGATATTGTTCGGGTCGCCCGGCGTCACCTGTGCGTGAATCCCCGGCGATAGCATTGGAATAAACCCTGCACAGGGAATATTGGTCGTTGAAGGCGCTGCCGTTGGCACAGGCGGAATAATCGGGATGGGCTGCGGCGCGGGGAAGCCCGTCCCAGCCAGCGGCGGCGCGTAAGTGATACGATAGCCGCCGGGGGCAAATGGGCTGCCATCTTCGGTGATGGTAAAGGCTTGATTGATGATGCTTCCCGCTTCAAGCGTGTAGCGCGTCAATACATGGCCTGTGCCTACCCGCGCCGAACCAATCCAGCCGTTAGGCGTACCCGTATAAAATACGTTGTTCGTCATGCCGCTGATCGGTATACGCGTGCCATCGCGATTGACCAGCGTCCAGATATCCCCGTCAGGCGTCACCAGATACTGCGCCCCGTTTTGAACCCAGTGCGCCCCGCCGCTCAAGTTCAGGGTCGTTGGATCGCTGTACACCACCGCGCCACTGAATGATGTGCCAAACGGCGGCAGCACCCCATCCGCCTGATACACAATCGCGTTCGGCACCGGAAACATCCCTTCGGTTGGGTCGGCAGGCAGGCCGGGCACCTGCGTCCACACCAGAAATTCACCTGTTGAAGCCAGCCGATCCCCGAAAATACTGAAATACACGCCGGTGGAGCGATCTACTTCATTGGAAAACGGGTTCCACAACATCCGTTCCGCCTGAATCACGCCTTCGCAGGCATAGCAGCTAGGCGTAAAGTAAGCAGCACCATCCTGCCAACCGCCCATCATCGCCCACGGGGGCGCAGATGCAGGATCAGGCGCGCCAGTCGCCACTGCCATATCCATCTGCGCGATGATGTCGCCCGTTTCAGGATCAGCGGCTGCCATGCCCCCCTTCTGTCTGAAGGAATCAGAGCTTACATTGACATACCCCACATAGGAATAAGCCAGCACGTTGGTTTCTGGCTCAAAGCCTCCCAAACTATACGCAGAGACCGACTCTTGCAGCGGGGAAAGCGTGACGCAGCAGGTGTTAGCTGCAAGATCGGCAATCACGATTGGCAGCGTTTGTTCTACTTCCATCAGTTGAAATGTTCCAGCCAGAAAGCGGCCATCTGGCGAGGTCACTAAATTGGTCAGCAGCGGCGATCCGTCATCTGTTCTTCCGGTATATGTATCTGGATAAAATCCGGCAGGCACAGGCACGGCGGTGACAACATCGAACGGATCGAGAAAAAGCACCTCACCTTCACGCTTTCCAACAGCGTTAGTGTGCTCGGTATAAAAAGCATAATCGCCGCTGAAATCTGGCAGCACAGGCTGGGCATAGGCGGTTGAGCCAATCGTCAGCAGCACGAAAGTAAGCAGCAAAATGATGTGTCGTTTCAGCATCTTGATCCCTCAAGGCGGCACTTTTCTACAACTATAGTTGAGTCGGCATTATTTCGCACAAACAGGGCGTTTCACAGAGGGTAAAACAGGGAAATTTGCGCATTAATCTGCTGCGTTTCGCGCCCGCGCTAAATTCGCCACGCGCTTCTTTAAGAGCTGCGGTTTGTGGATTAAGAACGAATGGTCTAAACTCTAGGGAGTTAGGCCATCTCTCTTACACAAATCTCCCGGAGGGAATCCTATGAGCGAAACTATTTCTCAGGAAACGATCAATGCGTTCGTTGTGGCCGCGCACCATGATCTGCCCAAAGTGAAAGAAATGCTGGCTGAAGAACCCGGCCTGCTCAATGAAAGCGCAGAGTGGCTGGAAATGCCGATTCAAGCTGCCGCGCACACTGGACAGCGCGAAATTGCCCAATACTTGCTGGATCAAGGCGCGGTGCTGGATATTTGTACGGCGGCAATGATGGGTTTTGAAGATGATGTAAACGCGATTTTGGCGGAGGATCCATCAGCGGCACAGGCCACTGGCGCCCATGAAATTCCGCTTATGTTCTTTCCGGCTATCGGCAATAACATCGCGATTGCTGAAAAATTGCTGGCAGCGGGCGCAGACATAAACGCGGGTGAAGGGGGAAACACCGCCCTGCACGGCGCCGTAGGCAGCGGGCATCTGGAAATGGTGCGCTGGCTGCTGGCACATGACGCCAATCCGTATGCGCTGGATTTCAACGGCAAAATGCCGATTGATCTGGCAGAAGCGGAGCATTTCACAGAAATTGCCGATCTATTGCGCCCCTATATGCAAACTGAGTGACACAATTTCAACGGGGAATGAGCAGTGAGTAAATCTGAAGCCTTCACCCAGTCTCTCTATGAAGATGCTGACCTGCGCGAAGACCTGACAGATGAGGAAGCCGCGCCGCTATTCGAGTGGGCATCCGGAATGGCTCATGAACTAGAAGCAGCAGGGGCTAACGAAGAAGAGTTCGAGGCGAAAACCAAACAACTTCGCCAGTTGATCAAGAAGGTGAATCGCTTCGTTGGTCAGCGCAGCTATGTTGAAGCCGATGCCCACCAGCAGCAGCTTGATGACCTGCGCGCGGCGGCTCAAACGTTGGGGCTGGCACCGCCTGACGAGCCAATTACTGCCAGCGCTGCACAGCCATCCGCTTATATGGGCGCGCTGCTAACCCAGCTCAAGCCGGAAAAAGCAGTACCAGCACAGGCGGCGCAGCAAGAGACGCCAGCGCCAGAAACACCCGCGCAAAAAGCGCCTACAGAGGAACCCCCTGCGGAAGAAGCGGGCAGCGATTTTAGGGGCTGGCGTAGTTGGCTGAACAATTTAGACAAAGCATTATCAGATGACGACGAAGCCTAGATCGTCGCAATATCACACAAAGGCTATATCCGCGTGAGTAAACGGCGAACAACATCGCAATCCGCAGCATCTAAAAATCCAAAAGCGCCGCCAGCATTGCAGGTTATTCTTGCCGCTATTGTGGCGGTGATCCTGCTGATCGCAGGCAACTGCGCCGGGCAACAATCATCGCAAACCCCCACCCCGACGCAGCCGCCCACCAACACCAGCACAGCCACCAGCCCGGCGACTTTAACGCTCACGACGCCGCCGATTAACGTAACCGCCAGCGCCAGCGTGGCTACAGTTGATCCTGCTGCGCTGGTTGAGCAGATTACCTTCCGCTGGGCTGGGGCGCTGAACATGATTTCTGGCAGGTATATTTCACCGCGCCTAGCGGCAGCCGTGACCCTGCCTCTTATGTTGGCGGCATTGATCTTGCGCTGGTTGAAGCGATCAACAACGTGCAAAGCACGCTGGATATTGCGGCTTACGAATTTAACAATCCGGCAATCACCGAAGCGGTGATCGCGGCGCGGCAGCGTGGCGTGCGGGTTCGCGTGGTCACCGATAACGAAGACGGCTTAGAAGACGACAAAACCACCCTGCACCAGTTGCAGGCGGCGGGCATCCCGATTGCAACTGATACACGCACCGCGCTGATGCACGACAAATTCATGATTCTGGACGGCACCGCCGTTGTGACCGGCTCATGGAACTTCACCGTCAACGACACCTACCGGAACAATAACAACACCCTGTTCCTGCGTTCCCAAGATGCCGTAGCCGACTATCAGGCAGAGTTCAACGAGATGTTCATCGAAGGGCGTTTCGGCCCAACTTCGCCGCGCAACACCCTGTCACCCGCGTTCACGCTAGACGGCATCCCGGTTCAACTGTTCATGGGGCCGGAAGATGATCCGATGCCGGGCATGGTCAACGCCGTCTCGCAAGCGCAGCATTCAGTTCGCTTTATGGCGTTCTCTTTCACCCACGCAGATTTGCGCGATACCCTGCTCGAACTAGCCGAGCGAGCGTTTCCGTTGAAGGCATTTTTGAGACGACAGGCAGCACCACGCAATTTGCTGCCCTGCCCCCGTTGTTCTGCGCCGGGTTGGACGTGCGGCAAGATGGCAACCCGTTCGTCATGCATCATAAAGTATTCATCATTGATGAAACTACAGTCGCGCTCGGCTCGTTCAATTTCTCAAATAACGCCGCCGATTCCAATGATGAAAACCTGATCATCATCTCTGATCCCTTACTCGCCAGCCAGTACCTGACTGAGTTCAATCGTAGGTGGCAGGAAGCCGTGATCCCGACCGGCATCGCCTGTAACTAACGGCGCTGGTATCGCAGCGCAGAAGGACTGCAAACAAATGCCTTTTATTGAAGCGCCAACCACGTTTTATCTAGGGCGGCAGTTCAATCCGGCCACAAAAAGCGAGACAAATAATGTGGTCTATTACGATTCGCGGCATTTAACGACCCATGCCATTGTGGTAGGAATGACCGGCAGCGGCAAAACCGGGTTGTGTATCAATCTGCTGGAAGAAGCGGCGCTGGACAATATTCCAGCGATTGTGATTGATCCGAAAGGCGACATCACCAATCTGGCATTGAATTTCCCCAATCTACAGCCGGGTGATTTTGAACCCTGGGTAAATGTAGATGATGCCCGCCGCGCGAATATGGATATTCCCCAATTCGCCGCAAAAACAGCGCGTACATGGCGCGACGAACTGAATAACTGGAGCATCGCGCCGGAACGCCTGTTGTGGCTGAAACACGCGGCGCAGGTCAGTGTTTACACCCCCGGTTCAGAAGCAGGTCTGCCGGTGAGCATTCTGGCCTCGCTTAAAGCGCCAAAAGAGGGATGGGCAGGCAACGAAGAAGAATACCGCGAAGAAATCAGCGGCATCGTCACCGCCCTGCTCGGCTTGATCGGGCGCAATTCAGCGCCGGTGCAAGATAAAGAACACGTTTTGATCTCCAACATCTTTGAATACGCATGGTCACGTGGCAACGATCTCTCGCTGCAAGATATCGTCAAGCAAGTGCAAGAGCCGCCCTTCCAACAGCTTGGCGTGTTCCCCTTAGATGACTATCTTTCGGCAAAACAGCGCTCCAAACTGGCAACCGACCTGAACAATATCCTCGCCGCGCCCTCTTTTCAGGCATGGCTCAGCGGCGAGCCGCTGGATGTGCAAAAACTGCTGTACCAAAGCGACGGCCGCCCCCGCGTTTCCATCCTGTATCTGGCGCACCTGAGCGAAGCTGAACGCCAATTTGTGATGACTCTGCTGCTGGAAAACGTGATTAGCTGGATGCGTACCCTCAGCGGCACCACCAGCCTGCGCGCCCTGCTCTATATTGACGAAATGTATGGCTACTTTCCGCCCTACCCGTTCAACCCGCCAACCAAAGCGCCGCTGCTGCGTCTGCTCAAACAGGCGCGCGCCTTTGGGCTGGGGTTGATGCTGGCAACGCAGAACCCCGGCGATCTGGATTACAAAGGCTTAAGCAACACCGGCACGTGGTTTATCGGGCGGCTGAATACCGATAACGACAAGCAGCGCCTGATGGCTGGCTTGCAATCCATGTCGAACACCAATGATGAGATCAATCTCAAAGCGCTGGACTCGCTCATTTCTGATCTTGAGCCGCGCACCTTCATCCTGAGCGACGTACACGACCCCAACAGCCCATACATCTTCAAAACCCGTCAAACTATGAGCTACCTGCGCGGCCCACTGACCAAGCAGCATATTCAAAAAGTTGATGCAGGATCAGCGCGCGGCGCTGCTACAGCGTACTGGGGCGCAGCCTCCCCAACCGCCACCGCCAACCTATCTCAGCAATTCGCAGCCCGCCGCTAATTACGCAGCACAGGCCGCCTAATTTCGCCAGCAAAGCGCTAGCGCACCGCCGCCTACGCTGCCAGAAGCGCCGCCAACGTTACCAGAAGCTGAACCCGCGCCCCCGCCGATGTCCATTGCGCCTGTGCAGCAACGGGTTCCCGCGCAGGTTCAGCGGCCATCTGCTATCACGCCCGCGCAAACCACCAGTCTGGTCTGGTGGCAGAGCGCCCTACCCTGAATCAGGATGTGCCGCAGTATTTCATCCCTCCAGCGCTGGCCGCAGCACAGGCGCTGGCGGCATGGCAGCAGCGTACCGGTTTTGCTATGTCTGCG
>LMZS01000084.1 GCA_001567085.1 Chloroflexi bacterium OLB15
GCGGCTGCATCACATGGAAGAAAAGCACGAATTTTTCCTGAAAAATATTTAGCTCATCCCTTTGAGGCGCAGCGTGACGGTTGTGCCTACGGTTGGCTCGCTCGCAAACTTGATCTCGCCGTCCATAGCTTTAACGATACCCATTGCCACTGGCACGCCGAGGCCGCTGCCCTTGTATGATCGCACCAGTTCGTTTTCAGAACGGAAATAGACCGTGCCAAGTTTTTCCATGTCTTCCGGGGTGATGCCGATGCCGTTGTCCTTTATGGTGATCACCAGCGTGCTGCCGTCGGCCGCCGCGCTAACCGTACATTCGCCGTTATCGCCTTCATGGTAGCGCAAACCGTTTTCGACCAGTTTGTTCAGCGCGCGCGCCAGAATATCGCCATCCAGATCGAGTAAAGGCAGTCCCGAAGGAATATCAAAGATCAGCTTGCGGTTTAGCTGTTCGGCAGTGGGCTGCATGGCTTTTTCGGTGATGCCCGCGATATTTTTGAACATGTCCATTTTGGGAGACATCTTCAGCGTGCCAGCGCGCAGCTTGTTCATATCGGCCACGTCTTGCATCAGCGATTCCATGCGCCGGGCGTTAGTCCGCACAACTTCCATAAACTGCTTTTGCATGTCCGTCAGGCCGCCCATGCCGATCATCATATCGGTGTAACCGCGAACGCTGGTCATGGGTGTACGTAATTCATGGATGGAATGTCCGAAAAAGCCCGCCTGATCTTTCAGAAATGCTTCTTTGTCAAAATCATCGGCAGGCTTTACCGCTGAAGCGGGCGGCGCCGCTGCTTCAGCCTTTGCCTGTATCAGCGCCTGTTGAATAGCTTCAATCTGCCCCGGCAAGCGCACCGGAATAATGGCGCCGCTGCGGGCGGCCGCCAGCAATTCATCAACCAACCGCTGTGCCTGCTCTAGCGCATCGCTCATTTTTCATTTCCCTTATCCATTGCTATGCTGAAGGTGAAACTGCTGCCACGCCCGACGGCGCTTTGTATTTGAATTTGGCTTCCCATCTGTTCAACAAGGCTGCGGGTGATGGCAAAGCCCAGTCCTGACCCCTGCTGTGAGCGGGTAAATTCATCGTCGGCACGCCAGAACTTAGTGCCTAATTTTTGCAGCGCTTCCGCTGAAAGGCCGATGCCTGTATCGGCAACGCTGAACTGAATGCGATTACTTTTGAGTGGATCACGCTCCACTCTAAGGGTGATCGTGCCGCCATCCGGCGTGTATTTATAGGCATTGCTCAGCAGGTTGGTCAGCACTTGCAGCAAACGGTAGTAATCCACGCGCATGGCGGGTAATTCCTGCGCGATCTGTTCAACATAATGATGCTTGCGAGCCTTCATCTGCGTCATTGTGGATTCACGCGCCGCCTGCACGATGCGCTCCACGCTGACGGTAGATTCTTCCATCAGGAAGTGGCCGCTTTCAATGCGGCTGATATCCGCCAGATCGCCCACCAGATTTTCCATACGGCGCACCGTATCGCGCACGCGGTTGATGTAAGTAGCCTGCGGTTCAGGTATCTTGTCGTCCATCAGCGCCAGATCGGCATAGCCGAGGATGCTGGTCATCGGAACCTTAAGATCGTGGGCAACCACGCCAACAAATTCGCTTTTAGCGCGATCCGCCTGCTGCACCGCAGAATACAGCCGCGCGTTTTCGATAGCATTGGCGGCGCGGGCGGCGATGCGCTCTACCGTTTCCTGCTCGTCGGGCGTGAAGGTTCCATCACGACGCAGTACAATCACGCCGATGACGCGCTGTTCCCGCTCGATAGGCACGATCAACAGGCCGTGTTTTCCCTGATTGATGATGGCCGCCTTGCGGGTTTCAACGACTTCAGCAACTTGCGGAAATACTTTTTCAAGGTAGATCGGCTGGGTTTCATCCGCAGACAGGCCGTGGTGATATACGGCAGGGAACTTGCCATCCTGCATCATTGCCAGATGGCCGACTTCCGCGTTCACCTGACGGCAGGCGGAATCAAGCGTGATATGTATGGCTTTGGTGGCATCCAGCGTTTCGTTCAAAAGCAGGTCAATACGCCGAAGCTGCTGCAATTCTTCCACGCGGGCTGCCAGCTTTTGATCGGTGCTGCTGAACATTTGCGCGTTATCAATGGCGATAGCGGCCTGCACCGCGAAGGCTTCCAGCATTTGCAGCACACTGGCATCCATGAACTGCACGCTGGTGCGGGTATCGGCATAGATGACCCCGATCACCCGTCCGCGCACGCGCAGCGGCACAGCCACAATGCTGCGCAGCATCTGGTTAACAATGCTGGCATTGGCGCTAAAGCGCGGGTCTTCGGCGGCATTGGTAGTCAATACCGATTCGCCGGTATCCAGCACGTTATTGACCACGCTGCGGCTGTATTTGAATTGGCCGCTGGTCAGGGTTTGCTGGTCAAAATTACGCGCGGCTTTGACCGACACCTCACCGTGATCGTCGCGCAGCATCAGAAAACCGCGCTCAGCGCCCGTCAGGCGGATAATGGCATCCATAACCTGATCCAGCACCACCTGAAGATCGAGCGATGAGCCAAGTACGCGGCTGACTTCATAAAGCGAATCAAAACGCTCGCGCTGGCGGGCGAGTTTATAATCAGCTTCTACCTTCTCCAGCAGGGCGTTGGTTTTTTCGATCTGCCGCAGCAGAAATAAACTATCCAACTGCCCGCTTTGCAACTGCGCGCGCAGCAGTGAAAGCATATGCCGCATATTGGCAATATCTGAGGCGGTTGCTTTTTCCGTCGGTTTATCTACCTGAGTCATAAAGCCGCCCGCCCATTTTGATAGTAATCACAATATTCAGTCAGCGGGCAGCGTTCACATTCCGGAACACGCGCATGGCATATTTGGCGGCCATGCCAGATCAGGTTGAGATGAAAGGGATAGTAATCTTTAGGCGGAACAATCGCCTCCATAACTGGATGGGCTTTGTCTGCGCTGATGCCTGCTGGCAGAAATCCGATGCGCTGACCAAGGCGGTGAACATGGGTATCTACCGGAAAAGCGGCGCGATCAAGCGCGAAGCAAAGCACGATAGCCGCCGTTTTTGGGCCAACGCCATCAAAGGATGTCAGCCATTTTCTGGCATCCTCAACCGTTAAATCGGCGAGAAAATCAATGTTGAGTTCGCCGCGTTCCTGATAAATGCGTCGCAAAACGCCCTGAATACGCGGCCCTTTCTGGTTGGCCAGGCCAGCCGGGCGAATCGCATCAATGATCTCTGATTCGGGCGCGGTCATCGCCGATTCCCAGTCAGGGAAACGTGCTTTTAGGGCGGCGAAAGCGCGATCCCGATTCAGATCGGTGGTGCTCTGGCTAAGGATGCAATCTATAAGTTCGTCCAGCGGTGGCAGCGCCTGCCGCCAGTGAGGGTAGCCATAAATGGCGTAGAGCGCCTGTGACACCGGCTCGTATTTGGCTTTGCGTCGTTCAAATTCGGGAATACTGCTGATCGGTGTATCGGTCATGTGCGCTTCAATCACATCTTGCCAGCGAAATTTAGATTGTACTCTGTCTTTTAGCCTGCAAACATTGCGCCCAGATAGGTTGCCGATGCAACCTGCGTGATCGCCCCGGTTTTTACATCCAGCCGCCATGTGCCATCCTGATCGCGGCTTCTCAACAACACTGCTTCGCCATCATCCGTCCAGCCAATCGGCCTGAGCGGCGCGGTGGTTGCGCCGCCTAACTGCTGCACCGTTCCCGACGCAATATCTGCCAGCATGAAAATAGTTTCAGGATTTTCTACCGCCGGGCGAGACAGCGCATAGACAGCGCGCATGCCGCCGGGAGCGATGATCAGATCGCCGCCCAGCGTGAAATCAGGCGTTCCAGCCCGTTAAGCACATGCAGGCTGCTGTTTTCCAGATCGTAGGCGCGAATGTCAAAGCCGCCGCTGCCCAGCATCATACGCACGAACTGCCCATCACGAATGTCACCGCCGCAGTAGCAGCCTGCTTCGCCGGGCAGCGATGCCGTTTCGCCAGTGATCAAATTCAGGGAAAAGAGAGCGGCATACTGCTGGAAGGGCGTAATATCAGCGATAGTGTCTGGTTGGTAATCCATATACAGGATTTCGCCATCATCGCTGAAGGTGATCGGGTAGGCGCGGATACCGTCATGCGGGCCATCGCGAAAAGCCATGCGCATCTCTGTGCCGTCCAGATTCGCAACCCACGTTTCAGTGATCAGGCTTTGCGGCGTGCCAACGGTGATCGTCCATGCAATCTGGCTGCCATCTGGCGCAACCGTCCAGTCCAAACGGCGCGTTTCCGGCGGAATGCTGATGAAGGCATGAGGCTTAACATCGCCCCGCTCATTGATCTGTTGGATTTCGCCATTTTCGTCTACAAAAAGCACGCCTTCAGGCGTCACCAAAAAGTTATCACCGGTAACCGTCGCGCTGGTTTGCGCCCCGCTGAGCAGGTTAATGAAATGCAGCGCCGGCGACGCGCCATATTCGATGAAGATTTCATGGGGAATGAGGCGGGTGTTCTGCGCGCTGGCAGGCAAAGCGAAACAGAGGATGGCAAGAAGCGTGAGGAAGCTAACGCCCTGCCCCCTGCCCCGTACCCTCCGAGGATGTTTGCCAGATGTGTTGTTGGTATACAACGTGAAATATCGCGGACGATGCCCTCTTATAAATGGGATCATGAGGGCATAGACTCCAGCAGGGCGAGAAGAGCAGGTAACACTTCACCGGATGGCCCGGCGATATGCACATGAGCGATCCGGGTGATCTCGCTGGCCTGCGGGTTGATTTCGATGATTTTTGCGCCTGCCCTTCGCGCAATTCCCGGCAGAAGTGATGCTGGCCTGACCATGCCGCTGGTGCCAATGACCAGCATCACATCAGCGCTTGCGCATATTTCTTCGGCAAGGGCAATTTCGCGGGCGGGGAGCATCTCATTGAACCATACGACATCAGGGCGGATAGATGCGCCGCAGTAAGGGCAAAGCGGCGGGTCTTGCGCTTCAAGATCAGTATGATCAACCGGCGTAGGTTCGCCGCGGCAGGCGGCGCTGCATTTATTAGCGCTGAGGCGGCCATGCAGGCGGATCACGTTGGTGCTGCCCGCGCGCTCATGCAGATCATCAACATTCTGCGTGATGATGCTGAAATCAGGGTAACGTTCTTCCAGTTTCGCCAGCGCGTAATGGCCGGGGTTAGGCTGAACGCCAGCAAGGCGTGCGCGGCGTGATTGGTAAAACTGCCATACCAGCTTTGGATCGCGGCGGAAAGCTTCAGGCGTGACGAGCTGCGTGGGATCAAACTGCGCCCACAGGCCGGTTTGCGCTTCACGAAATGTGGGGATACCCGATTCACGCTGACGCCAGCCCCGGTGAGCGCGACGGGATTGCTGCTGTAGCGCAGCAGCGTGGCAGTATCTTGCAGAGCGCGTTCGAGTGTTTGGTATGCTTCCATTGCGCTTCCAATGGCGGTGATGTTCACGTTCATTATAGCGTGGGCTTATGCCTGCGGTATAAAGACCATGAATTTCTTCCAATGTTGCTATGATAAAGTGATTACAGGGTAGGCTCATCAACCACAGGGCAAACGATGATCAAAGTAACGCGTATCGGCATAAGCTCGGCTTTTAAGATAGGGGCAGTTGTTTACGCGCTTTCATGGGCGGTGTTCGGCCTGATCTTTGTAGTGATTCAGGGGCTAATGACAAGCCTGTTTTTTGCCAGCATTGGCACATCCAGCAGCGCCAGTTTTTCCAGCAGCGGGATGAGTGGGGGCGAAATCGGCATTTTTTCAGCGCTCAGCATTGGAACGCTGATCTGTTTTTACGCAGTTGGAATTGTGATTGCGGGAATTTCTGGCGGGATTTCAGCGGCGTTGTTCGCCGTGTTTTACAACTTCGCGGTGCGGTTGGTGGGCGGTCTGGAAATTGAAATGGCGGGAAATGCCGCGTATGCCACGCGCGGGCAAACGCTGTTGGATGAGATCGAAGATGATTTAAGCGGGAAGCCGAAAAGATATTAAAACACTTGCCCCTATCCTTCTCCATGCGCAGAGATATTAAGTCTGCCACGATCTGGTTAGGGTCGGCTCTGCCGCACATTTTTGATGGCTGGTACAATGGCAATACGTTGTGATCAGTACAAGCCATGCCACATAAGAACGAAATTGACCTTGAAGCGCATCGTGATGCGCTGCTTGCCATCCTGCAACCTGTTGCTGATGATTCCGCATATGACGAGCGGCGCATCAATAAGCTGGTACAGAAATATGGCCGTATGGATGGCGGGCGTTTTTTCAGCCGCGATGAGCTGATTCGCGCTTACCGCCAATTTGCCGGAAATTACCTGCCGCCGTTTGATGCTTCCGTGATTGAGCGCCTGCGGATGAAACCGGTACGCTCAGCCAGCGGGGTCACGCCGGTGACGGTGCTTACCAAGCCGTTTCCATGCCCCGGAACGTGCATCTTCTGTCCCAACGACGTGCGCATGCCCAAGAGCTATCTGAGCGACGAGCCGGGAGCGCAGCGCGCCGAGCAGAACGCGTTCGACCCGTATTTGCAGACGATGTCACGCCTGACGACAGTATCGCACAGATCGGCCATCCGACCGACAAGATCGAAGTGATCGTGCTGGGCGGCACATGGTCGTTTTACCCTGAAGCCTATCAAATCTGGTTCATCAAGCGGATTTTTGACGCGCTGGAAGATTTTGGCGCGGGAGTAGATCGCACTGGCGATGTCTGGGCGGCGCTGGAAAGTGCCTCACAGTTGCATCCAGCAAACAACACGCCGCAAGTAGCGCTGCACGGCGCGGAATTGCAGCGCACCTACAATCAGGTGGTGCAGTCCATTTACGCCGATGAGATGCGCCGATCACGAGAACTGGGCGAACGGCTTGCAGAACAGGAACGCAGCCCGGTAGATGAATATGCGACATGGGAAGAATTAGAAGCCGCGCATGCGCGCAACGAAGATGCGCCGTGCCGCTGTGTAGGGCTGGTCGTAGAAACCCGCCCCGATCATCTCTCTGAAGCTGAAGTGATCCGTATTCGCAGGCTGGGATGCACCAAAGTGCAGATCGGCTTTCAAAGCCTGAGCGATGCGGTGTTGAAGGTCAACAAGCGTGGGCATGATGTGGCGGCAACCCGCCGCGCGGTGAAATTGCTGCGCCGCGCCGGATTCAAGATACATGCACACTGGATGCCGAATTTGTTAGGCGCGACGCCCGAAACAGATTTAGAAGATTATCAACGGCTGTTTGGTGAGCCTGATTTCCGGCCTGATGAGCTGAAAATTTATCCGTGTTCGCTGATCGAGAGCGCGGAACTGATGCGTTTTTACCAGCGCGGCGACTGGAAGCCATATACGCACAATCAGCTTCTAGAACTGCTGATCGGCGTGTTTCAACTGACGCCCGAATACTGCCGCCTGACGCGGGTGATCCGCGATATACCGGGCACCGATATTGTAGTAGGCAACAAGACCACCAATTTTCGCCAGCTTGTAGAAAACGCGCTGGCGGCGCGCGGCGAACGCAGCGCAGATATACGGGCGCGGGAAGTCCGTTTCCGTTCCGTGGATGCTGGCGCGCTGGCGCTGGATGAATTGTGGTACGAAAGCAGCATCGGGCGGGAAGTGTTTTTGCAGTTTATCGCTGAAGATCGCGGGATTGCCGGGTTTTTGCGGTTGGCGCTGCCAGAGATACAAGCGCCCTCTTTCATTGAAGAACTGCAAGGTTCAGCCATCATCCGTGAGGTGCATGTATATGGGCAATCACTGGAGATTGGCGAAAACGCGCCGGGGAAAGCACAGCACAGCGGCTTAGGGCTGCGGCTGATTGAGCGAGCGGTTGAGATCGCGGCGGCGCAGGGCTATGGCGATCTGGCGGTGATCAGCGCAATCGGCACGCGCGGCTACTACCGTAAGCGCGGCTTTGACGATGGCAAGCTGTACCAGCATCGAAAGTTGTGAGCTTTCACGGCTTTTCGCCGCTGCGATGAGAGAACCAGCATCAGGCAATTCTGGATGGAATGCCGCGACTGGCGAGTACGAGTGCATGGAAATTAATTACCCGTCTTTAGCGGGTCATGGTATGATTGGCGCGTCTGTAGGCTTGCGAATCCGCTGAGAGCAGCTATGAATTCTATCGGGCAGATTGACCGCCGCCGTCGTAATTTGCAGGTCGTGCTGTTCCTCATTATTCTGGCAACGCTGCCATTTTATTGCGCCGGGTTTGTGCTGTTGGGCACCGCGCCGGGGGCAAGAGCCACCCCAACCGCCCGACCAACAACCCCCGCCGCGCTAACGCGCACAATTGCCACCTCTACGCGAATCGCATTCCCCAGCCTAACGCCGCTGCCGGGGGGCGGCAATAACTTGCTGCCAACGCCGGGGCAGTTCTTCCCGACAGCAGTATTCCCGACGGTTGTTTTCCCAACCGCGATAGTGCCAACCTCTACATTCTTTGTTTTCCCAACCTCAACAGACGCACCCTCGCTAACCCCATACCCGACGGATGCGCCGTTCCCAACAGCCACCGAATCGCCGATACCATTCCCGACTGATCCAGTGATAATTGAGCCGACGGCCACGCTGGATATTCCCGATACAGATGGCGATAGCGTGCCTGACAACATAGACTTGTGCCCCGGCGTGCCCGGCATCCCACCAGACGGCTGCCCGCCAGTTGTGACACCGGGAGGCGAAGACACACCGATACCGCCGGGGATATAAGCGGTCAACAGTTGAATTTTGTCTGGGGTAAGGCATGCCCTGCCCCATTTTTTTTGTAATATGCAGGTTATTAACAGCGAAATCAAAAAGCACCGGATAACGCTGATCAAAAGGAGACGGATGTTGGCTTTTGAACTGAAGGCGCATCTTCGCGCGCTTAGCGAAGCACATGGCGCCAGCGGCCATGAAGCGCCCGTGCGAGAGATTGTGCGCGCGGCGTGGGCTGATCTGGTTGACGAATTTGAGCAGGATGGGCTGGGCAGTTTGATCGGCATCAAGCGGGGAACCGGCGCATCTGCAAAGCCCGGCGCGCGCAAAATCATGCTGGCGGCGCACATGGACGAAATCGGCATGATGGTCACCGGCATTCTCGACGGGTTTATTCAATTCCGTCGTATTTCGGGAGTTGATAACCGGCTGATGCCAGCGCAGGCGGTGATCGTACATGGCCGCGAGCCGCTGCCGGGCGTGGTGGCCGCGAAACCGCCGCATTTGCTAACGCCCGCTATGCGCACCAAATATCCTGCATTTGACGAGATGTTGATTGATGTAGGGCTGCCGCCGGAACGGCTCGCCGAGTTGGTTCAGGTCGGCGATGTGATCACGGTTGACGCGCCATTTGTTGAACTTTTAGGCACGCGCGTTGCCGGAAAAGCGATGGATGATCGCGCCTGTGTCGCCGCCGTGACCGTATGCCTGCACGAGTTGCAATCGCTGAAGCATGAATGGGATGTGTATGCGGCGGCAACGGTGCAGGAAGAAACCGGTTTGCTGGGTGCAAAGACGGCGGCTTACAAACTTGCGCCGGATGCGGCTATCGCGCTGGATGTGACCTTTGCCCAACAGCCGGGCGTAGATGCAGACTCAACCTGCGAGATGGGCGGCGGGCCGGGAATCGGCTTTGGCGCGAATTTCCATATTAAGCTGTCAGATCAGATTCGTGATACCGCCAAACGCCACGAAATCAAGCTTCAGGAAGATATCATCCCGGCAAACAGCGGCACAGATGCATGGGCGATACAGGTGGCGTTACAGGGTATTCCCACAGCGCTGCTGGAAGTGCCGATCCGCAATATGCACGCGCCGGTTGAAACGCTGGATTTGCGCGATATCGAACGCTGCGGGCGGCTGATGGCGCATTTTATCTCTGAACTGGATGACCAGTTTTTGACGACGATTGCGTGGGATGAGGCGGTGAGCGCGTGATTCTTGAACAACTCTCAAACGCGGTCGGGCTTTCCGGCAAGGAAGACGCGGTTCGCAAGATCATTCTGGATGAAGTGAAAGGGACGCTGCGTGACATCAGGATTGATGCGCTGGGCAGCGTGACCGGCCTGCTGCCAGCGGCGGGGCGCGGCAAAAAATCGCTGCGGGTGCTGGTGGCGGCGCACATGGATGAAGTGGGCTTAATGGTGACCGGCTTTGAAGGCGATGGTCTGATCCGCTTCACCAACGTGGGCGGGATTGACGAACGCATTTTGCCGGGCAAGCGGGTAAAAATTGGCGAAGTGCAGGGCGTAATCATCTGGACGCCAATCCACAAGAATATCGATCAGAACGTGGTCAAAATGAGCAGTCTGCGCATTGATATTGGCGCTGCCAGTAAAGATGAGGCTGCCGGCAAAGTGAAGCGCGGTGACCGCGTCAATTTTGATACTCAGTTCCGCGAGCTGGATGGTGGGCGGATGCTGCGGGGCAAAGCGTTTGATGACCGCGCCGGATGTTCGCTGCTGGTAGATGTGATTCGCGGCGGGCCATACCCGGTAGATGTTCTGGCGGCGTTTACGGTGCAGGAAGAAATCGGGCTGCGCGGCGGGCAGGTGGTCGGGCAAACATTACAGCCGGATGTGGCCTTCATCCTTGAAGGAACAACCGCCAACGATGTGCCCAACCCGACGCAGTTGGCAGATGACGAAAGCGAAGTCAACCCGACATGCAGCGTGGGCAAAGGCCCGGCGCTAACCATCATTGACGCCAGCATGATTGTGAACCCGAAGCTGCTGGCATTTTTGCGAAAGACGGCAGATGCCCAAAAGATTCCGTATCAATTAAAAAGCACGCCCGGCGGCGGCACGGATGGCGGCAGTATTCATATCTCAGGCCGGGGCGTGCCTTCGGCGGTCATTTCGCTGCCCTGCCGCTATATCCACAGCCCGGCGGCGCTGCTGCTGCGTGAAGATTATGACCGGGCGCTGCGCTTAATTCAGGCGGCGCTGCATAGTATTACCCCTTCCGATTATCAACAGGTTTAAGCCCGTTGGCTGGCAGAAGCATCCGCAATACATTGTGCGTACTGGAGTGTGAATAAAATGGCAGATAAGCGACAGGCAGTAAAGCCTACGAAGAAGCACCCCGAAAGTGAAACTACCGTTGAAACCCTGAAAACGCTGACCGAAGCGTGGGGGCCATCCGGTTACGAGCATGGCATCCGCGCCATAATCCGCCGTTTGGTGGAACCATATGCCGATGAGGTGACGGTTGACCCAATGGGCAACCTGATTTGCCGCGTCGGTCAAGGCGGCAAGAAGATCATGGTCGCCGCGCACATGGACGAGATCGGCCTGATGGTCACGTATGTCGAAAAGAACACGGGCTATCTGCGGTTTGCGCCCATCGGCGGGCTGGTGAATACCGCCTTGCTTGGTTCGCGTGTGCGTTTTGAAGATGGAACGCTGGGCACGCTGGCGATGCCTGAATATTTTGGCAGCGCGCGCACCGCTGCGCCCGCGCTGGATCAGTATTATGTGGATGCAAGCACCGGCGAAGGCGACTCTGCAATTGAACCGGGGATGCCAGCAGTATTTGACCGCCCGCTGGAACAGCGCGGCAGCAGGGTGATTGCCAAAGCGATGGATGATCGCGTAGGCTGCGTGGTGGCGATTGAAGCCATGCGCCGCCTGAAAAAGCGGGTTCAGAATGAAGTCTATTTTGTGTTCACAGTACAGGAAGAAGTCGGGCTGCGTGGGGCAAGACCGGCGGCGTATAGCGTGAATCCGGATATTGGCATCGCGCTGGATGTGACCCCGGCGGGCGACATGATCAATGTTGAAAAGAACGCTGTCAAGCTGGGCGGGGGCGCGGCGATCAAGATTCATGATACTGGCTTAGTTGTGCCGCCTGCGATTCGTGATTGGATGATCAACACCGCGGAACGCGAAGCAATTCCCTGTCAGCGCGAGCTAATTTCGCTTGGAACTACCGATGCCGCAGGCATTCAAACGGCGCGGGCGGGCGTGCCAAGCGGCGCGATTTCGATCCCCTGCCGCTATGTGCACACGCCCAGCGAGACGGTAGACGTGAACGATATTGAAGCCTGTATTGCGCTGCTGGCGGCGCTGGTTTCACAGCCAGCCGCGTTGGAATAGTTCAAGCTGCCCTCTCAACCCCTTCTTCCATGCACATAAGAGGAAGGGGTTGAAGTGCTGTAGGCTGGGCGATATCACGGGCAGGCAAAACACACCCTGCCCTACACTTTCCTTCAGGCGAGTAAATTATTTAGAAGAAGAACGCAGCGCGTCCCCGCAAAATTTGCCGTAAATGTTCTTTTCATAACAATTTTATGCGACAACCGCTAAAAATCCCCATTGAACGAAAGCTGTCCCTGTGCATACTTTGGAATATGCATATTAAGACCGTGACGGTATATTGTAATTCGCTGGATAGGTATTGACGTGCAGGGGCGGGCTTTGTGCCGCTGACCGGGACTAATCACAACCGTGCAAGAGAGAAGAGCATGCCGGGCGCATCCTTGTTAAAAAAACCAACCTCTGAAGACCTAGACTTACTTTCCGAAATTTCACAGATGCTCACCTTGATTGACCGTGAGCAGCTTCTTGAGCGCGTGATTGAACTTACGGCGAAAGCATTTGGCGCGGAACGTGCCAGCCTGATGCTAAACCCTGACGTTCCCGAAGATTGGGAACAGGCGCTGATCAAGTACCGGCGTGGCGATGGGGGAATCGAGCGAGTAGAGCAATCCCAATCTGTGCGTTTTGCCAGGCGTGTAATACGTGACGGGCTGGCGGGTTGGGTAGTGCGCGAGCGTGCAGGCGTGGTGATCACCGATACCCGCGAAGATTCGCGCTGGGTAACCTTTGACGACAGCACTTCTTCGGCGCGTTCGGTCTTGTGTGTCCCATTCCAGACAGCCAGCGCCGTTATCGGCGTGCTAACACTCTTACACAGCGATCCGGGGCACTTTGATACCAGCGATTTGCAAACGCTGACGATCATCGCCAACCAGACGACGGTAGCGCTGCATAACGCCACGCTTTTTAGCCGAATGCGCTATAAAGAACGGCAGTTGGAAGCGATTTTGAGCGCGATGCCAGATTCGCTGATCGTGCTGGATCAAAGCGGGCGAGTGCTGCGGGCTAATCACATCGCTGCGGCGTGGCTGGATACGACTGTTGAAGCGCTGGCAGAATTATCTATTGACGACCTTTCACGGCGCGAAAGCCTGCTGGAACTGGTGCGCGACGTGCGCCGTAACCCGCTGCAAGCCGGGCAGTCCTGGTCATTTGAAACCCACTCTGAAAATCGCGGGCGCGATTACCTGCTGAATATCAGCGTGTGGCACAGTTCAGTGGATGGCAGCGGTGGCTATGTGGTGGTGATTCGTGACATCACCACCCTGCGCGACCTGAATCGCTTCAAGGACGAGATGCTGCATATCGCCTCGCACGATCTGCGCAGCCCATTAGCTTTGATCACTGGCTACTGTTCGCTGATCGAGTTTGAAATCCCTGAAGAGTCTCCAGTCAAGGAATATCTGGGCGCAATTGAGAAAGCAACTCATCGTATGCAGGGGCTGCTGGATGATCTGCTGCGAGTTGAAAAGATTCGCACATCGCCTATGGAAATGGTGGAGCCAGTACATTTTGCCGATCTGGTCACGTCAGCGCTGAACCAGATGCGTCCGCAGTTTGATGCCCGGCATCAGCAGATTGAGGCACATGTTGATGTGGAAAGCGCGCTCACCATTCATGTGAATTCAAGCATGATCCGTGAGGCAATTGAAAATTATCTGGAGAATGCCAACAAGTATACGCCGGACGGCGGGCGCATTAGCGTTTACAGCACCGTTGAAGGCAACCGCATCAATTTTGTGGTTGAAGATTCAGGCATTGGCATCCCGCCCACAGCGCTGCCGCGTGTTTTTGAAGCGTTTTACCGTGTGCCCCGCCCCGAATCCGACGAAGTGGTCGCAGGGCGCGGGCTGGGCTTGCATCTGGTGAAAGCGGTCATTGAGCGCCATAAAGGCGAAGTGTGGCTGGAAAGTGAACCCGGGGCAGGCAGCCGGTTTGGATTCTGGCTTCCAGTAAATTAGCGCCGCGCAGCAGGTACCACACGGCATTTTATACGTAAGCAGCATCCTGCTTGCCGCTTTACCGGTAGCTCACATTTGCCAGCGAACATCGCGCCCACGCCCGTACTGAAGCGTCATCATGCTGTAAATTCGCCTCTAGAATGCGCTTGCCCTGTTCGCCAAACTGCGCCGCCAGCCCCATCGCCGCAATGTAATTGATCTGTTCATCCAGCTTGCCGCTGCTGCAAATAGCGATCAGCCTATCCAGCGCCGCCGCGTCTGCCAGCAGGCACAGTGACCAAACCGCGCTGTGCCGCATCTCCCACGCCACATCGTTGGTCAGGTCAATCAGGCTGCTTACCGCCGCCAAATCATGCAGCTTGCCCAGCGCAATCGCCGCCCGCCAGCGGCTTTCCAGATCGCCGCCTTCACCCAGCGCCAGCTTTCGCAGCGACGGCAGATCATTAGCGCCGTCCGCCAACTGACGGCTTTCCTCGCGCAGACGCCGTTGTAAATCAACCTGCTGCGTCACCGCCAGAAATGCGGGCGGGTTATCGTTATCAACAGTCGTCATTTCATCTCCAACTGATTAGCGGTAAATCACATACGTTTCGATAAAACGCAGCGCCGTGCGATAAAACTGTTCAATCGTATCCGGCTTGCGCCAGCCGTGCCCTTCCCCTGCATAGATGTGATACTCATACGGCACACCCCGCGCCTTCAACGCCGCCACAATCGCGTCGCTTTGCGCCTGTGGCACAACATTATCTTCGTCGCCTTGAAACAGGATCACCGGATCAATTATTTTTTCGGCGTGGAACAATGGTGAACGATCCCGGTACGTTGCCGCTGCCTCCGGCAAATTGCCCAGCAGCGTAAAACTGTACTGCGACTCAAATTTGAATTCCGAATCGCTCACCAGCGTAAACTGGTTGCTAATGCCGTACATACATACGCCCGCCGTCCAGAATCCGGGCATATCTACCAGCGCTTGCAGTACGGTATAACCGCCTGCGCTGCCGCCATAAATCACGCGCTTGTTCGGATCAACCAGTCCCTGCGCCGCCAGATACACCGCGCCCGACGCCGCATCTTTTACATCCCACACGCCCCACGCGCCGCGATGCATGTCCTTATACGCCTTGCCGTAGCCCGTTCCGCCCCGATGATTCACATAGAGCATCGCATAGCCGCGCGTCGTATAAAACTGTGCTTCAGGGTGATAATCCGCCCGTACCTGTGAAGTCGGCCCGCCGTGTACAAACACGATCAGCGGCGGCAGCCCGATACCCTCAAAGCGCGTGCTTGTCGGGGGGTAATACAGGCCGTACACTTCTCCGCCTTCCTCGTCTGTCCACGTAACGCTTTGCGCCCGTGAAAGCACATCCGGCGTTTGATTTTCTGTCGCGCTGCGCCTTTGAATAGCTGCCCGCCCCGTGTTCAGGTCAAGCGTAACCACCCGCTCAGGGATGACTGACGACGATGCCAGCAGCGCAATTTTTCCGTTTGGCGAAAGGCTTAGCTGCCGAAGATGCGCGTATGCCTCCAGCCCGCCAACAACCTCATTCGCGCCTGTATTCACGTCAATGCGCCTCAGGGTGTTATGCGCGTTCTCATTCCGCAGCGCATATATAGTTTGCGCGTCTGCCCACGCAAACATCCGCTGCCCCTGTACCCATGGGGGCTGCCCGTATTCCGCTGCATCCTCTGTAACCCGCACGATCTCGCCGCTAGCCAGTTCCAGCACGTAAAGCTGCCACCAGCCAGCCTCATCGCTCACATACGCCAGCTTTGTGCCGTCCGGCGAAAACTGGGGCTGTAAACAAGAAGTATCGTTTCCGCCTGCTGCCGCCATCGCAGCGCCAAATGAAGGCACGCCATCATCCCAGGTCACTGGCATCAGAAACACCGACGTGTTATCCCAGGGCATCGCTGGAAAATTCCATCCAATAAATGCCACATACGCGCCTTCAGGATGCCACGTTGGCTGCATCACAAAATCTGTTTCGCCAAACACACGGCGCGGAAGCTGCTTTCCGGCAGTATCCACCAGCAGCAGCGCGTCATCATTCTCGTAATGATGCACGTAAACTGCCCACCCCCCATCCGGTGAAACTGCGGGGGATGCCGCCGCGCCATATCCCGGCGTTATCGTTCTTGCCGTGCCGCCATTGAGTGATCGCCGCATCAGCCGCCCATCTTTGCCCGCATAAATCACAAAATCCTGCCCTACAGCAAATTCACCGCCGCCATAACCAACTTTGCCGCGAATACTCTCATCAGGCTCAGTGATCTCGCGTAAGGAGTCACCCTCTGTTTTCGTCACCAGCGCCGTTTGCCCGCTGCGGCTTTCCAGCCACACCAGCGCCTTACCATCGCGGCTCCACATCACGTCAATAAAGCGGTTATTCGCCGCCAGCATCCTGGTGGAAATCGGGCTGCTCCATGTGCCAAACGCACGGCGCTCTTTTTGCGTCATTATTTTTCTCCGGAGTACAAAAGCATTAAAAGTCTATCAGCATCACCAGGCGCGCGGTGGCTATGCGCTTGAATGCTGCCAGACAGCCTATGATCTACATTGCTGCGAAAACTATCAAGAGAATACCGCAAGGGGGGAAAAAGAAAACGCCCCGCAAGTGCAGGGCGTTTATTAAATGTGCGAGGCCAAAGAATTTTTCTTAAAGAGATTTTTATATTGCCTCGCACGGCAATCTATTACGCCGGTTAGTATAAACAGCCAAAAACAAGTCGTCAAACTCGGGTTTTTCCGCTTCAGTTTGCACAAAAATGAACTAACGATAGTGCTCAGGTTCACAATATAGAAATTTGGAACTTTAAGCCCGTGTTAAGCGACTAATCTTCTATAAACATTGATTTTCAATTGATTTTTAAATTCTCATTAATCATAAATCAACTGTTTAAGCGCCACCCGCACAAACCAAACATTGTATAAAATAAACAAATGAGGGCGATAAATCGCCCTCATTTGCAGTCAGTCAGAAAATTGGCTTGTTCTATGCGGGTTGGCCAGCCGCCATCTGTAAAGCCTGCCTGCCCAGATCGCTTACCGGGGGGTATTCGCTGGAGAGAATTTCTACAATCGTTCCCTGATCCGCCCAGTGATACAGCTGCTCTGCGTTGCTGTTTTCAGACATAATGCAGCCATACGTGTACGGGCTGCCCACATTACCGCCGCCCAAATAAGCGCCGTTTGGCAGCAGCACCGCCCCATGAAAGCCGTTTACAAGGCCGGGAACCGCCTCATAAATACCCATAAACCAGTACATCGTCCACGTGCCGCACGAATTATCGCCGCACAGCTCAAAACTGCTGCCTTGCGCTTCTTCCGCGTGGCTCAAAATCTGATAAGTGCCGGGCGACGTGGGAGCGTGATCCATCCCTGAAGAAATCAGCCAGTTGAATACCACCTGACCATTCTCGAACGCCCACATCTGCTGCGTTTCCAGATCAATGATGATGCGTTTATTCGGCACTGGCTCCAGCGGGATCATCGCATCGCGTGAAGGAACGATGATACTTTCGCCTACTGTCAGCATCTCATCCCAGTCACGGTTCGGGTTCGCCTGCTGAAGCAGGTAGAAAGACACGCCATTCCGCCGGGCAATGCGGTAGCCGCTGTCTCCCCCCTCAACCGTATGAATAGAGTTACGATAGTGAATTCGCAGATAAACTTCCGAACTTCCCTGCTCTATCGCGGTGCGTACTTTAGAGATCGCATCCATTGGCTCAAGGAAGCGTAATTCATTGGTTTCTTCCAGCGCGCGCGTTTGCTGGTCAAGGTAGGCGGCAAAAGGCGTTTCCCGAAGCGATAGAGTATCTTCGCCAGCCTCCAGCCAACCGGTGAACGTGTCCCGATCCGGCATCCATACCAGCGTTTCATTGGTGAACGGATCATAGCCGCGAATGAAGAACGTGCGGCTGGCGAGCGTCTGCGCTTCAGCAAAATAGGGCGAAGGATCTAAAATATCCGGGCTGGCAATGCTCATCAACAGCGGGATTTCGCGCTGGTCAATCGCCTCTGAAAGATCATCCTGAAGTGTTTCAAGCGTGAGTGCCACATCCAGAAAACGCCCGTTTGCTCCCGGCAGCCCAACCAGGCGATCACCCTCCCAGCTGTAACCGGCGTTATAGGGCGCAATATCGGTTTCCACGCTCAGGTTTAGCAGCGTCGTTTGCGCGGTCAGCACATTCATTTCAGCAACCGGCATGATATTCAAGCCGAAGGGGACGCCTGCCAGCCCCGAACCGCGCGCCATATCGGCCATCTGCCGCGTATTCAGTTGTATGCCCAGATCAGCCGGGCTAACTTCCCATACGCGATCCTCATCCGTCAGGCGCAGCGTCACGTCATTTTCCCACGCCTGTTGCAAAGCAGCAGACGCTTCATCAACGGTCATATCCGCCAGATTCACGCCCAGCGCCCATACATTCGGGAAAATTCTGCTCTGCGTCAGGTGCAGCAGCAAATAGATCAATACGAAGCCAATGACGGCGGCCAGGATGCCAATGCCAATACTTTTGCTGGAACGAATACGCCAGAACACATCCCGGCCAAGCACCGCCGCACCCGCAGCAGCGCCCGCCAGTACGCCAAAAATTTTCGCTCCAGAACCAGGTTTGGATTCGTGAACACGCTGGGCATTTTGCTGATACGCGCTTGATACTTCGCTGCGCTGCATGGCCGGACGGCGGGTATCTACCGGCGTGCCTATCGGAGGGGAAGCAGTTGCCGCCGGGGTTGCCATTGGCGTCGCCATCTGCTTACGCTGGCGCGCCTCAACACGCTCGCGTGCGCGCCCCGATTTCTTGCGATCAGGCTGATAGATTTCCATTAATGCCTAATTCCACTCCGTCACACCAACCCAATACTAACTATTGTACGCGGTTTTGCGGAATTTCTTACTGCCCTGATCTGAATATTTACCGTGCTTCGACCCGATAATCATCTCTTGGCGGCGAAAAAGCGTCTACCACCAGCGAATCTTCCAGCGCGATCACGCTGTGAATAATGCCGCCGGGAATGGCGTAGCTGTCTCCCGGATACAGCGTTTTCACCACATCGCCAATGGTCATTTCAATCTTGCCGCGTATGACATAGCCCACCTGATCGTTCAGGTGGCTGTGTGCCGCCACAATCGAGGCGCGTTCGATGAAGAACTCGCACAGCATGGCTTCGTCAGTAGTGCCCATCGTTCTGCGATGAACGCCGGGGCGCATTTCCACCTGTTCAGCGTCTCTTGAAGTCACAAAGTATCCATCTGCCATCGCCTACGACCTTGCTGCTATCTGCTGCGAATATGCCGCTATTATGCAAATCACAGCGCCAATCCACAAACGCCAATGCAGACCATCCGCGCAGGTGGTCTAGTACTGCCCTTTTTCAAGCGAAGATTTACAGCGCATACGGCGCTAAAGCCTGGCGATCTGTGCGTAGTGCGCGGCAGCGAGTTCCCCTTCTCTGGCGCTTGCCGCATCCTAACAGCGCAAATTTCAACGTCCCTCATGCCATTTTCGTCCTATACTTCAACTTAAACGTTCTAGAAAAATCGCGCCAATGCGGTTAGCATTACGCGGCGAATAGTTTAATTGATCACCGGCGCAAGGGATGACGATGCGCAATTTTGCCGAAAAACAGTTCATTTATGAAATCAACACCGCCGTTTGGCTTACCGAACTTTCACACCATTACGGGCAGCCCATCACATTAGATACCATTCCAGATGAGGCGCTGGATGCAATCGCCAGACCGGGAATAGATTACATCTGGTTGATGGGCATCTGGCAGCGCAGCGCCTATGGCCTTGAAATCGCCCTGAAATGGAAGCATGAATATCAGCCCGCCCTACCCGACTTGACCGACAAAGATATCATCGGTTCGGCTTATGCCATTGGCGATTATCGCGTAGCCGATGCTTTCGGCGGGCGAGAAGCACTTGCCCACTTGCGCCAGCGTTTACGCCAGCGTGGGTTGAAGCTGATCCTTGATTTTGTGCCTAATCACGTTGCCGCTGATCATCCATGGCTGGAAACGCATCCCGAATACATCGTACAGGGCAGCAGCGAAGACGTGCTGAACCGCCCCAACGATTTCTTCACCTACAAAGACTCGGCAGGCAGCTTGAAAGTGTTCGCGCATGGCCGCGATCCGTATTTTCCCGGATGGAGCGATACCGCGCAGTTGAACATCTTCAACCCTGCACTGCGCAAGGCGGTGCGCGCCCTGCTGCTGGATATTGCCAGCCAGTGCGACGGTCTGCGCTGTGATATGGCGATGCTGCTGCTCAAGGAAATCTTTTCGCATACATGGAAAGGTTATGTGCCAGCCCCGCCCGCCAAAGAATACTGGGTAGAAATGACTAAGGCGATTAAACAGGTACATCCTGATTTCCTGTTTATGGCCGAAGTTTACTGGCATAAAGAATACGAACTGCTGCTGCAAGGCTTCGATTACTGCTACGACAAGGTGTTTTATGATCGGGTTCTACAGGGCAACGTACAGCAGCTTCGTCAGCACCTTGTTTCTGAACTCGCCTACCAGCAGCGGTTAGTGCGCTTTCTCGAAAACCATGATGAGCCGCGCGCCTATGAAACTTTAGGGGCGCTGCGCAGCTATCCGGCGGCAACCCTGCTCTGTACTTTACCCGGCGGCACGCTGCTGCATGAAGGGCAGTTCATCGGAAGGCGGGTGAAACTACCTGTACAAATTAACCGCGCCCCAACTGAACGCAGGCATCCAAAGCTGGAAGCATTTTATAACCAGCTGCTGCGCGAGATTGAGAACCCCATTTACCACAACGGTTCGTTTTACTTATTTCAGGTGAACCCCGCAGCGAAAACCAACCAGAGCAACCAGCAGCTGCTGGCGTATGGCTGGTATAACGAGGCCGAATTTGACTACCGCCTGATCATCGTCAATCTGACCGAACAGCGCGCACAGGGACGCATTGACATGTCTGCATGGACGTGGCTGGAAGGGCGGCGCTGGCGCTTATTCAACGCTCTCGATAACCAGGAATTTTCACGTCAGGGCGGCGCGCTCTCTAAAGATGGTATGCTGGTTGACCTTGACCCGTATGAGTCGTTCATCTTCCGGTTTGAACTGGAAGACATGCCGCGCCGTGTTCCCGCAGGCGGCTATCGAGGTGAAGTATTCTAGCGCCTACGCTAAAATTATGGCAGTAAACCCGATCACTGAGCTATTGAGAAGGGGCGAAGCTTATGCAGCCAAAACAAATCTTGATTCTGACCACAGACATGGGATTTGGGCATCGCAGCACCGCCAATGCCCTTGCCGCAGCATTTGAGGCACAGTACGGGGAAGCAGCTCATGCTGAAGTGGTGAATGCGTTTGACCACAAAAGCATTCCTAATATTGTGCGCGATCAACAGGCTGAATATGACCGGCGCGTAAGAGAATCGCCCCAACTGTATCAGGCCAGTTATCAGGCGTTGGATTGGTCTGTATCCACCAGCCTGGTTGAAATCGGCTTGACCGCGCTGCTGTTTCAAGCCATGAGCGATATTCTCAAGCAAACATCACCAGACCTGATCGTTGTTACCCACCCCATGTATCTGGAGCCGCTGAACACCATATTTCGCGTAACCAATCGCAAGATACCCGTCGTCACCATCGTGACCGATCTGGGAACCGTACAGAAGATATGGTTTAACGCTGTTTCCAATATCACCTTCGTTCCCACAGAGCGGGTTTATGATCTAGCGATACAGGAAAAACTGCCCGCTTCAACGGTCAAGATTACCGGTATTCCTGTACACCCCCAGATCAATAATGAAAAGCGCCCAGTCGCCGAGATACGGTCATCTTTAGGTCTCGATCCTGAGCGGCTGACGGTGCTGGTGGTGGGCAGTTCGCGTGTGAGCAATTTGACAGATGCGGTGCGCGTGCTCAATCACAGCAGCTTACCCGTTCAATTGATCATTGTTGCTGGCGGGGATGACGTGGTATACGCAGCCTTACAGGAAATGGAATGGCATGTACCCACCTTGACCTATAATCTGGTGCAAAATATGCCCACCCTGATGCACGCTTCTGATTTCATTGTATGCAAGGCCGGGGGGCTGATTGTTACCGAGTCTTTGGCCTGCGGATTACCCGTGCTGCTGATTGATGTCATTGAAGGGCAAGAGACTGGAAACGCCGAATTTGTGGTCAATAATGAAGCCGGTGAAGTTGCCAGAAAGCCTCTCGAAATGCTTGAAACCTTATTCCACTGGGTGCATGGCGACGGGAAGCGTTTGCAGATTCTGGCTGAGAATGCGCGCAAAGTAGGCCGCCCACACGCAGCGAATGAAATCTGTGAGCAAGCATGGGCACTCACGGCCACGCAAAGCTAGAATGTGCCGCCAGCGCGCCTGTAAAATATCTTTTCCCTTTTGTATCCAATGATCGCCATCCCCACCTTCCAGACGGGGCGGTTTCGGCTGGCGGCGCTGCTCATCGGCGTTGTCGTCTTTTTCTGGCTGCGCGTGGAAGACGATAACGCAATTGCGGCGGCGGTCTGCGCCTTCCTTAGCACATGCCTGATCGTCACCGGTTGGGCGTGGCGCAAAGCTGGCGGAC
>LMZS01000085.1 GCA_001567085.1 Chloroflexi bacterium OLB15
GGTGAGATAGGCGACAAAACGCTGTCCAGAAAGAGGCTTCGCTTTGGGCTAGCCGCGCGGGCTGCGGCGAGCATTGATTCCTGATTGGTGCGGAAACCAACAGCCGCCGGATCAAGCAGGATCGGGCTATCGGCGTACCAGAGCGTGATCGGCTGGGCATAGGCCTGCTCCCAGCGGCTGACGGCTTCGACGGCGGAAAGCCCACCGACATCCACGCCGCCGACCTGCACATCTACAGACAGCGTATCTATTTGCTGGCTGAAGCGTATGAGTTCCAGCGCGAAAAGGACGAGCGCCAGAAAAATACAGACCCATGAAACAAAGGCCAGCACCGGCAAGCGCCTTCCGCGCCGCTTTGTGCCAAGGCCGGTTAATCCTGTTGCCATAATAAAGCGAGTTACTCATTCAACATTGAATTGTGAGTCTACATTTCCCCGTAAGCGGCGTCAACGCTTATCGTTACGCGCTTCGCCTACGAACAGTATCCCTTGCTGATAATTTCATAAGGGAGATCAATGCTTTCCTCCGGTTAGAATGTAGTATACTGATGTTGCAAAAACTGTACCTTCAAGGGGAGCCGCCGTGACGCCCTCATCCAACTTCTTCAATATGTTGGTCGTTTCCCCCGGTAATCTTATTTATTACCTCGCGGTTTTTGCCGTTTCGCTGGCCGCGTTGTTTATGTCGCTTAGCATGCGTAAGCGGGGACGTGTAGGGTATATCTACACGCTGGCGACGGCAGGCACTGTTATTGCCTGGACGCTGTTGATGCTGAGCGCGTTGTTTGCGCTGGTCGCCAGCATGTCGCCCGATGCAATTCTCCCCCCAATAGACCGGCTTGTGCAAACACTGGTTATTTTGCTCTTAAGCTGGGCATTCCTGACTGCGAACCATGAGCGCTTCGGGCGGGTGGGGCCGGTGCTGCTGTTGATTTTGATGGCGTGGACGGCGATTGGCTACATCGTCACCGGTATTGAATGGGCATCCGCTTACAACACGCAGGATTTCAACAGCTTTACTTACGGCTCGACATGGGCGGTGATTCCCCTGCTGATCAGCCTGGTTGGCGGCGGCATTTGCATTTTCTTCTTTCGGGTGATCAAAGATGCGCCGCTGAAACTGGTGTTTTTCGGAATTTTGATCATCGGCTATGCCGGCACGCTGATCACGACATCACAGGGCACGCTGGTAGGCGATTATTCGGGCATTCAGCGCACAGCTTTTCTTGCGGCGATGCTGCTGACATTGGGAATTATCTATCGCGAAGTTCTGGATACTTTTGAAACTGCCCCGCAAGCGGCGTTGCAACCGGCTTCACAGCGGGTAGAGGCTCAACCTTCGGCGCCAGATGCTTCCACTTTACAGCCTTTGCCGGTAGTGCCGCCGGTGGTGCCAGAGCGTGAATCTGCCCAATTGATGAAGGCGCTGGGGATTATGCTGGAGAAGGCTTCTCCAGACGCCATACCGGATCGCATCGTTCAGGCTACATTGAACACATTAAAGGCGGAAATTGGCGCGCTGCTTAGCTTGAAGATGGCAGCTATGCCGAGATTTTCGTTGGCTATGACCGCACCATGAACCGCAGCATCAAAGCAATTTCGGTGAATATGGAACGCCAGCCGACGCTGCAAAATGCGATTGACCGGCGTTTGCAACGGCCGTTATTCCCGGATCGCAACCCTGAAGAACTGCCGGATTTGTATTCACGGCTGGATATTGAATCGGTTGGGCCGACGTATTTCCAGCCGCTGGTGAGCGATGGCGAACTGCTGGCGGTGCTGATGATTGGCCTGCCATATACAGGGCGGGAACTTACCGATCATGAGCAAGAGCTGCTTAAAGGCATCGGCATCATCGCCGCGAATTTGCTGGCGTTAAGTTTCTCGGCTAAGAAAGCCCGTATTAGCGCTGAAAGCCGCACCATCGAAGCCCTGATGGAAGGCCGCCCGGTTGAGGACTTAGGCGATGACAGCGCGCTGACCTTATGGAACGAGATGCGCGGGGAACTGACAGCGGCGCATGATCAGATTGGCCAGCTACAAGGGCAGGTGACATCGCTAAAGATTCAACTGGATGATGAGCGCAGCGACTGGCGAAATCGCTGGGGGATACGCAGGAAAGCCAGACGATTTCCCAGCGGATTGTTACGCTGAATCAGGCGCATCAAAACCTGATTGAAGAGCGAGATCAGCTTGCTACACGGCTGCGCGAGGTGGAGGCTGCTATTTCCAGCGCGCCGGGGAACGAGACCACTGATGTGCTGCGATCGTTGATTGATGTGCTGCGGCGCGAGAAAGATGATCTGAACAGCCAGCGTGACCGGCTGCGGGCAGAGCTGAATGAACTGCGGCGCTCTAGCGGCGATTGGATGCCTGAGAGCGTAAACGAGATGGTTGAGCGCATGGGCGAGGAAAAGGCGGAAGCCGAACGCCAGCGTGATGCGCTGACCGAGAAGTTAAATGAACTGGAAACTCGCCTATCCCTGATGGGGATTGCCGTTGCTGCTGGAAGCCCTTCTGATGAGGTGGTTCAGCGCGAGTCTGACCGCGAGAAAATTATTCAGGCGCTGCAAAGCGAGGTCGCAAACCTGGCGGCTGACCGCGAGGCGGTGAATAAGACCAAGGATCGGCTGCGATCAGAGCGCGATGAGCTGCTGCGGCGGCAGGATGAGATGCGTTCGCTGCAAGCGCGCGTGCTGGCGGAAAATGCGGCTTATGAACAGGAACTGACCGAAGCACACGCTGATCTTCAGGATGTGCGCCGTGAACTGCAAGCACTGGCTGACCAGAAATCTACACTCACGCAAGATCGGGATCTGCTAGCGGCGGAACGGCAGGCTTTGGAAACAGACCGCGATCAGTTGATGGCGCGGATTGAAGGCGACAGAACCCGCCTACAGCAGTTGGGCGTGGATGGCGTTGGCGCACTAACGCGCATGATTGAGGAATTGACCGAGCAGCGCGGGGCGATTGAGCGCGAACTGAACGAAACCAAGAGCCAACTGGCGACAGTTGAGGACAAATTGCAGGTGGTGGAAATTCGCGCGGCATCATTGCAGCCACAGGTGGTTTACCGACCAGACAACCCTGATGCGTTGGTCGGCATGGTTCAAGAACTGCGCACACCAATGACTTCGATTGTGGGCTACGTTGATTTGCTGCTGAACGAATCGGCAGGGATTTTGGGCGAGATGCAGCGCAAATTCCTGCAACGCGTTTCGGCGAACGTGCACCGCCTGTCTACGATGATGGAAGATTTGATCGAGCTTTCGTATCTGGATGCGGGCAAGGTTTCACTGAAGCCAGAGGCGATTGACCTGATTGAAGTGATCGAAGATGCGATCACCAATGCGGCGGCGCCGCTGCGCGAAAAAGGGCTGACGGTACATTTGCAGCTAGACGATGATGCGCCGCTGGTATGCGCGGATCGTGAGGCGATGACCAAGATCATCGGGCAACTGCTGACTAATGCGTATCTGGCTTCGCCGCCGGGCACCGAGATTTCAGTGAGCGCGCGGCGTGAAACCCTGACGCGGCAGGTGGGTGGCGTTTCACAGTCCTACGATGTCTTACATATCAGCTTTGAAGATCGCGGCGGCGGCATTGCGCTGGAAGATCAGGCGCGTGTGTTTGCGCGCAAG
Source organism: Chloroflexi bacterium OLB15 (assembly GCA_001567085.1). Classification (GTDB taxonomy): domain Bacteria; phylum Chloroflexota; class Anaerolineae; order Aggregatilineales; family Phototrophicaceae; genus Flexifilum. Next base: position 3,641 of record LMZS01000085.1, read on the forward strand.
TACAAGGCTGAAAATCCGTTGATTCAGGGGTTGGGCGATACTGGCGTGGGCATGGCAATTGCCAAAGCCTTGATTGAAGCGCAAAGTGGCGAAATCTGGGTGGATTCGCAGCCCGGCTCGGGTGCATCGTTCAACTTTGTTTTACCTGCGGAAATTGACATCGTATTGGAGCCGTAAATGCGTCGTGATATTGGTAACGAAGTTGTCGTCGCCATCGTCGCTGTGCTGGTGCTGGCCTTTGCTCTCATCTTTGGCGTGATACTTTCGTTATCCAGTTCGAGCAGCCGGGGGACGGTGCTGGAGCCAACGGCGGTTGTTTCCGCGCCGACATTTGAAACGACAGCCGCCGTAGAGGCAACGGAACTTAGCGCGACGGGGGCTGATTTAGGGGAAACGAATACGGCGATTGCGCAAACGCTTCAGGTAGGCACAGAGATTGTGCAACTGTTAACGGCCAGCGCGCAGCCTGAAAACGCAACGGCTACCCCTGAAAATACCGATCTTGCAGCAACCGAGATGCCAACGCTGGAGCCAACGGCCGCACAGGAAAACACCGCTGCGGCTACAGTACAGCCAACGGCGGATGTTCCGGCAATCTCATCGGGCGATTTGACAGCTACTGCGGATGCACAAAGCGCTGAAGCGCCAACAACTGCATCAAGGACGGAAACGCCGGATATCGCGCAAACGCTGCAAGGCGGCACGCAAATTGTGCAACTGCTGACGGCCAGCGCTGAAGCGTCCATCACGGCGCCTGCCCAGCGCACACCGGAAGCCAGCGAGACAGCGGCTGTGGCTGAGGACGAAACTCCGGATTATGCGGCAACGGCAACACAGGTGGCGGCAGCAGTACGGGCGACGACGCCCCCTGACGCACAAAGTTTCGCACGCAGCGCTACTGCCATTGCAGCGGGCTTAGGGCAGCTTTCGCAGCCGACAGAGCCTGCCAATACTGAAGCGCCGCCAACGGATGAACCCACAGAGACGAATACCGCGACATCAGAGCCGACGGATACCGATACCCCCGAACCTACGAATACGCCTAGCCCTGAGCCGACGGATACGCCGGAGCCAACTAACACAAATACGCCGCGCCCGACGAATACGCCGGAACCGACGGATACCGATACCCCTGAACCTACCGATACGCCCAGTCCCGAGCCGACAGATACGCCGGAGCCAACCAATACAAACACGCCGCGCCCAACGGATACGCCGGAACCGACAAGCACGAATACCGCAGCACCGACCCACACGGCAACCGCTGTGCCGCCGAGCGCTACAGCAACACAAACCGCATCGCTAACAGCGCTGCCAAGCAATACGCCGACGCAGGTTGAGGAAACGGCGACGGCAATTCCCGCTGATGCGACCGCGATTGCTTTGCCGACGGCGATAGAACTGCCATTTGATCTGCCGATACCGACGGCGATCACGGGGGCTGAGCTGCTCTGCGCCTTGCCGGTGGGATGGGCGACCTACACCGTACAGGATGGGGACACACTATTTGCGATTGCACAGGCGGTAGGCAGCACGGTAAACGATTTGCGGGATGCGAACTGTCTCGCCAATATCGGCACACTGCCCGCCGGACTGCCGCTGTATGTGCCGGTTCCAATTGAGGGGGATGTGCCGGAGATACCGGCTGTTTACCCAAGCGTGACGCCTGCACCGGGAACGCTGCAAATGGCATTAGAAGCCCCGTCTGAAGGCTGTGACACGGCGGGCGTGGTGCTGACATCGCCAGTTCGCGGACAGGTGGTGGAAACCGTCACAACGATATATGGCACAGCGGATGACCCGCAGTTTTCGCGATTTGAGATTTCAGTACGGCCGGATAGCGAAGAAGATTACGATCTTTACCTGTTCGCGCAGGTGCCGGTACAACGCGGCGCGCTTGGCCAAATTAACCCCGCATTCTTTGGCGATGGCATTCACTGGCTGCGGCTGGAAGTGCTTGACGCGGGGGGTAATGTGACCGGTAGTTGCGCTATTCCGGTGATTTTCCGCTGATAGGACTACGGCATAGAGGAACGCCCGTGCTTCTGCTAGACTCTAGCGGTTAGGCTTTCACCTGCTGTTGGAGTTTGCATGACTGTTCAACCATCAAAACCTGAGGGGCGCGGGCAAGGGCTGTATCGCTTCATCGTGACGGTGCTGCTGGTGGGTATTGTCATTGCAATTCTGCAACTGACATTCACCTTACTGGAATACCAATCTGAGCGTAATACTATCGCGGCGCAAGCCCCCGCTTTTGCCGCTACTGGCACCGCAATTGCCGGGGAAGCACAGGCTGAGGCGACGCCGGAAAGCGAAGCTGCTGCGGTTAGAGCCAAGCGATTGCCAGAAATCGCGCAGGTTTTTGCGACCAATACGCCGATGCCCGCAGACACGCCTTCACCTGCCGTTGAAGTGACGCCTACCCCTGAAGCCCCGGTGGCCGCTGAAACGCCGAGACCGCTGCCGACACTGTTTATTTACAGCGGGCCAGATTCGGCTTCTGCCGCGCCAACGGCGATCCCTTCACCTGTACCCCAACTGGATCGGCACGGAAACGATTTATTGAATATTGTGCTGCTAGGCGATGACAGCGAAATTACTGGCGAAACGGTTGCCCGCACCGACAGCATGATTGTGGTTTCGATAAACCGGACGACGGGCACAGTGGCGATGCTGAGCATCCCGCGCGATATGTATGTTTTTATCCCAAGCTGGACGATGCAGCGGATCAATGCGGCGTACCCGTATGGCGAGGCCGTTGGCTGGACAGATGGCGGATTTGGGCTGCTGCGGCAAACGCTGTTTTATAACTTTGGCATCAATGTGCATTATTACGCGATGGTCAACCTGAGCGGATTTAAGACGCTGATTGACGCGGTAGGCGGGGTTGATCTGGCGGTGGACTGCGCGATTCAGGATTTGCCGCTGATGGAATCTGAAGTGCCCGAAGGCGCATATCCGGTAGGGGAAGATGGCGAATACGTGCTGCCCGTTGGTTATTATCACATGAGCGGGGCAGAGGCATTATGGTATGCGCGTTCACGCAACAGCAGTTCTGACTTTGATCGAGGCGCGCGACAGCAGCAGTTGATCGAAGCAGTTTGGCGAACGGTGCGGAATAATGGGCTGCTTGCACAAGCGCCAGCGCTGATTACCGAGGGGCTGGCAAGCGTGCATACCAATATGACGCTCGAAGATATTTTGAGCCTTGTGCCGCTGGCGGCAGAGATTGATGCTTCACGGATCGAGACATACGATCTGGTGCGAACCTACCACACTACGCCCTGGCAAACGCCAGATGGCGATTATGTGCAGCTACCGGTTTACGAGACGCTGCGCCCGCTGCTGGAAGATTTTTACACTCCACCCACACAGAACCAGATTTCGATAGAGGCAGCAACCATTGCGGTGTATAACGGCACGGCAAACCCCAATCTGGATAGGGTGGCGGCTGAAGCCTTGCAGAACGCCGGTTTCAACGCAGTAGCGATGGGGCAGGGAGAAGTCAGTGATGCGGCGACGACGACACTTACCGATTACACTGGCGCAACTAAAGGCAGCAGCCTTGAAGCAATTGCCAGATTGTTAAATCTCAACGCTGACGGCATTAACATTGAGCCGAGCGCGCAGCGGGACTTTGATTTTATGGTGGTGTTGGGCGCGAATTACAATTCCTGCGGGCGGCAGGGCGTGCTGCCGGTAGACCCGCCGGGAGCATAGCGTTCTCACTTAAAATAACAACAATCAGCTATCGAAGTGTGTGAGGGTGCGAGAAATTTCGCACCCTTTTAATTTGTGGAATTACCAGCGCTGGTGTACTTGTTCGCGGATCAGGCGGTTATAGATGGCCTGAACGCCGTCCATCTGTGCCTGAGTGAGCGGCGGAAAAGCGCTTGCGGCAGAATTGGCGGCGGCCTGCTCTGGCGTTTTTGCGCCAGGGATCGCGCAGGAAACAGCGTCGAACATTAATATCCAGCGCAGGGCAAACTGGGTCATGGTCATGCCTTCGGGAAGCAGGCCGCGCAGTTCTTCAACGGCTTGCAAGCCGGTTTCAAAATCTACGCCGGAGAAGGTTTCGCCACGATCAAACGCCTGACCGTAGCGGTTGTAACTGCGGTGATCGTCGCTGGCGAAGGTTGTATTCCTGCTCATTTTGCCGGTCAGCAGCCCGCTGGCCAGGGGAACACGCGCCAGAATAGCCACCTGCTTACGTTTCGCTTCCGGAAAAAAGAGTTCGGCGGGGCGGTGACGCAGCATATTGAAAATGATTTGCACGCTTTGTACGTGGGGATATTCAATAGCCTTCAGCGCTTCTTCAACTTTTTCTACGCTGACGCCGTAGAAGCGAATTTTCCCGGAAGTGACCAACGAGTCAAGCGCATCAAAAACTTCGGGCATGTAATAGGACTCGGTGGGTGGGCAGTGCAACTGTACCAGATCAAGCGCTTCAACATCCAGATTTTTCAGGCTGCGCTCTACGAAGGCGGTGAGATTGGCGAGGTTGTAACCCGCAGCGGTGTGCGGGTCTAAGCGTCGCCCAGCTTTCGTGATCACGTAAAACGATTCGCCGCGTTCTTTTCGGAGGCGCGCGATCAGCCGTTCACTGCGGCCATCTCCGTAAACATCGGCAGTGTCAATTAAATTTACGCCGGTATCCAGCGCGGCGTGCATGGCGGCAACGGATTGTTCGTCATCTACTTCGCCCCATGCTGAGCCAATCGCCCATGCGCCGAAGCTAACTTCGGAAACCTGCCAGCCCGTTCTGCCAAAATTACGATAATTCATGATGCGATCCTTCGCGTGCCGGTCACGAGGTTATGAAGTTGGATAACCTCCGCTGCCTGCCGCTGCTGTGCCGCGTTCTTCGGCAATCTTTTGCGCATAGTCATCACGGCGGAAGGCTTGAAGCGGATCAGGGTCGCGGCCAAGTTCGAGGCGTATTTGTGCCAGCAGAGGACGCACATCGGTTTCAAAGGCGTCGAGAAGCTCACGATGCGCGCCCATCACATCGCCGTTCATCTGCTTTTCACGCAGGCGGGCGCGGTTCACGATTAATGCGCGAGCGTATGCCGTCTGGCAGTTAATCACACTGACCAGCATCCCTTCGATTTTTGACTCGATATTGAAGCACTGGTCAATCATGTAGGCAACATCTGCCGATTTGTCACCAGCATCCACCAGTTCAAAGAAGATTTCAAAGAGTTCCTGTGGGTTGACGCTGCCAACAATTAAATCGTCATCGGCATACCTGCGATTGTTAAAGTGGAAGCCGCCAAGACGCCGCTCATCCAGTAGGAAAGCGACGATATGCGCGATATTCGTGCCCGGAGCGTGGTGACCTAGATCAACCAGTACCTGCGCATTTTCGCCTAATTTAAGGGCTGTGGCATAAGACATGCCCCAATCAGCCAGATCGGTGACATAAAACGCAGGCTCAAAGAATTTATACTCGATCAGCATACGACTGTTCGGGGGGAGGTAGCGGTAGGTTTCACGGAGGGCATCCTCCATATTTTGTTTGCGGCGCGAGATGCTATCCTGACCGGCGTAATTGGTGCCATCGGCAAACCACAGGCTGAGGATATCGCTGCCGGTTTGGGACATGATTTCGCAGCATTCGACGAGGTGGCCAATGGCGTTTTCGCGGATGGCGGAACTGGCGTTGGTAATGCTGCCTAACTTATATTGGTCGTCCTGGAATAGATTAGGGTTAATTGCCCCGATGGAGACACCCTGTTCAGCGGCATACTGCTTCAGCGCCACCCAATCATCGGTTTTATCCCAGGGGATATGCAGCGCTACAGAGGGGGCGACCCCAGTCAGACGGTGAACATAGCCAGCATCCTGCAATTTTTCATGGATGGTGCTGGCCGCGCCGGGGTAATTAAAGGTTTTGAAGCGGGTGCCGCTGTTGCTATAGCCCCATGAAGGGGTTTCGATGCGCTGGTTTTTCAGCGCGGTTTTAACAGCTTCGACATCTATCCCACGCGCAGACAACCGATCTACAAGCTGCGGATAATACTTTTCATCCATTTGTGAAATCCTTGATAAAAGATAAGATGCAAAAATTTAGATTCGCAGTAGACTGATAAAAACATTTGCTTTCTTTTTCTATCGTTTCGCGCCAGTGTATGCGCTTTCAGAGAGCGTGTCAATTATGTCACTTTTTGTTGAAGAACGCCGCCGGATAATTCTTGATCAGCTTCGCCTGTATGGGCGCGTTTCGGTCAAAGAGCTAAGTGATGCGATGGAAGTGAGCGCGGTTACCATCCGACAAGATTTACGGGTGTTAGAAGAAGAACTGCTGCTAGAAAGAACCTATGGCGGCGCGGTAAGGCGCGAGGCGAATACAGGCATACCAGAGCTTTCGTTTCATACGCGGTTGAGCAAGAAACGCCCACAAAAAGACGCGATGGCGGCGGCAGCGGCGGCGTTGGTGAAGGATGGCTACAGCGTTGCGCTGGATGGCAGTACGACGGTTTATGCGCTGGCGCCGCTGTTGAAGCGCTACTCAAAACTGACGGTTATCACCAACAGCATCATTATTGCTCAGCAATACCTTGATACGCCTTCGATTACCGTACTACTGCCGGGAGGCAGGATGCGGCGCGATTCGATTTCGATTGTGGGGCGGCCTGAGGGGCTGCCGGACATCAATTTGAATATCGGTTTTTTTGGCGCGCGTGGGGTTTCGCTGGTTGGCGAAGTGACCGATATTGATCAGGATGAAGTGGCAATTAAACAGGCGATGCTGGAGCGATGCGTGGCGCCGGTTATTCTGACTGACGGCAGCAAATGGGGGCAGGTTGCGCCGTATACTTTCGCGCGTTTCGCGCAGATTTCGCGGCTGATCACGACGGACGACGCGCCGCCGGAAGTCGTGGATGAGGTGCGTAAAGCAGGCCCGGAAGTGCAGATCGTGCGTTTCAAACGTTAGTTAGACTGGCAGTATTATTTTCAGTGACTTTACATAAGCATAAAGGTTGACATCTGAAATAGACGCGATAAACTGTTACATAACGAAAGGAAACGAAACCCCTTTCGCCGTTCATCTTGTACGGTAATTTTAAGGAATTTAGGTTCAACCCAACATGCCCCAAAATTTATGGAATGATGCTGATGCGGCGAAACTGCCGGATCTTGATGGCCTTGTCTATCGCAGCAACCTGCTGGGGAGCGATAGAGCCGTTGTAAATATCTACGGCGGGAATACCAGCGCCAAGCTGACGATGACCGATCATACCGGCAAAGCGACGCGGGTATTGGCGGTGAAAGCCTCTGGCTCGGACATTGCCAGCATTAAGGAAAAAGGGTTCGCGCTGCTCAAACTGGATGAAATTATGCCGTTGTTTGAGCGTGAAGCGATGACTGATGAAGAGATGGTCGCCTATCTTGAGCGCACCGTTTTTGAGCCAGGCAGACCGCGCCAAAGCATTGAGACGTTGCTACATGCCTTCGTGCCGGGTACGCACGTGGATCATACTCATCCTGACGCGATCATCAGCCTTGCCTGCGCGCCGGATGCTGAAGCTGCCGCGCGAAATGTTTACGGGGATCGGATGGCGTATGTGCCGTATATCCGCCCCGGCTTCACGCTGAGCAAATGGATTGGTCAGAAGGTGATTGAGAACCCGGCGATTGACTGCGTGGTGATGGGCAAACATGGGTTGGTGACATGGGGGCCGGATAGCAAAACGACGTATGACAAGAGCATCGCGATCATTCAGGAAGCCGAAGATTTCATCGCTGAGCGCGCGCGCGGCAAGCGGGTATTTGGCAATTTGACGGTGCAAGCATTGAGCGCTGAACAGCGCAAAGAAATATTTGCCGATGTGCTGCCCGTGATACGGGGCGAGGTTTCCAAATTACGGCATGCTATTCTGCAAATTGATGACAGCGATACGGTGCTGGATTATGTGAACAGCGCCAGAACTGGCGAGGTTAGTCAGTTGGGCGCGGCCTGCCCGGATCATCTGGTGCATGTGAAGCGGCAGCCGCTGTTTGTGAATTGGTCGCCAGATCAGGGCGTGGATAGCTTGAAAGCTGCGCTCAAGGAAGGTATCGCCGATTACGACCAGCGTTATGAGGATTATTTCAACGAATCTAAAGAGCCAGGCGACGAAATGCGCGATCCTGCGCCGCGCGTCATCCTGATTCCCGGACTGGGGATGGTGAACACCGGCAAGGATGTGACCAATGCCGATGTGAGCCGCCAGCTTTATCATCGCGCCATTTCGGTGATCGGCGGGAGCGAGGCCATTGGTGGATTCGTCAGCCTTTCGCCGAAAGAGGCATATGACATTGAATACTGGCCGCTGGAATTGTACAAGCTGAAGCTGGCCCCGCCGGATCGTGACTTTGCCGGAAAGATCGCGCTGGTGACGGGCGGCGCAAGCGGAATTGGCCGCGCGGCGGCTTTCCGTATGGCGCAAGATGGCGCTCATGTGGTGATCGTAGACATCAACGCCGAAAGCGGCGAGAGCACGACTGCTGATCTGAACACGAAGTTTGGTAAGGGCAGGGCGATCTTCGTAAAGTGCGATGTAACGCAGGAAGATCAGGTTGTGGACGCGCTGCGGCAGGCGGTGCTGGCCTATGGTGGGCTGGATGTACTGGTGAACAATGCGGGCATCGCTGGCGGCGCGCCGATCGTGGATACGACAACTGCCGATTTTGATAAGCAGATGAACATTTTGGTTAAGGGCTACTTCTTGTTTGCGCGCGAAGCCTTTAAGGTGCTGAAGGCGCAGGGCATTGGTGGCTCGATGGTGTTTGTGGGCAGTAAGAACAGCCTTGCAGCGGGTAAGGGCGCGGCAGTATACAGCGCAGCGAAAGCGGCTGAAATTCATATGGCCCGCTGCCTGGCAGAAGAAGGCGGCGAGTTCGGCATTCGCGTGAATTCGGTGCTGCCAGACGCGGTCATTCGCGGGAGCAGTATTTGGGGCGCAGTGGGCTGGAAAGAAGCGCGCGCCGCGCAGTATGGCATCGAAGTGGAAGACTTGAATGAATTCTACCGAAAACGGAATACGCTTAAGGTGGAAATTTTGCCCGAAGACCTTGCTGAGGCGATTGCATTTTTCGCGGGGCCACGCAGCGCTAAAACGACAGGCGGCGTGATCACGGTTGATGGCGGTGTACCCGCAGCATACGTGCGTTAAGGGCGAGGCGAGCGATGGATCGGGTTGTCGCAATCGATCTGGGTGCGGAGTCTGGCAGGGTGCTAACGGTCACCCTGACTGATGACGGATTCCAGCAAGAAGAAATTCACCGTTTCCCGAATAACCCCGTGCAAGCGAACGGCGTTTTGTACTGGGATGTGCTGCGCCTGTGGCATGAAATACAAATTGGACTGGATGCGGCAGGAAGCGGCGCGATCAGCATCGGACTGGATGCGTGGGGCGTAGATTTCGCACTACTGGATAAAGCAGGGCAGTTGGTGGCAAACCCGGTTCATTACCGCGACGCGCGTACCAATGACGTCATGAATTGGGTCTTTGAGCGCATTCCCCGCCAGACTATTTTTGAGCGCACCGGCTTGCAGTTTATGCAGTTGAACACGCTTTATCAGCTTGCCAGCATGTTACGGGCAAAGAGTTCAGTTCTGAATGCGGCATCAACCTACCTTTCGATTGCCGATCTATTTCTGTATTGGCTGGGTGGAAAGCCGGTTTGTGAGTTTACCCATGCGACCACAACCCAATTCTACAATCCGCGTGAGGGTAATTGGGATTGGGAGACGCTGGGAGCGATAGGCGCACCACTGGAAATTTTCCCTGAGATTATTCAGCCCGGAAGCCAGATCGGGCATTATCATGATATTCCGATCATCGCGCCGGGCACGCATGATACTGCCAGCGCGGTGGTGGGGATTCCTACGATGGCTGAAGATTTTGCTTATATCAGCAGCGGCACATGGAGTTTGGTCGGGCTAGAATTAAACGCGCCGATTATCAATGAGGCGGCGTATCAGGCGAACGTTACCAATGAAGGCGGGTATGCAGGGACTTATCGCTTCTTGAAGAACGTTTCAGGCATGTGGCTGGTGCAGCAATCACGGGCGACATGGAAGGCGATTGGACGGGAATACAACTACGATCAGCTTGCCCGGATTGCTGAAAATGAAAGCCCTTTTATGAGCTTTATCGATCCTGATGACCCGACATTCCTTGCCCCAGGGGATATGCCTGCGCGCATTCGCGAATACTGCCTGCACAGCGGCCAGCCCGTTCCTGAAAGTGATGGACAGGTGATCCGTACCATTTATGAGAGCCTGGCGCTGAAATATAGACACGTTCTGGAACGGATGTCTGCGGCAAGTGGCAAGGCTTTTTCGCGGGTTCACATTATTGGCGGAGGCTCGCAAAATGCGCTGTTATGCCAGATGACGGCTGACGCGATGGGATGCCCGGTTTACGCGGGGCCAAGCGAGGCGACAGCGATTGGCAATGCAATGGTGCAATTCATCTCGATGGGCAAAATTGGATCGCTGGCGGAGGCGCGCGCGATCTTGAACCGCTCTACAGCGATGAAGATTTATGAACCTAAAAACAAGGCGGACTGGGAAGAAGCCTACGCAAGATTTTCAAAACTGGCAAAATAGTTTCTCTTAAGAGTGCTTTATGGATTCTATTTTACGGCTTGAAGGCATCTCAAAATCATTTCCGGGCGTGAAGGCGCTCGAAGATGTTCATTTTGATTTGCAACCCGGCGAAGTTCACGCGTTATTAGGCGAAAACGGCGCGGGGAAGTCTACGCTGATCAAGATTGTCTCTGGCGTGTACCGGCCTGACAGCGGGACGATACGGGTTGCCGATAAAGAGGTGATCTTCAACAACCCGCGCGAATCGCAACAGCGCGGCATCGCCACGATCTATCAAGAACTGAGCTTATATCCTGAATTGACGGTTGCTGAAAATATCTTCATCGGCCACGCGCCACGCAACCGCTTCAGGATGATTGATTGGGGCGCGATGGAACGCCGTTCGCGCGAGATTTTGGCGTCACTTGAAATTCACGATCTGGATGTGACGCGAAAGATTGGCGGCCTGACGGTGGGCAACCGCCAGCGCGTGGAAATTGCCAAAGCACTTTCGCAAGATGCAAAAATCCTGATCATGGATGAACCTACCGCATCTTTGTCTGAAGCTGACGTGCAGCGGCTGTTCGAGATTGTGGGACTGTTACGCGAACGCGGCGTTGGCATTATCTATATCAGCCACCGCATGGAAGAGGTGTTCAAGCTGGCGGACAGAGTGACGGTGCTGCGTGACGGGCATTATGTGGATACGCGTAAGGTAGCCGATGTGACTGAGCCGCAGCTCATCCAGATGATGGTTGGGCGCACGATAGACCAACTGTTTCCCAAACTACCGGCGGAAATAGGCGAGCCAATTTTAGAGGTGCGGCATTTGCACCGCGCCCCAATGACCCGTGATGTGAGCTTTACGCTGCGGCGGGGCGAGATCGTGGGCATGGCAGGGCTGGTTGGCTCTGGGCGCAGCGAAGTGGCGCAGGTGATCTTTGGCATAACACCTGCTGAATCGGGCGAAATTTTGATTGACGGCCAGCCAGTGAAGGCGCGTCATCCTGAAGATTCGATGCGGCTGGGCGTGGCTTATGTGCCTGAAGATCGCGGGACACAGGGGCTAATTCGCCCGATGCCGATTCGCGAGAACGTGTCACTAGCCTCACTTAGGATGCTATCGCGCGCGTCGTTTATTGACTTTGGCAGAGAGCGGCGGCTGGCTGTTGAAATGGTGAATAAGCTGGGCATTCGGGCTTACAGCATTGACCAGATTGTGAATAAGCTATCTGGCGGCAACCAGCAAAAAGTAGTGATTAGCAAATGGCTTTCCCGCGAGCCACGAATATTGATTGTAGATGAACCCACGCGCGGGATTGATGTGGGCGCGAAGGCTGAAATTCACCGCCTGATCAGCGAACTTGCGCAGCGCGGGCTGGCTATCCTGATGATCTCCAGCGAACTGCCTGAGATTTTAGGGATGAGCGACCGGATTCTGGTGATGCGTGAAGGCCGGATTGTGGCTGAATTTTCGCGCGAGGAAGCCACGCAGGAAGTTATCGCCCATGCCATGATGAGCCAGACCCAGCCTGCAGGAGTTGTGCAATGAGCGCTGCCACCCCCGTGAAAGCTCCGGTTGAGTTAACCAATCATCGCAGCGTGATGAGCACTTTGCGCAAGCTGGCGGCATCTCAAGAATTTGTGCTGCTTGTCAGCCTGATCGCGTTGATCGTTACGGTAGGGACAATCAACGCGAACTATGTGCGCCCGAATAATCTGATCAGCATTTTGCAGGGGAATGCCTTCGCTGCGGTAGCGGCGATTGGTATGTCTATGGTGATTATCTCCGGCAATATTGATATCTCGGTTGGCTCGGTGGTTGGCGTGCTCGCGGTGATTAGCGGCAACGTGGCGATCAGCGGCGAACCGACGTTTGGCAGCTTGATCATTCCGATTGCCTGGCAACGCCGATTATACTGGGCGCGCTGATTGGGGCGGCAATCGGCTTTCTGGTGGCTTACCTGCGTATCCCTTCGATTGTGGTCACGCTTGGTTTAGCCAGCATTTTGAAAGGCGGATTGATTTTAGTGACCAGCGGGCGCGAGATTTCTGGCCTGCCAGAAGGCTATGAACTTTCGCAACTTCGTTGGTTGGAAATTCCTTCGCCGATTTATTTCATGATCATTTTGACGATCATCGTGGCGATCTGGATGCGCTATAGCAGCTTTGGACGCTCAATTTATGCGGTGGGCGGAAATGCTGAAGCGGCGCGGCTTTCTGGAATCAATGATCGTCGCGTCGTGCTAAATGTGTTCATCCTGAATGGTATTTTTGTAGGGATAGCGGCGCTGCTTTTTGCGACCCAGTTAGACATTATCCGCGCGACTGTGCCTGCAAATTTTGAGCTGCTGGTGATCACCGCGTCAGTGGTGGGCGGGGTGAGCATTCTGGGCGGGGTAGGAACGGTAGTAGGCTCTACACTGGCGGCGATCCTGCTGAATGCGATTAGCTCATCGCTGGTTTTTGTGCAAATTTCACCGTATTGGATGCGGGCATTTCAGGGCATCTTGATTTTGCTAACGGTACTTGCCGACCTATGGCGTCGTCGTCGCCAGCAAATCGGATTGCGCGGCTAACATGGGCGGAGATCAGCAGATGAGCACACAAACTGTTGGACAAGAAAAAGTTGCCGCCCCGACCGCCCAGAATCGGTTGAAGTCAATTCTGCTCAGTCAGGAAGCGATCCTGTTATTGATACTGGTTGTGGTGATCGCGGTACTGGCCTCGCGCTCGAACCGCTTCCTGACGACGGAAAACCTGCTGACGCAGGGGCGGCTGTTGGCTGAGGTTGCCCTGGTCGCACTACCGATGACCTACATTATCATCACTGGCGGCATTGACCTGAGCGTTGGCGCGATCTTTGGCCTGTGCGCGATTATGCTAGGGTGGACGTGGGACAACATTTGCCTTGAGCCGCTGGCGCTGAAGACGCGGGGCATGGAATGTTTGACGCCATTTCCGCTGGAAGCGTCAATTGTGGTAGCGCTGCTGATTGGCGCGCTGGCTGGCATGATCAACGGCTTGTTCATTGTGCGGGTGAAAGTGCCGCCGCTGATTATGACGCTGGCAACCCTGGCGTTGTATCGTGGTTTAGCTGAGGGCATCAGCCAATCGCGCTCGGTGCGCGGTTACCCTGACTGGTTTTACCAGTTAGGGCAAGGAAGTGCAGCCGGACTGCCTACACAAATCTGGATCATGATCATCGCGGCGGTAATCAGCGCGATTGTGCTATCACGCACCACTTTTGGGCGCTCATTATACGCCATCGGCAATAACGAACTTGGGGCGCGTTTCTCAGGCATCCCCGTCGGCAGACAGAAAATTATTATCTATACCTTTAGCGGGGTGATGGCTGGGCTGGCGGCATGGATTTTTGTGTCGCGCGTGAGCACTACCCGCTCTGACATGGGAACTGGCCTTGAATTGGACGTGATTGCCGCAGTGGTGCTAGGGGGTACCAGCATCTTTGGCGGCACAGGCAGCATTTTAGGCACGATGATCGGCGTGATCACGATAGCTTTGCTGAGAAATGGCCTTTCATTGGCAGGGGTGACGGGGGATGCCACGATCATCGTGGTTGGTTTCGTGCTCATTCTTGCGGTGCTTGTAAACGGGTTCATTCAGCGCCGCGCTGGCGCAAAATAACTTCACCGAAAGGAGGTGATACGGGGTAGCGACGGTTTTCGTAAATTGAAGCGCGATGTGTTTTGTAAGAGTGATGTGAGGAGAGCATGATGAAGAAGTCAATAGTTTACCTTTTACTATTGTGCCTGCTCATTGGCGCAGTAGGCCTGATGCCAGTAAGCGCACAGGATCGCTGGGACGGCGCCGATGATCTTCCAACCAATCCGCTGGATTGCCCCGGGGCGGAAGCGGCTGCTGAAGGCGAAGCGACAGAAGAAGCGATGATGGAAGAAATGCCTGCTTATAATGGCGGGCAGGCCGTGAACCCGCCCGATCTTGCCGGGCAGCCGATTGTGCTGGTTGATGTGCCGAAACTGATCGGTATTGGCTACTTTGCCGCTACCACACAAGGCCAGCAGGAAGCTGCGGCTGAACTGGGTAATGTGACCGTGACCACCGATGCCCCGACTGAAGCCAATATTGATGATCAGATTGCCTTCATTGAAAATTACATTGCACAGGGCGTGAACGGCATCTTGTTTGCGGCCAATGACCCGGTTGCGATTGCCCCGACGCTGCGCAGCGCGCTAGAGCAGGGGATTCACGTTGTCGGCTACGACGCCAACAGCGAGCCGGATGCACGCGAATGGTTTGTGAACCAGGCCGAATTCAATGGCATTGGCAAGGCACTGATTGACCAGATGGCCGAACAGGAAGGCGAAGATGCCAGCTTTGCTATCGTAACCAGCACCTTCACGACACCGAATCAGGCACGCTGGATTGCCGAAATGCAGGCGTATCAGGAAAAATGCTATCCGGATATGACATGGCTTTCGACCCTTGAAGCACAGGAAGACAACACCCTATCCTTCAACCAGGCGACGACCCTGATCAACCAATATGGCGACGAGCTGGACGGTATTTTTGGGATGACCAGCGTGGCGACGCCAGCTTCGGCTGAAGCGGTTACCCAGGCCGGGCAGTGCGGCGCTGTTTCTGTGGTTGGACTGGCGACACCGAACGCGATGAAGCCATATGTTGAAAGCGGATGCGTGACTTCGGTAGTGCTGTGGAACCCGGTTGACCTCGGTTATGCATCTGTGTACGTGATGCGTGCGGTGGTTGATGGCACGCTGACGCCGGAATCTACGTCGGTGGAAGCAGGCCGTTTGGGTACGCTGCCGGTTGTGAACGGCAGTGAAATTCTGCTGGGCCCGCCATTCATTTACAATGCTGACAACATTAACGACTTCGATTTCTAACTGCTGGTCAGCATGATTTAGCGTTAAGCAGGGCAATCGTTCGCGGTTGCCCTGCTTGTTCATAGATGGGGTTTATCATGTCATTAGCTGCTCTGGTTCAATTGAGCCACTGGTTGGGCGATCCTGCGCGTAATCTGGCGATTATTGGCGAGGGAAATACATCGCTGCGGGCTGACGATGAGACGTTTTGGGTGAAAGCAAGCGGGCAGCATTTAGGGACGATTGCTGACACGGGCTTTGCCAGAGCGCGATTTCTTCCTTTGATGGAGCTGCTAAACGGGAAGCGCGCCCCTGAAAGCCAGAACGAAGCGTTTCAGGAATGTAAGGTAGACAGCGATTCGCCCCTAAAGCCGTCAATTGAAGTGACCTTTCACGCGATGCTGTTATATGAATTTGGCGCGCAGGTGATTGCGCATACGCACCCGACCGCCGTAAACCAGATTCTATGCAGCAGTAGAGCAGAGCAATTTGCCTTAAATCGTATGTTTCCGGATGAAGTGGTTTTGTGCGGGCCACAATCCGTATTTGTGCCATACAGCGATCCTGGCCTTCCGCTGGCGTTTGAGATGCGCCGCCGCGCACAGCAGTATTTGGATGTGTGGGGTGAACCCCCTAAAGTGATCTTGTTGGCGAATCATGGCCTGATTGTGCTGGGGCAATCGCCAACTGATGCGATGAATATCACGGCGATGTGCGTAAAAGCAGCGGCGATCTTTGCAGGGGCGTGCGCTGTTGGCGAACCGGTATTCATGACGCGAGATGATATAGGACATATTTACCGGCGACCTGATGAGATATACCGGCGCAAGCAGTTTATGTAAACAACAGCGTTGGACAGATTGTAGAAACTGCTCTCGAATTGTAGGGAGACAGCGAACACAGAAGCATTGATAATAAGGTGGGAAAATAATAAAAGCAGCCTGCGCAGGCTGCTTTTTGTATGTTTAGAGAAGGGTATCGCCTAGTCTTTTGCAGTTGGATCAAAGGCGTCGCGGATGCCATCGCCGATGACGTACAGGCAAAGCACTGTGAGGAAAATCATCAGACCGGGCATGATCACCAGATATGGCCCAAGCGTGAAGTATTCCTGCGATTTCACCAGCATGTTGCCCCAGCTTGGGAACGGCTCTTTAATACCCAGTCCGAGGAAGCTTAGACCGGCTTCGGTCAAAATGAGGGCGCCGATATCAATTGCCAGCGTGATCACGATGACCGAGAACAGGTTCGGCAGAATGTGCGAGAGCATGATACGGAATGGAGATGCGCCAATGGCACGGGCGCTAACTACGAACTCACGCTCGCGCAGGGAGAGCGTTTCACCACGTACCAAACGTGTTGTACCCGTCCAACCGATGAGACCAAGCACGAGGATCAGGGTGGTGGGGGAAGGTTGTAATACCGCCGCGATGATGAGCAGCAGGAAGAGAGACGGGATTGAGTTCAGGGTTGAAATGATCCAGTTGGTGCCATCATCTATCAGGCCTCCATAGTAGCCGCAGATGATGCCCAGCGAAACGCCAATGGAAAGCGACAGAATCGCTGCCAGAAAGCCGACTGCCAGCGATACCTGACCGCCGAACAGCAGACGGCTTAAGTGGTCGCGGCCGAGATCGTCGGTGCCAAGAATGTGAAACTGCGGGACGCCATCTGCGCCAATGTAAGGCGTTAGGGAGGGCGTTAAGAAGGTGATAGAAGCATTGGTCTTGCTATAACTGACATTGAGGGCGCTAGAAATAGGTTGTGCAAGCAGGCAGAGAATGGTGATGAATGCAAGCAACCCGATTGCGGCTAATGTCAATTTGTCGCGTTTCAGGCGGCGACCTGCCATACGGCTTAGTGACTCGCCAACTTCACGCTTTTTTCCCTGTGGCTCCAGCTTAGGCACGGCATTCGCCGTTGTGGATGTGGTACTCATCGCGAAAGTCCTTAATCAAATCGAATACGCGGGTCAATTAGCGCGTACAAAATATCAGAGAGAATATAGCCAAGGATGGTCGCAACCGCGCCGATGATAACGACAGCCATAACGACGGGATAGTCTTGCGAGATTACGCCGTCTACAGCGAAACGACCCAACCCCGGCCATGAGAAGATACGCTCGGTAATAGCAGCGCCGCTGAGCAGACCGGTAATAGCGGGGCCGAGGAAAGTAGCCAGCGGAATGAGCGCATTACGCGCGCCATGCTTAAACCAAACGTTGCGACTGCTAAGGCCTTTCGCCTGTGCGGTACGCATATAATCCTGACTGCGAACGTCGAGCATGGAGGCGCGCATATAGCGGGAGTAGACCGCAATAGCGCCCGTTGCCAATACAAAGGTAGGCAAAATTAAATGCTCGATGCGATCCCAAATGGGGGGACAACCGCCGGTTAAGCTGGGTGGGCAGCGCCCGCCCATGGGTAAAACATTCAACCGTGCGCCAAAGACTAACAAGAGGATTAAGCCAAGCCAAAAAATGGGGATAGCGCTGAAACAGACCGCCATAATCCGGGTCATGTTGTCGAATAAACCGCCTTTACGTACAGCGGCAATGATACCGATGGGCACGCCGACGGTGAGGCCAAGCAGCAAAGCTGCGGCACCCAGTTCCAGCGTTGCCGCTATGCGTTCGCCGATCATATCGCTGACCGGACGGCGGTAGAAGAATGAGCGCCCGAAATCGCCGCGAATAACGCCTTTGCCTGTACCAGGCGCAAAGGTGATGGCGCAAGGCTCTTCATAACAAGCACGCCCGGTTTCATCTACTCCGATCGGGATCAGGACTGAGCTATCAGCAAGGCCATCGCCGTCACTATCCCAGCGCATCCAATCATCACCAGCCAGCCAGCGCAGATATTGCACCGGCCAGGGATCGCTAACGCCCAACTGAACAGCTACACGGGCGCGTTGTTCTGGCGAAACATTCGGGCTAAAGGTGAGCGCGCCGACCGGCCCGCCGGGGGCAGCAGTCATCAAAATGTATGAAAAGAGCGTGATGCCAATGAAGGTAGGAATTGCTTGCAGCAAACGCCGCAGGGTGTATTTGATCATGTTCTGGTAAACATCCCAACATTCGACCTAACTGCCCATAAAAAAATATTTTTAGCTGTTTTGAAATAATTCCAGTTGACTTGGGAAAGAAGGGGTAGGGCACATTTACGCCCTACCCTCTTGTTACCTGATACTAGTGGAGATTACGGGGTCGCCTGAGCCCAGGTGTCGACGTTCCAATACAGGTTCGACGGATAGGGACCGAAGCCACCGACTTCCGCACCAGCCGCATACATGCCGTCCTGAGTGAACAGGGGGACGTAGGGCAGGTCTGCCTGGAAGATAGCCTGCATTTCCTGGTACAGAACCGCGCGATCTTCAGTGGCGCAGCCGGAACCGACTTAGCTTGCAGGTTCAGCGCTTCAAAATCAGCGCTGTAGTAGGAAGTGTTGTTGCTGCCACCACCTACAACGTCTGCCTGAGCGGTGAACAACTGGGTCGCATCCGGATCATCCGGCCAGCCATTGCGCCAACCGAGGATGAAGGTGTCGAACGTCTGGCTGTCCATGATGTCCAGCAGGGTGTTGAAGTCAATCGTCTGGAAGTCAACCTGAATGCCCGCATCAGACAGTTGGTCCTGAATCAGGGTACCGATCTGAGTGCGGCGGCCATTGCCTTCATTGGTGTACAGGGTGAAGGCAATGGGGGTACCTTCAGGCGTAACATCCGTGTTGGAGCCGTGATATTCACGGACGCCATCGCCATCATCATCGGTCCAACCGGCTTCATCGAGCAGCGCATTTGCGGCGTCGAGATCGAAGGCGATGACGGGCAGATCAGAAGCGTATGCCCAGGATGAAGGAATAACGAAAGAGGTCATGCGCGAGCCTTCGCCGAACAGCGCGGCGGCGGCAATCGCGTCCACGTCCATTGCGCGAGAGATGGCTTCACGAACCGCATGGTCGCCGACGACGGGATGGGTACCCTGATCAATGAGGTTACCATCGGCATCGAGGCCGTTCTGCGGGTTGGTGGGGTCAGCGAAATTCATCGCGAAATAGTCCCAGGCGTTGCCGGGGAAGGGATAGACCTGACGTTCGCCAGCATCACCCAGTTCACGCAGTTCAGCGCGGCGGGCAACGGCGGGACCGTCAATGATGTTGGTTTCGCCAGCAATGAACTGCTCGAACAACACCGTCTGATCGGGCACGACGCGATAGATGAAGCCTGCGGGGCCAACGCCACCTTCAGGAGCATCTGCGTAGTTCGGGTTAGCAACCAGAGCAACCTGTTCGCCAGGAGTCAGCGCGCTGAAGTTGAACACGCCACCGGTCACCGTCGGGTTGAGGTTGAATTCGGCGTCGTTGAGTTCAGCGTAATCAGAGGGCAGAACATGCGACGGAACCGGAACCAGAACCCCAGCGTTGCTGAGCGAGGTGCATTCGGGTGACGCCATGGTCACGACGACGGTGTGTTCATCGGGGGCGGTCACATCGAGAATGCCGGATTCGCCGGACGGGTCAATAACGTAAGACAACTGGGTGTCAACGATACCCTGTGAACCAGCCTGAATGGCGCCCCAAGTGTACATAATGTCAGCAGACGTAATCGGGGTGCCGTCGCTCCAGACCAAGCCATCACGCAGGTTAAACGTGTAAACCGTACCCGTTTCGTCAACTGTCCAATCCTGAACCAGACCACCGGACGCGAACGGCGGGTCATACGGTGAAATTACCGCAGTCTCGACGTTAGCGTTCAAGAAGCCGGGGTACAGGAAATTTGTGATACGGGTGCTAGCGGTATCGCTTGCCAGAATCGGGTTGAGGAACTGAGGATCGCCGCCGAAGTTGCCTTCGACAATGATCAACCCATCATCCTGTGCCAGCGAAGGCGCGACGGCGAGGGCAGCAAGTGCTAACCCGCTAGCCGCCAACAGGACACGACGCAAATTCTTCATGCCTTTTACACTCCTTGATTAAATAAAAAATAACCATTTGCGAGCGAAGATTTGCCGGGATTCCAGCAAATAGGCACACTCACATCTGGTGAAACTACTCATTGGTTGACAGAAAGGTTCAAATGAATTTCAAAATTGATGGAAATTGGTTGGCGCAGTTGGAAAGGGGATTCCAACTGGCTCAAAAATAAGTTTTATTGTCGGGGTACCCGGACTTGAACCGGGGACCTCTTGCACCCCATGCAAGCGCGCTACCAAACTGCGCCATACCCCGTAATGCCTAGAAGTCTACCCGACGGCAGGTTCAGGTGCAAGACGGAAAGTTTTTGTAAAGTGGCCTGAAAGCGATGCGGGAAGATCGTTTTCGGTGAAATTCGTGCATATTCTTGAGCCTTAATAGCAACTGCAATAGAGTCGCGATACACTTTTGCAAACAAACCATTTACCAACAATTGGAGGTCTGCATGGCGAGCACTCCATCACCGGTTCCAAAGCCATCTCAGCCGGGCGCGGCGAAGACTGGACTTGCAAATACCAAAAACGATTATGTAAATATTCGCAATGGCCCAAGTACCAATCATCGTGTCGTCGGTGAGCTGCGCGATTTAACGCTATGTACTTATTACCCCGCAACACGAACCGGCGACGGGTGGGTATGGGTTGAACAAAATTCGGTCGGTGGATGGGTTTCTACGACGGTGGTGACATTTGAAGATCCGCCGCCCGCGCCACCAACGGGGCCGACTCCATATAATGGGGCGGTGGCGATCTGGCATTGGCGTGGCGACTCGGTTTCTGAGAACACGATTGAAGATTTTGCCAAGAATGTCCGTTCCAATGCACCTTACGTTACCCAGATTTGGATCAAAACCAGCGATTGGACGGAATCCAGCGGCGCCCGGTGGATGGGGTTCTGGGATACCAAACGCAATCTGGCGATTGATGGGCCAACCAGCATTGACCGCTGGGTACAAACGCTGGCGCGCTATAACCTGGAGACACATTTATGGTGTGTGCCGCGCGGCGGCGATCTGAATGCTGAGACTTCGCTAATTGTTCAGGCATGCTTGCGCCCCGGCGTCAAATCTATGATTCTGGACGTTGAACCCTACAGCGAATTCTGGCAGGGCGGGCGAGAGGGTATCCGCCCGTTTATGACGCGTATTCGCTCGCAAATTCCTGGCGCGTTCCATATTGGCATGGTGGTTGATCCACGCGCGCATCATTTCAACACGATTTTCCCTGATGAGTGGAAGCCGTTTATCAACAGCATTCACCCGATGGCGTACTGGTCAACCATGCGGCGCACGCCTGAAGATATATTGGAAGAAACTTACCGGGTTTGGTCTTCTTACGGCAAGCCGATTATTCCGGCGCTTCAGACTGACGCTCCATCAAGTGAGATGGCGCAGGCGCGATCTATAGCGATTGCCCGGCACAAGGCGGTTGGCTTAAGCTGGTGGCGGGCGGGCATTATCGGCCCGGTAGAATACGCGGTGATCAACCGGCCAATGAGTGACACTACACCGCCTGCGCCCAGGCCGCCACAAATCATTTATGGGCCTGAGCAGATCGTTAGGCCGGGCACGTCGGGGTATACCGACTTCTCTTATACGGGAACCCGCGAACTTCAGGAATTTACGAACGTGTGGGGTTGGAAAGCTTACTTTACCGCTACACAGCCCAAATATAGTAAGACAGCCGCTCGCTGGACGCCGCGATTCACGAAGGCCGCTAAATATGATGTGTCGGTGTTCGTTTCAGGGCGACACAGCACAACCACGAATGCCCGATTCAAGGTACACGGGGTTACTGGCTCGAATACTGAAATTCTGGTGCCAATTGATCAATCGCTGTACAGCAATCAATGGGTATCGCTGGGTATTTTCGATTTTGACCCGCGTACAATCAACGTCGGCACCGTATTTTTGAATGACCTGACCGGTGAAGAAGGGCTTGAGATTGGCTTTGACGCCGTTCGCTGGCAGGAAGTGACCTATGTAGAGAATCCCGGCCCCGGCGGCCCTGTGCCAGAAGGCTATGCCGATGGATACGATCAACCGATGGGGACAGAAGCGGATCGCGCTTCAACAACGGTATGGGGTGGGAAGTGGTATGATGCCAGCCCATTCGGGAAGCTGTATTTTGTAGGCACGCCAAGCGAGGCGTATCATACCGGCGCAGACCTGAATTTGCCTAAAGATGCGGACGCCCATTCAGGCGTGTATGCGGCGGCTAGCGGCACGGTCACATTTGCCAGCCGTCTGCCGATTTGGGGCAACGTAATCATCATCAAGCATGATCCGATGTACACCAACGGCAGGTGATGTATGCGCGTTACGGGCATGTTGAAGATATGATGGTGAGCGTTGGCGATCGGGTGAAACGCGGCCAGCAAATTGCAGAGGTTGGCAATGCTTATGGCCGTTATGCCTATCACTTGCACTTTGACCTTAGCCCGACGACGGTGCTGGAGCAGAATCCGCAGGATTGGCCGGGTAAAGATCGCACACGACTGCTGAAGAACTATGTCGATCCGAGGGAGTTTATCACCAAGAATCGCCCGCGAAGGCAGTAAATAAGCGAAGGAAACAGAAACGGGATGCTGAATGGCATCCCGTTTTGCTGCTTAAAACGTTACAAGGCTTAGAAAAGACCCCAGTCATCAGCGGCGCCTTCTTCCATCATGCTTGGATCCCACATTTCCAGACCCATTTCGATGGTGGTTGGCACGCCCAAATATTCCTGCGAGGTGCGGCGGGATTGTTCAAGGAGCGCCGGGGCATAGGGGCAAAAGGGCGTGGTCATGATCATAATAATATGACCGCGATCCGGCTCAATCTCTATTCCCCGAATAAGACCCAGCTCAACGACATTCATTCCGATTTCAGGATCGATGACGGCGCGCAGCGCTTCACGCAGCCCATCTTCAGTTTTTACCTGTTCCATCTAAGGTTCCTTCAAGTAAATTATGGGGTTGTTGAGAGGAAAGGATACCACCCCTGACTTTTGAAGTCAATTTTTATGATCAACGTAATAAAAATATTGACCCTACGCGATGACACTGGTATACTTGCCTCATCTTTAACCTTAGGGTAAGTAGAAAAGTTAACGTGCGTTAAATTCAAGGAGGACGCCTTCATGGGCGCAGCGCTCGAAATTCGCAATCTTCACGTGAACGTTGAAGATAAACCCATTCTTCGCGGCGTGAACCTAATCGTTAGACAAGGCGAAGTTCATGCATTGATGGGGCCGAATGGCTCTGGCAAAAGCACACTTGCCAATGTTTTGATGGGTAACCCCGCATATGAAGTAACCGCCGGTCAGATTATTTTTGACGGCAAAGATTTGCTGGAGATGGAAGCAGACGAACGCAGCCGCGCCGGGCTGTTTCTGGCTTTCCAATACCCGGTTTCTATTCCCGGCGTGACGCTGGCGAATTTCTTGCGCCTGGCGATCAATGCCCGCTTGAAGGCGGCAAACCCTGAAAGCAAGGGGATTTCAGTTGGTGACTTCCGCAAGATGATGCGCGAAAAGATGGACGGCCTGCATATGGAGCACAACTTCGCTGGCCGTTACCTGAATGAAGGTTTCAGCGGCGGCGAGAAGAAGCGTGCTGAAATTCTGCAAATGGCGGTGCTGGAACCGAAGATCGCCATTCTGGATGAGACGGATTCCGGCCTGGATATTGACGCGCTGCGTGTGGTTTCTGAGGGCGTGGTGAAACTGCGCGGCCCGAACCTTGGCGCGTTGGTGATTACCCACTACCAGCGTATTCTGAACTATATCAAGCCGGACTTTGTGCATGTGATGTATCAAGGGCAAATTGTGGAAAATGGCGGGCCTGAACTGGCGCTGCGCCTTGAGGAAGCAGGCTACGACTGGATTCGTGAAAAGGTCGAAGGCTAACTGGCTGGGAGGCTGATAAATGGTGGATCAATTGGTAGAGAGTGACAAGCAGCTTACCACTGAAGAATCGCAATTAAAGGGCGTACGCACCTCTTATGAGGAAAAGTACGGTTTCCGCGATCCTGAAAAGTATGCCTTCAAGAGCCAGAAGGGGCTGAATGCTGATATTGTGCGCCAGATCAGCGAAATGAAGAACGAGCCTCAATGGATGCTGGATTACCGGCTGAAGGCATACGAAATCTTCATGGAGAAGCCGATGCCGACGTGGGGCGCAGACCTGAGCGGCATTAACTTCGACGACATTTACTACTTCGTTCGTGCTACTGACCGCCAGGGTAAAAACTGGGACGATGTGCCGGAAGATATTAAGAATACATTTGACCGGTTGGGCATTCCCGAAGCTGAGCAAAAGTACCTGCAAGGCGTGACCGCTCAGTACGAGTCGGAAGTGGTGTATCACAGCATCCGCAAAGATCTCGAAAGCAAGGGCGTGCTGTTCACAGACATGGACTCGGCACTGCGGGATTATCCGGAGATCGTGAAGGAATATTTCGGAACGGTCATCCCCTCAAGCGATAACAAATTCGCGGCGCTGAACAGCGCGGTGTGGTCGGGCGGTTCATTTGTGTATGTGCCTAAGGGCGTACACGTTGAGATGCCGCTTCAGGCTTATTTCCGCATCAATACCCAGAGCATGGGGCAGTTTGAGCGCACGCTGATCATCGTTGAAGAAGGCGGCTACGTGCATTATGTGGAAGGCTGTACCGCGCCGACCTATAGTGAAGACAGCCTGCACAGCGCCGTCGTCGAAATTATCATCAAGGAAGGCGGACGCTGCCGCTATACCACCATTCAAAACTGGTCAAACAACGTGTACAACCTTGTGACCAAACGCGCCATCGCTTACAAAAAGGGAACGATGGAATGGGTGGACGGTAATCTCGGTAGTAAAGTGACGATGAAGTATCCGGCGGTCATTCTGGCAGGTGAAGGCGCGCATGGCGAAGTGCTGTCCATTGCCTTTGCTGGCGCAGGGCAGCATCAGGACGCGGGCGCGAAGATCACCCATCTTGCGCCGAATACCACCAGCCAGATCATCAGCAAGTCCATCAGCAAAGATGGCGGACGCGCCAGTTATCGTGGTTTGCTAAAGATTGTTGAAGGCGCAGACAACGTGAAAAGCAATGTTGTTTGTGATGCGCTGCTGCTGGATGATCGCAGTCGCTCAGACACCTACCCAACGATTGAGGTGGATGCCAAGAAGGTGACGATGGGGCATGAGGCTTCGGTCAGCCGAGTTGGCGAGGATCAGCTTTTCTACGCGATGACACGCGGTATGAGCGAAGATGAAGCTAACGCGATGATCGTGAACGGCTTCATTGAGCCGCTGGTTAAAGAACTGCCGATGGAATATGCGCTCGAATTGAACCGGCTGATTCAAATTCAGCTTGAAGGCTCAATCGGGTAGATAAGCAGGGGTAAGGCACACTTTGCCCTACGAATTGATTTGATCAGGGGCATACAAACCCCTGTTGAAACTCTGGCGAATAAACACGAAGGAGATGACCTGTGGTTGCAGTCAGACAGCGCCGGGCTGCTGCGCCCGAAGCGCCGCTGTATACCCGCGCCGACGTTGAAGCACTGAGCGCGGCGCACGATGAACCGACATGGCTGCGCGAAAGCCGTTTGGCAGCCTGGGATTTATACCAACGCCTGCCGATGCCGGGGAAAAATGACGAAGCATGGCGGCGCACCGATTACCGGCATATTCGTTGGGACGAAGCCGGACGGCAGATTGAGAATGCGAATCCGTCAATTGAGGTTGTTCCCGGCGCCTACCTTGAACCTCTGATCGGCGATCAGCAGGGCGGGGTGCTGGTGTTTGTAGATGGTAAGCTGGTGCAGTATGAAGTGCATCCCTCGCTGGCAGAGCAGGGGGTTGTATTTACTGACCTGCATACGGCAGTACGTGAACATGAAGCCCTGCTGCGCCCACGCCTGATGACCAAAGCGGTGCTGCCCGGTGAAGGCAAGTTTGCGGCGCTGCATGCCGCGCTGTGGACGCATGGCGTTTTTCTGTATGTGCCAGACAATACAGTGGTGGAACTGCCGCTGCATGTGGTGATGTATAACACTGCTCCCGGGGCAACGCTCGGACACTCACTGGTGGCTATTGGCGATAACGCGCAGGCGACCATTCTGGTGGATTATCGTTCAGCAGAATTTGAAGATCAGTCGCTGTTTGTGGGCGCAACAGAACTGCTGGTCGGCGATGAAGGCAACTTGCGCTACGTCGGCTTGCAGGACTGGAACCGCGAAACCTATGAATTCAGTCATCAGCGCGCGCGGATTGGCCGCGATGGTAACCTGGACTGGATTTTAGGCAATATGGGCGGCGAGTTCATCAAGCAGTTCATTGAAGTGGAACTGGATGGACAGGGCGCGCATGGGCGTGTATCCGGCATGTTTTTTGCCGATCATGAGCAGATGTTTGATCAGGATACGCAGCAGGATCATAATGCGCCGCTGACGACATCTGACCTGCTGTTCAAGGGCGCGGCGAAAGATGATGCCCGAACGGTGTGGCAGGGGATGATCAAGTCACTGCCGAAGATGCAGAAGATTGACGGCTTTCAGGCATGTCGCAATTTGGTGTTGAGCGAAGATGCGCGTATGGATGCCATTCCCGGCCTTGAAATTGAAGCCGATGATGTGCGCTGCACCCATGCCGCTACATTCGGCACGCTTGAGGAACAGCCGGTGTTTTATCTGATGAGCCGGGGCGTGCCGCGACCGGAAGCTGAACTGGCGGTGATTAACGGATTCTTTGAAGAACTGCTGGATCGTATTCCGTTTGAGCGGGTACAAGCACGGCTTCGGGAATCCCTGGAAGCGAAGATCGTCGGGCGGTAAAAGCCCTCACTGCCTAACCCTCAGGTGATAGGGGATAACCATATACCTAAAGTATATGGGTTCATAGGCGAAAGATTTGAACGGGGCTTGGCAGCAAAACGCGCAAGCCCCGTTTTGTATACTGGATTCGGGCTACAGGTATGGTGTGCCTTGTCCCCAGAGGTAGAAAGCAGGATTTCACAGATGGATTCTCAGTCCATTCAACTTCCTTATGATGTCAATGCTATTCGCGCTGATTTTCCGATACTGGCGCAAATGCATCATGCCGGCGTGCCGCTGGTCTATCTGGATAATGGCGCAACTAGCCAGAAGCCGGTGATGGTGATCGAGGCGCTGGATCGGTACTACCGCGAGTACAACGCCAATGTGCATCGCGGTATTCACAAGCTGAGCGAAGAAGCAAGCGAGGCATATGAAGGCGCGCGGGTGAAGCTGAAGAAATTCATCAACGCGGCCAGCAAGCGCGAGGTGATTTTTACTCGCGGCACCACCGAAGGTGTTAATCTGGTAGCGCAGACGTGGGGACGCGCTAATTTGAAACCGGGCGACGTGATTCTATCTACGCAGATGGAGCATCACGCGAATATCGTTTCATGGCAAATTGTGGCGGGGCAAACTGGCGCGTTGGTGCGTTACGTGCCGATACTGCCAGATGGCACGCTCGATCTTGAGGTATACGCCGCGATGCTGCGCGATTTACCGGTCAAAATGGTGGCGGTCACGTATGTGTCGAACGTGTTGGGGACGGTAAACCCGATCAATGAAATGGCGCGGCTGGCGCATCAGGCTGGCGCATTGATTCTGGTGGATGCGGCACAGGCATCGCCTCATCTGGCTTTGGATGTACAGTCATTGGATGCTGACTTTCTGGCGTTTAGCGGGCACAAGATGTGTGGGCCAACGGGAAGCGGCGTGCTTTATGGGAAACAGGCATTGCTAAATGACATGCCTCCATGGATGGGAGGCGGCGATATGATCTCCAAAGTCACATTTGAGGGCAGCAGCTGGAATGAATTGCCGCTCAAATTTGAGGCGGGGACACCGCTGATCGCTGAACAAATCGGGCTAGGGTATGCAGTGGACTACCTGAGCGCGCTAGGTATGGATAAAGTACACGCGCACGAACAGGCGATCATCATTTATGCGCTGGACAGGCTGGCAGAACTGCCGTTTGTTACCGTATATGGCCCAACGGCTGATAAGAAGGGCGCGGTGGCAGCTTTTAGCGTGCAGGGCGTTCATGCGCATGATGTGGCACAGGTGCTAGATAGCCAAGGGATCGCTGTGCGGGCGGGGCATCACTGCGCGCAGCCGCTGCATGGGCTGCTTGGCGTTTCGGCTACGGCACGCGCCAGCTTCTATTTGTATAATACGCCGCAGGAAGTAGATGCGCTTATTGATGGGCTGTATGCCGTAAAGAAGACGTTTGCGGTGTAAGGCAAGGCCGATCCTCAACTCTGCGCCCTCAGGGGGAGGGGCAAAACTCAGATCATGACGCTCGCCTAAGCGGGGAACACCCCGGGTGAGTGATTAGGTAAGGAAGCGCTCATGTACGATTTCTATCGCGAGAATATTCTTGATCACGGAATGAACCCGCGTAACCGAGGAATTCTTGATCCGGCGGATATGGATTATGAGGCGCATAATCCGTTGTGTGGCGACCGGCTGCGGCTGACGCTGCGACTGGATGAAGACCGGCATATCAAAGAACTGGCGTGGGATGGCGAAGGCTGCGCGATTAGCCAAGCGTCAGCTTCGATGCTGGGCGAGATGATCATTGGCAAGAGCATGGAAGAAGTGCGGCAAATTGATAAGCAGGTGATCTTTGATCTGATCGGGATTCCTCTGTCAATGAACCGCGTGAAGTGCGCGCTGCTTTCGCTAAAAGTGCTGACTGTAGCGCTGTACGGGCTGGGTGAATGGGAAAAGCGTGAACAGGCAGATGAAGACGCATGAGTGATTTTGTAACGGTAGCGACTATTGATGAGATTCCGCCGGGCGAGCGGATTGTAGTGGAATTCAAGCGGGA
>LMZS01000086.1 GCA_001567085.1 Chloroflexi bacterium OLB15
TTGAAATGGCATACAGCGCTGCTATCGCCGGAGTGCCGTTCGCCAGTCTGTATGCATCTTCGCGCAGTTCCAGAAGGTCTACATCAAAGGCAAACGGATGCGCGTGGGCAAACCAGCCCGTAATGCGCGGGTGCAGCGTTTTGAGTAAATCGGGGCGCACATACAGGAACACGCCGCCCGGCCCGCCGCACAGCCACTTCAACACGCCGCCGATGTAGAAATCAACATTTAAGCCCGTCACATCTACCGGTATCACGCCCACGCTGTGGTAGCCATTGAGCAGCACTTGCGCGCCAACGGCGTGCGCTTTGGCGACAATTTCGGTGGCCGGCATGATGTAGGCGCTGCGAAACAGCACGTGGCTAAGCGAAACCAGCCGAGTGCGTTCATCAATCGCATCCAGAAGTTCGTCTGTATCAACAGTGAGTCCGTCGCGGCTTTTGATCATGTGAATATCTACATGCGCCGGCAGCATCGCGCGCAGCGTGTAAATATCCGAGGGGAAATCCTGATCGCACACCACCACTTTATCGCGATGTGGATCGCCAAAATCCAGCCCGCTGATCAGGATGCTGTTGGCGATGCTGGCATTTTCATGCACCAGCACGCTGCCCGATGGCGCGCCAATCAGTGGGGCAATCTTATCGCCAACACTGCCTTTCAACGCGAACCATTTTTCACCCCACGCCCGCACGCCCAACGCCGCCCAGTCATCGGCATACGCTTTCAGGTTGTCGTAAACCTGAAGCGGCATTGCGCCCAGCGAATTGCTGATCATGTAAGTGGTGCTGGCAAGGATCGGAAACTGGTCACGATAGGCAAGCAGTAGATCGGGCATGATGGTTACTCGCAAATGAACGATCTTGAGGCGATTGTAGCGCAGTTCCTGATCAATCGGCAGCGAAGGGATATCGTCACATAATAGTCATTGACGAGATTTGTCTCAACTAGTATGCTCAACCGACTACACTCTTAGGAATCAGCTGCTCTATCAGGAGAAAATTTATGAAATGGAAATGGTTACTTGCCCTGATCGCGATTTTCATGCTTTCGTCGGTTAGCATGATCATGGCGCAGGAAACAGCTTCGCTGGTTGGCGTAACCTGGCAGTGGGAAGAATTTGCCAGCGGCGCTGAGGCGTTTGAAGTGTCTGATCCGCAGAACTACACCATCACCTTCAATGACGACGGCAGCGTGAATATTCTCGCGGACTGCAACAACGTTTTCGGGCAGTACACGGCTGGCGACGATGGCACGATCACGATTACTTTGGGGCCATCTACCCTTATGGCTTGCCCTGAAGGCTCGCTCGATCAGAACTTCACTTTAGCGCTGACGCAGGTAGCCGTATATTCCTTCGCGGAAGATGGCCGTCTGCTGCTGGAAGCGCCGTTCGACAGCGGCAGTCTGGCGTTTGGCGCGCAATCTGCGGAAGCACCGTCGCTGGTTGGCGTAACCTGGCAGTGGGAAGAATTTGCCAGCGGCGCTGAGGCGTTTGAAGTGTCTGATCCGCAGAACTACACCATCACCTTCAACGACGATGGTTCGGCGTTCATTCGGGCAGATTGCAACCGGGTATTCGCCCAATACACTTCTGAATCAGAAGGCTCGATTTCGCTTATGCTTGGCCCGACCACTTTGGCTGGCTGCCCGCCGGGATCGCTGGAACAAAACTTCACCGCTGCGCTCTCGAATGTTGCCGTGTTCTCGTTCACTGAAGATGGCGGCTTGTTGTTAGAAGCCCCCGCTGACAGCGGCAGCCTGCTGTTTAGCGCGCAGCCTCAGGTTACTGGCACGATGAGTTACCTCCAGCGCATTGCGCTGCCGGAAGACGCATTCATCCGGGTTCAGATTGAAGATGTTTCGCGGATGGACGCGCCCAGCGTGGTCATCGGCGAGCAGATCATTACACCTGCTGGCGCGCAGGTGCCGATTCCTTTTGCCGTATCCTACTCTGCAAACGACATTCAGGAAGGCCACACTTACAGCCTTTCGGTGCGTATCACCGACGGGATCGGGGATCTGCTGTGGATCACCGACAGCTATATCCCGGTGATCACCAACGGCAGCCCCACCAGCGATATTGAAGTGATGCTGGTACAGGTGAGTTCGTAATCGGTTTTTAGCTTCCATGAAAATCCCCTGCTCATTGAGCGGGGGATTTTTT
>LMZS01000087.1 GCA_001567085.1 Chloroflexi bacterium OLB15
CGACAGCGTGATGCCGCCGAGAACAGCCGCCGCCACCAGCCATGGCGCAGGCGGCGCGCCAGAAGTATTGGCCAGCGTCAGCCATGCGCCCAGAGCGATCAGCACCAGCCCGGCAACAACCGAGCCTAACGATCCCGGTTTCCACACATCAAAGCCCGGCATCGCTAGCGCAGGCTGATAATCCACCCGTTCGTATAACGCAGGCAGCCCTTTGCGCGCCGCCGGGCGATCTGTCGTTTCGGCATCCGGCAGCGGTGCAGGCTCGGCAAGCTGACCGGCAATCAGGGCGTTCAGCGCTGCTTCGGCATCAAAGTCAGACTCAAATAACGCCTGCGTTTGCGCGGCGAAGCCTTCTAAGCCGGAAGCGCTGTCAGCGGCAAATATCTCGTCAGACACCTCAACCGCTGCGGAGATAGTTTCAATCTCTGCTTCAGGAATCGAGTCTTCAATCGCATCTACAGACGATTCAAGATCATCGGATGCGGTTTCCGGCATTTCTTCAGAGTCCGGCAAATGGTTGCGTTCAGGATCGTTCATAATCGCGTATTGTGGCCGTTTTTGAGTATCGGCGCAAGGTCTTGTCAGCCTGAGCGACGACCAGTATAATGCACCATAATCCGGCGACGTGGCCAAGGGGTAAGGCAAGGCTCTGCAAAAGCCTGATCACCAGTTCAAATCTGGTCGTCGCCTCTATCAAAAACGGGTATCCTTAAATCGGATGCCCGTTTTATTTTGGAATTTTACGGTGAGCCAGCCACAGAAGCCGCCTCAACCAAACGGAAAGCCATCAGAAGAGCCAGCGCGTTCGCTGCCCAATACCAGCGCATCGCCGCGCATCCAACTTCCACTCACCAATTACACCCTGTCCAGCGAATGCCCGGCTTGCGGCAGCCCTACGGTGCGCCATGCCTGTAAAGTACGCTGCGAGCGCTGCGGTTTCATGTGGGATTGCAGCGAATTGTAATCGTTAGGCAATCCAGCGCCACGTCACAAAACGGCTCAAAAATAGCAGCGCCAACCCCGCGCTGATGGCATAGACCAGCGCCTGTTTCCATGGGCGATCAATCCAGCGCGCAATTTGGATATAAAACGGGAAAATCACCCCGCCAAAACGCGGCATCCCCACCAGCGATCCTGAAGCTATCGGGATTAGTGTCGCAAACAGCGCGTAAATGCCCCATGCGCGCCGCCGCCATTTCCAAACTATCCACAACGCAAATACCAGATATGAACCTGCCGCGAACAAATCCAGCCATGACGGATACCAGCCTAATAATGCCACCGGTTCGCGCGTATAAATCAGAATGGAGTCCAGAATAGACGACGAGCGCCCCCAGATGCCTTCATAGGCGCTGAAAAAAGCCAGCGGCTCACCAACGTAAAATCCGGTTCCCAGCACATACACACTAAACAAAATACCCGGTATCAGCGCCAGAAGCGCCCTGACTTTAAGCGTCGTCCCCCGGTTATGTTCCCATACCCACCATAGAATAGCGGGCACTAAGGCCACGCCTACCGAACGTGTTAGGCAGGCAAAACAGGCCGCGATGATCGCCAGCAGAAATTTGTCCCGCTCCAGCATCCAGAAGGTGAGGAGTACCCAGAATAAGAATGTGGATTCGGTGTACACACCAGAGAGGAAAACTGCTGTTGGCGCAATCAACAGCAAGATCACGGATCGCCAGGCGGTAGGCGCGCCAAACCGCCTGTAGGCAAGGCTGTAAAGTAGAAAGCAGCTTCCCAGCAGCGCCAGATTGGAAATGATCAACCCGCCAACTGTCGCACAGGTGCTTAAATAAGGCGACCACACGCAGCCAGTTCCACTGATTCCGCTTGCCAGCCGCAGCGCCAGCGGGTATACCGGCAAAAAGGCCATATCCGCCGAAGGCTGGCGGGTTTCCAGCCAGTCATAGCCTTCAGTGGCGATGGTGGCGTAAAAACCAGCATCCCAGCGATACCACATATCCAGCGCCGGAACGCCATCCAGCAAATGCTTGTATTCGTCACCTTCAACGCTGCTCAGAAAACGCAGCGAAGCCACCCCCGCGCCGATCAGCGCAATCCGGGTGATGACGAATAAGATCAGGATATTCAGCAGATGTTTTCGCGTCATGAGGAATGTTCTGGGTGTCGGGTGCAAAAAATGCTAGTGTAGCGTCAGCCGCAGAAATCACCAATGCCTTAGCCGCTTGCCACCCCACCCAGAACTGTTTTTACAGTCTCTTCTTCGCTTCGTTCTGCACCATTGAGATGATGCCCATCAAACCAGCGCCCTTGCCCATCGAAATTTCTTTGCCAAACAGCTTGAACACAATGTCGGTCGGCACTTTCGCCACCTGCTCCAGCGGCGCACCGTCCAGCGTTTCGCCCAGAATCACCGACATCGCCATCGCTGATAGCCCCTGCGGATTCAACACGTCGAAATAGAATTTCAGCGTGCCATCTGGCTGATCCACCGCCCACACAAAGGCGTCGCTTTCGCAGGCGGGCACGCGCCGTTCTTCAGGGTATGGCTTTGCGGCGACGCTTTCTGGCACGCGAACCCCGTCAAAGCGATCTGCCGTTTCAATCAATATTTCCTGGCGCTCAAAGCGATCGCTGATCGATTCAATATCGGTCACCACTTCGGCCAGTTTTGCGGGAATCTCACTCATCACTATTTCTCTATCGGCACATCAACCAGATTGCCCCATTCCGTCCAACTGCCGTCATAGTTACGCACGTTCGAGAAGCCGAGCAAATTGGTCAGCACGAACCATGTATGGCTGCTGCGTTCCCCAATGCGGCAGTAGGCGATGATATCGCCGTTCGGGTCAAGCCCCTGTTCATGCTCATAAATCTGGCGCAGCTCTTCAGCAGTTTTGAAGGTGCCATCCTCAGGGTTGACCGCCCTCGCCCAGGGAACATTCTTCGCGCCGGGAATATGGCCGCCGCGCAGCGCCCCTTCCTGCGGGTATTCTGGCATGTGCAGCTTTTCACCCGTATATTCCGCCGGGCTGCGCACATCAACCAACGGGCGCCCCGCCTCAACATGCTTCAACACCTGATCGCGAAAGGCGCGAATTTTATGATCATCACGATCCGGCGCATGGTAGATAGTTGCCGGGTATTCAGGCACTATCCGATCCATCGGACGCCCCTCTTTTTCCCACTTTGCGCGCCCACCGTCCATAATTTTAGCGTTGCTATGCCCGAACAACTGGAATACCCAGTAGGCATACGTTGCCCACCAGTTATTTTTATCGCCGTAAAAGACGACCATTGTTTCTGGCGTCACTCCAATGCGCGACATCAAGGCTTCAAAGCCGGCTTTCTTCAAGTAATCGCGGCGCACAGGATCATTCAAATCGTGCGTCCAGTCCACCTGTACCGCGCCGGGGATGTGCCTGGATGGGTATAAAAGCGGGTCTTCATTGGATTCCACGATTCGAACGCTCGGATCATTCAGATGTTCTGCCGTCCAGTCAGTAGACACCAGCACGCCGGGGTGAACATATCCACGCTCAGCAATTGGCAATGTCATAGTACGCTCCTCAAATTTCGCTGTTTTTATGAGACACAGTGTAGCCATCACGCCTTACCCGCACAATAGCCTTGCCCCTATCCGCAACCCCCCCGGAGTTGGGGGGCTAAAATGTGCTTAACAAGCGTAATATTGACCAGATCAACGATTCTGGTCAATTGGTCATTCCCGCGCGGCAGCCTGTGCCAGAAAGGATAACAGAGAGCTTGCCACCTCATTCCAAACGGTTGAAAAAGGAAGATCAAATCCTTAATTCAGCCCAAAAGCTGATCATTCAGTACGGATTCGATAAGACAACGGTTGAAGAAATCGCCCGGGAAGCAGGCGTTTCAAAAGGTGCGATTTACCTGCACTTTCCCAGTAAGTACGCGATTCTGGATCGCCTTGTCGAGCGTGAAACCAGAAAGGTGCTGGAAGATTTAATCCAACATCTGGATGCCGATTCACGCGGCTATACCGTTTTCAACATCTATAAATTTTCGGTGCGGGCGCTGCTCCACAACCCGTTTCTGGCAGCCATGTATACCCGGGATCGCAAAACGCTTGGCGAATACGGCACGCGGCTGATGTCTGGTGAAATCGGGCGTGCGGGCATGAATTTCAGCGCTGATTTCATTCGCCATTTTCAACACGCAGGGATGATCGATCCCGATGTAAACCCTGAGGTGCTAGGCCATATCATGACCGGATTGAAATACGGGCTGGCCGGGATGAGCGCTGTTGAAATATCCCCTGAAAAACTGGAAGCAATCAGCGACCTTACCGGAGAGATGTTTCAGCGGGCTTTTGGCCGTGAAGATGGCGATCAGGCGGCGGCGCAAGCGGCTCTAAAAGAAATGTTTGCCGCCGGATTATCGCTTCTGGCGCAGCTTCAAACGGAGCAAAAGCGATCAGCATCTTAAGCGAAGCAGCAAAATAGCAGGAAGGGGGTAACAAAAAAGATGACAACCGCCGTCATTCAAACGCAAGGGCTAACCAGGTCCTATAAAGGCGGAAAAAGTAAGTTCGCCTTACAAGGTCTGAATTTAAGCGTCGAAAAAGGCGAGATTTTCGGCTATTTAGGGCCAAACGGCGCGGGCAAGACCACAACCATCAAGCTGCTGCTGGATTTAATCCGCCCGGAAAGCGGCAAGGCGCAGATTTTCGGATTAGATACGCGCGCATCCAGCCTCGAAATTCGCCGGCGAATCGGCTATCTGCCCGGCGATCTGAATCTGTGGAAGAATCTGTCAGGCCAGCACGTGATCCGCTATTTCTCATCAGTTCGCGGAACGCCGATTCCTGCTTACACCAACACGCTGATTGAACGTCTGGAATTTGATCCCTCCAGGAAGATTCGCGCTTACTCCACTGGCAATCGCCGGAAACTGGGGTTAATTCTCGCGTTGATGCATCAGCCAGAACTGCTGATCTTAGACGAGCCGACCAACGGCCTCGATCCCCTCGTGCAGCAAACGTTCATGTATTTGATGCGTGAAGCGCAAAATAACGGTCAAACGGTCTTTTTATCGTCGCATCTGCTGAATGAAGTGCAGGCCATCTGTGATCGCGCTGCTATCTTACGCGACGGCAAGCTGCTCTCAACACAGGGGATTCACGGGTTAAGCGATACCGGCTTCAAGTACGTCACCCTTACGCTGCGCGAGCCACAGCCTGCGCTCAATCTGTCGGGGGTGGCTGGCGTGCAAAATGTTCAGGTTGACGGCCTTCAAATCAGCTTGCGGCTGAGCGGCGACTTTGACCCCCTGCTGCGTGCCATCAATGGGTGTTACGTCGTCAATATGCAGGTGCAAGAACCAACGCTTGAGGAAATTTTCCTGACTTATTACGGCGACAAGCTGGAAAACGGCGGCTTCAAAAGTCATGGCGCTGTAGAGGTGAAATGATCATGATCAACACAATCTTCGCTGAAACCTTCCGCCGTGGGTGGAAAACCGCGCTGTACTGGGGGTTAGGTATTGGCATCATGGCGTGGCTGCAAATCATCATCGTACAGGATACCACCCTGATCACCGAAACTGCCCACCTGATGGAGTCGGTGCCGCCATTCATACTTGAGATGTTCGGCGGAACCTCAGATATGCAGTTTCTCGCCACCCCTGATGGCTATCTGGCGCTGCAATTCTTCGGTTTTATTTTGCTGGTATTCGCCTTTTACGCGGCAGTAGCTGGCCTAAACGTGACCGCAAATGATGAAGATGCGGGGATCATGGATATTTTCCTCAGCCTCCCAGTCGTTCGCTGGCAGCTTGTGCTGACGAAAGTGCTGGCGTTCATCCTGCTTTCCGCGCTGGTCGTTGGGGTAACGCTGGCCTGCATGTTGATCGGCTTTGCTATGGTGCCAAATATATTTGATGTTGGGCGCATGGTATTAGCATCGCTCAACATTCTGCCAAGTATGCTGGTCGTGCTGTCATTCACCGCGCTCGCCGCCGCGATATTCCGCCGCAAAAGCAGCGCCATCGCTTTGACCGCTGCGTTCATCATCGGCAGCTATACGCTGGATTTTCTAGGGAACGCCGCGCCGGATACCATTCTTGCAGCGCTGCGTAAGCTGTCATTTTTCGCCTATTATGACAGCACCGGCGTGATTCAGAACGGGCTTTCCATCCCCAATGTGATCATCCTGCTGGCGGCTTCGGTCATCTTCGCCATCATCGCTATGTGGCGTTATCAGCGGCGAGACATCGGTCTATAGCCGTATTCAGCATTTGCTCATGCTGCAAGCGCACAGGTACAATGACCTGTGCGTTTTTATTTGGATAAACCTATGTTCAAGGCTCTTCGTCTGATTGCTATTGCCGCGCTAAGCGTGCTGCTTATCGCGTTTCCCGCCGCTGCCCAAACAACGCCCCATTTCACCGGCTGGATTCCTGAAAATTTCGCCGGTTTCATTCGCGTTGATATGACAAACGCGCAATCTACGCTGGATGCGCTGAATATCAGCACTTTCGTCGCCAGCGCGTTGCAGCCTACCCGCGTAGAATTTACCGGCTCACAACCCTTTGACGCATTCTTCCCGCTCACCGCGCTCGATCTGGAAAATGCCACCTTCAACGCGCTAATTTCCGGGTGGCTGGGAAATGAGCTTATTATCGCCTACCCCGAACTAAGCGCGCAGTTTATTTCCCAACAGCCGCTGCTGATTCTGCCCGCCCGTGATTCATTCCGTGCGGCTGGCGATCTTTCGCCTGCCATTCAAGATCAGGACTTCCTTGAGCGCGAGTTAGCGCATGGCGCAACCATCTATCATGGCGATCAGGCCGCCATCGCGATCACGCCTTCAGCCATCTTAATTGGCACGCCCGAAGACGTTGAAACGGCGCTGCTTACAGGCACAGGTGAAGCGCCGCCCCTTATCGCTCAGGAAACTTATCAAGCGGTGATCTCAGCCCTGCCCGAATCGAGCATCGTATCGGCCTATCTACAACATGAAAGCGCGGCTAACGCCCTCAATTTCGTCTTAAATGGCGGGCAAGGCAGCAGTATTGTGGCCGCGTTGGGCGAAGCGTTGGGCGATCCTGACCAGTTGACTGCTGCTATGGCCGCTGGCGGGGTGGATGCTGTTGGCGTTTCTTTGAGTCCGATCACGCTTTTCAACAATTCACTGGAAGTCAGCGCCGTCGTCCACTTTGCGAATGATGTGCGCGCTGACGCAGACTCAATAGACAGCCAGGTGCTCAATT
Source organism: Chloroflexi bacterium OLB15 (assembly GCA_001567085.1). Lineage (GTDB taxonomy): Bacteria > Chloroflexota > Anaerolineae > Aggregatilineales > Phototrophicaceae > Flexifilum. Next base: position 7,210 of record LMZS01000087.1, read on the forward strand.
TTGTGCCCCGCAGCGCGATGATCGTCCAATCTGGCGGCGATGGTGAAGAAGCGCTGCAATTTGCCCTGAACGCACTCTCCATGACCAATTACGCCGGGCTTGCGTTGGGCAGTTTCCCGTTAGCGCAGCCTAACGCAAGCCTTCAGACACTCATCCCTGCGCCAACGTCAGCCGATATTCACAGCGTCATCGAAAGTTACAGCGTGCTGCTGAACGACACCGCCGAAATTGATCTGGAACGGCTGCTTCAGCAGTTCACAGGCAGTTACGCCGCAGCCATTCTTCCCCGCCCGAATAATCCGCTTCCTGTCTTAAACACTGATGCCGATGGGCTGTTTGTCGCGCAGGTAGAAGATGGCACGGATACCCTCGAACAACTGCGACTGTTGGTTGAAACCGTCACTTTGCAAACGCTGGTTGAAAAAGACGATAGCGAACTGCCGGTTTACGCGCTTCAAGACCCCGCCACAGGGCAATCGCTCTTGGAGCTAACAGCGGTTGATGATGTGCTGGTGGCCGGAACGGGGGGCGCAGTCACCGCCGCTTTGCGCGCCTTTGCCGGGGATAACCGCCTGAATGCTGAAAATCGCTGGCAAGTATTGGCTGAACAAGGCGTGCCGCAGTGGTATTTTGATGTTGACGCAATTTATAACGTGATTTCGCCCACTGCTGGTGGCCCGCAAACAGGGCCAGTGCATCAGGTTGCTATCCGCCACGAAGCGCTGGATGATCAGCTTGTTCGTTTTGTACTAACAGTGTCCATCTCGCTAACATAAAAAGCCGCCAGATTTGCCGCTTTTACGTACCTGTTTTTCGCGCAATTGCGCCGTATTTCCCGTGCAATCGCCGTTTTTGCGCGCTTATTCTGGTTGCCTGATGATTGTTAAATTATTGTTGCACAACCTTAAAATACGCTAAAATCCCTGTTTACGTCACCACCCCGAAGTCAGATGTGGTAACTGTATCGGTTCCGCTTCATATTTCATGGAGGATGTTGAAGAATGCTTCGCAAAATGTTAGTGGGCGCGGGTATGGCTGCGCTGGTCATCGTTCCGGGGCTGTCCATTTCGGCACAGAATGAAGTGACCTCAGTCTGTCTGGTAACAGACGTGGGCCGTGTTAATGACGGCACCTTTAATCAATACGCTTATGAAGGTATGCAGCGTGCTGCTGAAGAACTCGACCTCGATTCAACTTTCATCGAGACGCAGGCGCAAACTGATTATGCGGCCAATCTCGATACCTGCCTTGCCGATGAATATGACATTGTTGTGACCGTTGGCTTCCTGATCGGTGATGCGACCCACGCCGCCGCTGCCGCTAACCCCGATACGCTGTTCATCGGTGTTGACCAGTTCGTGGCTGAACCGCTGCCGAACTATGTTGGTCTGCAATTCCGCGAAGATCAGGGCGGCTTCCTTGCAGGCGCGCTGGCGGCGCTGATGACTGAAAGCGGCACCGTTGCTGGTGTGTATGGCATTGACATCCCGCCAGTTGTGAAGTTCCGCAACGGTTACGAACAGGGCGTTGCCTTCGTTAACAGCGAAGACGGCACCGATGTTCAGGTGTTGGGTGTGTATATTGACAGCTTCACCGCCCCGGATCGTGGCGCTGCTGCCGCTGAACAGTTCATCGGCGAAGGCGCAGATGTTATCTTCGGCGCGGGCGGCCCGACGGGTTCAGGCGCAATTGCCTACGCCGCTGGTGAAGGTGTATATGTCATTGGCGTAGACCAGGACGAATTTTTCACCACTTTCGGCGGTGGCGAAGCCCCCGGCGCAGAATTCCTGATCAGCAGCGCGGTCAAGCGCGTTGATAACGGCGTGTTCGACATGATCGCCGCCGCCGTCAACGGCGAAGCTTTCCCCGAAGAAGGCATGTATGTGCTTTCGGTACAGAACGACGGCGTTGGTTTTGCCCCGGCGCACGACTCGGACGTGCCGGAAGAAGTGACCGCCCGCATGGAAGAAATTCTGGCTGGTCTGGTTGACGGCAGCATTGAAACTGGCGTTGATCCGGCTACTGGCGTGCTGCTAAGCGAAATGGAACCTGAAGCAACACCTGCCTCATAAGGCTCACAATCACTTAACAAAAAACGGGTGGCCGAAGCATGGCCACCCGTTTTCATTTCTGCTATTTGAGGGTTTGCACAATCGCCTTACTTGGCAAACTCCACCGCGCGGCGCTCCCGAATAACCTGAACTTTAATCTGACCGGGATACTGCATGGTTTCTTCAATCTTCTTGGCGATCTCTTTAGAGAGCCGCACAGCCTGTAGATCGTCAACTTCTTCAGGGCGCACGATGATGCGCACTTCGCGCCCCGCTTGCAGCGCGTAGCTTTGATCCACGCCTTCAAAGCTGTTGGCAATTTCTTCAAGCGTGCGTACTCGCCGTACATACGACTCTAAGCTCTCACGACGTGCGCCGGGGCGTGCGCCAGAAATCGCGTCCGATGCTTCGACGATATAAGACTCGACAAATTCCTGTTCCACTTCATGGTGATGGCTGGCAATCGCGTTCACCACTTTTGGATGCACGCCATAACGCTTGGCTAGTTCCGCGCCAATTTGTGCATGTGTGCCTTCAACTTCATGATCAACTGCCTTACCAAGGTCATGCAGCAAGCCGCCTGCCTTGGCGATCATCACATCCGCGCCCAATTCTGAGGCGATCATCCCTGCAATATGGGCAGTTTCAATGGCGTGGGCATGCTGATTTTGGCCGTAGCTGGTGCGGAATTTTAACCGTCCCAGCAGCTTGAGGATTTCAGGGTGCAGGCCAACCACGCCGGTTTCATAAGCGGCGCGTTCACCTTCCTGGCGGATCACTGTCTCAACTTCAGCGCGGGCGTCTTCAACCAGCTTTTCAATGCGCGCCGGGTGAATACGGCCATCGGTCACCAGCTTAGCCATCGCGCGTTTGGCAACTTCGCGGCGAACCGGATCAAAGCTGCTCACCGTAATAGCTTCAGGCGTATCATCTACCACAACATCCACGCCAGTGGCCAGTTCAAAGGCGCGAATGTTGCGGCCATTACGCCCGATAATCCGGCCTTTCATTTCATCGCTGGGCAGCGAAATCACGCTGACCGCAATTTCCGAAACATGCTCCGAAGCTAGCCGCTGCACTGCCAGCGAGATCACCTCACGGGCGCGGTTATCAGCCTCTTCGCGGGCTTCTGCTTCTACCTGCCGGATGATGCGCGCCATATCGTTACGCGCTTCCTTCTCGGCAACTTCCATCAATTCGGCCTTCGCTTCATCTGTCGTCATCTGGGCGATGCGTTGCAGTTCGATGGCCCGTTCTTCCTGCAGCTTGTCCAGATCAGATTGCTGCTTATCCAACCTGCTCTGGCGTTTATTCAGATTTTGCTCGCGCTGCTCCATGCGCTCATAACGTTTGTCTAAATCTTCCCTGCGGCGCTGTAAGCGCTCGTCCTCTTTATCCAACTCGCGGCGGCGGCGTACTGCATTTTCATTGGCGTCATCGGTAATACTTTTGGCTTGCTGCTCAACTTCGCGCTGTTTACGCTGCGCATCTTCATTGGCAGCTGCCACAATCTGCCGGGCTTCTGCTTCAGCCGCGTTTCGCCGGCTGTTACCCTGCTGATTTTGTATGTACACATAAACACCTACGCCCACCGCTGCGCCCACTACTAAACCAATCAGGGCGCCAATGATGAGTTCCATAACTTTTGCGGCGATTTCCCGGTGCTGAGGGCTGTCCGCGTCCTCCTTTCTAACGGAACTACGACAAGGTCTTACACTTCATCATTCCAGTCATTGTCTGCGCCTTCACTTTCGCTATCCTCGCGAAAGAAAGGCTCTTCGTCAGCATCCACTTCTTCAAAGACCTGCCGGATAGCATCACGCGCGCTAGAGGCGGAAAACCCACGCCTTGCAAGCTGCGCGGTCAGCTTTTGCCGCGCTTCAGAACGCTTTAAGCCGCGCACGCGCCGTAAATGTTTGCGCGCCGCCTCAACGGCTATTTCAGACTCATCCTGAGCATCCAGCACATCGTCAATGATGGCTCTGGCAACGCCCTTCTGACGAAGTTCATAACGCAGCGCCCGCGCGCTAATCGGCTTAGACGCGTTGCGTTCCTTTACCCAAAATTCGGCAAAGGCGCGGTCATCCAGATATCCCATTGTGGTCAGACGTTCTATGGCTTCGCTGATAACGGGTGCGGCAATTCCCTTGCGCGTCAGGTTCTGGCGAACCTCAAAGACGCTGCGGGGTCTCAGGGAAAGTAATCGCGCAGCCGCATCTACCGCGCGCTGCGAAGCATCCAAAGCCTGTAAAGCGCCGATATCCTCGTCACTCAACGCCTGGCCTTTATGCAGGCGGGCGGCTTCCTCGATGCTAACACTGAGAGTAAATTCGCCGTCAATGTAGACGTTAACGCGCTTTTTATTGCGCTTTTGGGTTTCAAGCCCGGTGATCACGCCCACATCTATCCCAATAGAACTGTCAGCAAACTGCCAGTCTGGCACATGCTGGAACTAAAGATATGGGGGCGCTTATCTGCGTGGCTAAGAATCTAAAAAAGAAACGACGCCTTATTCGCGGCGTACGCTGGGCACGCGATCTTTAATAAACGATTCAGCAGTTTACTTGAGTCTAAACTGGCGGCCGCATACCACCAGATTCACCTGTTTTCCGCTTGCTCGCTTTCGCGGCGCTGTCGTGTTGTACAGCATACCCAACCTCACGCAAAAGAAATCACGCTTTGAGGTGCGCGCGTGACGTTTTTGTTTCTTTTCCGGGTGGTAAATTGACTAAAATGAATAACCCACCCTCGCCCACAATATCCAAATTTCCAGGGTCAATTCCAATGACCGTAATCTTTATTATGCACAAATTGGCACTCTTTAACAACTAGCTTTTTGGTAAACCCTTTAGTAAGTCGCCGCTGTTCAGGTATTCGCTTCCGGTCATTTAGCGGGTTGTTCCGTTCTAGCGCATCTACGATAATATACGCTCAAATGACGTGGCATGAACGACCTATGGCTGAAAAGAAACGGGTATTAGTTACTGGCGGGGGAACTTTTCTGGGGGATGCAATTGCCGCTGCGCTCTTGCAGAAGGCGCGGATGTTACCCTGCTGGTACGCGCTGGCGCCGAAGATAAACTGGGCAGTTTAGCCCAACGCGCCCGCTGGCAAGTTGCCGATCTGTGGGAATCTTCCAGCCTGAAAGGGCGCGCGCGCGGCATTCAAATTGTCGTTCACACCGTCGGCAGCATGACCGCAGACCCTTCTCGCGGGTTAACCTACCATTGGCTCAACTTCGTTTCAGCCCGAAACGTCGCCAACATGTGCGTTTCTGGCGGTGTATCGCACATGGTCATGATGAGCAGCGCCCGCGCCCCCTGGATTCCGGGCGATTATCTGAAGGCCAAATACGAAGCCGAACATTACCTCGCCCGCATTGGCCTGAAATCAACCATTATCCGCGCACCCATCGCCTATGTACGCGGCGAGCCTCGCAGGCCGCTTTATCGTCTGGTATCCCTATTCGGAAATATCCCGCCGTTTTCATGGCTGGGCTTGCGTCGGGTTGCCCCGCTGCCCGTAGACGTGATCGCGCGCGGCGTCGCCCGAATCACATTAGACCCGCGCCAAACGAAGCCTATCTATTACGCCTCTGATCTGCGTAAACACAACACCGGTCGTGAAATCCGACGGGGGATCTCGCTCACCACGCCAGACCTTATTGATCCTTCGCACACCGCCAAGCCAATCGAATTGATTGACGAAGAAATCCCCTTCGGCTGGACGCCGCCAGACATGAAATAGCCACTTTGGGCAGCCCCCATCACGGCTTGCCCCTGCCAGAACATAAACAATGCTGATCTACAATGAACTGGAGGTAGTGATGGAACAAAGCATTTTTAACCAACCCACCCCATTTGCATGGATCACGATTCCGAATAAGAACTATCAGATCGCCAAATACCCGCTCACCAATGCCCAGTTCGCAAAATTTATTGAAGCAGGCGGCTACAGCCAGCGCCAATGGTGGACAGAGGCCGGCTGGGAAGCGAAAGAACAGGGGTTGGCGTTGGATTACATGTCCGGCAAAGGCCTGCCCACAAACATCGCCTGGGCAGCGCCGCGCCACTGGGACGACAGCCAGTGGAATGGCGCAGATTACCCCGTCGTTGGCGTCACCTGGTACGAAGCGCTGGCTTACTGCTGCTGGCTAAGCAAAGTCACAGGCGAAAATATCACCCTGCCTACTGAAGAACAGTGGCAGTATGCTGCTCAGGGTGACGATGGGCGAACATATCCCTGGGGCAGCGAATGGGATTGCACACGGTGTAATAACTCAGTCAAGCCCTGCGCCAGCGAAAGCACCACGCCAGTTCAGGCATACGAAGGCAAAGGCGATAGTCCGTTTGGCGTAGTGGATATGTCGGGCAATGTGTGGGAATGGTGTTTAAGCACATACGCAGACCATTCAAGCGATCCCGAAGGCGATGCGCCGCGAATCATCAAAGGGGGTGGATGGCTCTTCTTCACCGCTGGCGACTGCCGCGCCACGTTCCGTTATTACGATTCGCCGTTTGGGTGCTACAACTTCAGAGGCTTTCGCATCATCCGGTTGCTAGCTTCCAGCTAAAGCAAATAAAAAGGGACGCCGTATCATAAGAGCGTCCCTTCAACATCAATCCAGGCTTGTATCACAGATCAAACGAATCGCCTGACGTGTCTTTCAGCATCAAATCTGTGCTATACGCGCTGTATGCGCCCGCCGTCTCTGCCACTGGCAGATCAATATAGAGGCCGCTGGAGGCGTCTTCTTCACCCTCATTCACGTCGTTTTGCAAAACGCGCAGCAGCAGGCGAACCTGCGTATAACCGCCGGGAGTCACCTCAAAATGATGCTGCACAGGCCGGTTTTCCACGCTCAAAGATGAGGCTTGTTCGGCTTCAGGATCAGCATGCAGCGCGGTCAGTTGCAGGGAAACATGAAGCGGCAGCATCACAATATCTTCGTCGTCAGCAGCCTCAAAGCCCACAATCACTTTTGCCGGAACTGTGGCCGCCAGCGGATTCGGCGCGGCCAGCACAACCCGCCGCTTCACGAAGCGAGCCTCAATTTCATGGGGCGCGCTTTCCTCGCGTTCATCAGGGGGGGTCATCAAATCGTATTCCAGCAGTTCAGCCACCGCCTGTTTGCCGTTATCAGTCAGGCGATACACCTGATCGCCGTCCATCGCCATCAGGTTGCGCGTCACCAAACGGCGAATCGCCTTGCCAAACCCGCGATCCGACAGCCCGGCGCCAACCGTAATGTCATCAGCATGCACCGAAGCCGCGCCATTTGCGCCGTAATACCGCAGAATTTCGATTGCCTCAGGGGGCAGCGCTCGTATAGAAACCGGCAGTTCCATAATCTGTTGCTCCCTTACAGGGTGACAATACGCGCCGCGCCTGATCGGGCGCCAATTGCGTTACGGGTATCCACAATTAGCTTACTATGATCAACTATCTGCTGCCAATTAAAACTGCTGTGGTCGGTCACAATCACCACGCAGTCCGCCGACGCTAGCAGCGCCTCGTCCAAAGCTGCGCTGGTCATCGGTTGGCCGTGCTCTACCCGAAGCTGCGGCACATGCGGATCATGATATACAACCTCTGCCCCACGATTTTGCAGCAGGCTGATCACATCCAGCGCGGGGCTTTCACGCACATCATCAATATCCCGCTTGTACGCCGCCCCAAGAATCACCACCCGCGATCCGCGTATCGGCTTGCGGTCATCATTAAGCGCTTCTGCCACCTTCTCTACGACGTAAAGCGGCATATTGGTATTGATTTCGCTGGCAAGTTCAATAAAACGCGCGTTGTAGTTCAGCGTTTTCAATTTCCAACTCAGGTAATGCGGGTCAATCGGGATGCAATGCCCCCCAAGCCCCGGCCCCGGGTAAAAAGGCATAAAGCCAAAAGGCTTAGAGGCGGCAGCGCGTATCACTTCCCAAACATCAATGCCCAGCTTGTTGCACATCAACGCCATTTCGTTCACAAGGCCAATATTCACCGCCCTGAAAGTATTTTCCAGCAGTTTGACCATTTCGGCGGCAGTCGGGTTGGAAACCTGCACCACCGTCTCAACCGCCGTGCTATAAAGGGCAGCAACCACTTCCAAACAAGCGGGCGTCACACCACCAACCACTTTAGGCGTGTTGCGAACGCCATATTTGGCGTTTCCGGGGTCAATACGCTCAGGTGAAAAAGCGACGAATATATTTTCGCCCGGTTCAAAGCCAAAACTGCGCAGCTTCGGCACCACAATTTCATCGGTTGTGCCGGGGTAAGTCGTGCTTTCCAGAACCACCAGCATGCCATCGTGGCAAATTTCAGCCACCGCATCTACAGACTGAATCACATAAGACATGTCCGGGTCTTTAGTCTTACGCAGCGGCGTCGGCACACAAATGCTGACCGTATCTACGTCGGCAAATTCGGCGTAGTCGGTGGTTGCGCGCAGTTTGCCCGCAGCGACCAACCGCTGAACCTGCGCCGTAGGAATATCCGGTATGTAGCTAACTCCCTGATTGATAGAAGCCACTTTATCGGCAGACACATCCAGCCCGACGACGCGGAATCCGTTTTCGGCAAATTCAACCGCCAGCGGCAGCCCAACATACCCAAGCCCAACGATGCCTACGATGGCTTCACGGCTTGCCAGCTTGTCTAAAAGTGCTTGTTTATGCGAAGTAGTCATGCATGTCGCTTTCATTGAAAGACAAAACAGCGTGATTATAGGCGCGTGCATTTATACGTTCAAGCGATGGTTCCTAATAGCACAAAAACAACAGCGCGCAGGTTTTAGCCTGCGCGCTGTTGTTGTGGGGGAGAGGGAAATATCGAAAGTAGGTTATACGTTCGGGCTGGAAGGCGCAGTCTGCGCGCCGCCCTGCGCTTCGCCGCCCGGAAGCGGGATTTGCATATCGAAGCCAAAGGGCATGCCACTTTGCCCGAACAGTTGATCAAAAGGCATCATCATGCCCTGCGAAAAGGTCGCAGTTGAGCCGCCTAGCGTCGCTTCAAGCTGGATGCTTTCGTCGCCGCGCAGCACATCCAGCGTAACCACATCGCCCGGCTCATAAGCGGAGATACGATCCCGCAGCGTCCACTCTGCGTTGATCGGTTCGCCATTCACGGCAGTGACGATATCGCCAGCCTGAAAGCCAGCTTCGGCAGCAGGTGAATCTTCAGTCACTTCCATCACCAGCGCGCCTTCGGTCACTGTAACATTGTTTTCAGCAGCGGCCTCTTCATCCAGCGGAATGAAAGAAAGGCCAAGTCGCGTTCGCTGTGTGCCAAACATCTGGAAGAGATCGCCACGATCAATACCACCGCCAAACTGGAATATCTGCGGCATACCCTCCAGCGAAAACAGGTCGGCAGTAGCCACTTCAATATCCTGCGCCGCGCCGTCACGCTCAATGCTCAGGGTGAGCGTATCGCTGATGTATATCGAATGCAGAATTTCCCGCAGATTTGAAGCATCCGGAATTTCGCCATTCACCGCCGTGATCACATCACCAGATCGTAGGCCAGCTTCGTACAGCGCCGAATCTTCGGCCACTTCGCCCACCGTTAGCGCGCCAGTTTCTTCGTCGTAGCTAAAAGGCAGATTCTCAAAGCGATTCATGAGTTGTTCTGCCAGATTGCCGCCCAGCCCGCCAAACTGGAACATGTGCGGCATACCGTCTGTCGCAAACAGGTCGGCGGTAGCTACTTCAATATCCTGCGCCTCGCCGTCACGCTCAATGCTCAAGGTTACAGCGTCAGACTGGCGAAGGGTGCTAAACAGGTTCAGCAGATTGGGGCCGTCCAGCGCCTCGCCATTCACCGCCGTGATCACATCGCCAGATCGCAAGCCGGCTTCATACAGCGCCGAATCTTCAGCCACTTCGCCCACTACCCACTGATTAGTTTCCGAGTCGTACTCGAAATTAAACCCGCCTAAACGCCCGATGATTTCTTCGCGGCGGTCATCACGATCACCACGCCCGGGGCGGGCTTCTCTGGTATTCGCCGCTGGCGCTTCAACCAGCGTCGCATCAAAGGATTGCGCTTCGCCATCGCGTTGAACTGTAATCGAAACAGTGTCACCAACAGCAAGCGCGGCTACCGCAGCAGCAGCCTCATCAACGGTGGTCACCTCTGCATCGCCAATCCGCACCAGAATATCGCCAGCTTCAATGCCTGCCGCTTCCGCAGGCGAGCCTTCGCCAACAGCGACCACTTCAACGCCGTTAGCGCCTTCGGTCAGCCGGACGCCAAGAAACGGGCGTGCCGCCTGTGTTTCTACCTGAGTATCGGGGTTATCTTGTGCCATCAGAACAACACCCGAAGTCGTTGCCGAAACCGCCAGCGCGGCTGCGGCGGCAGCGCGCATAAGCTGCTTACGTTGCCAGGCCATTATGTTATTTCCTCCAGATAGTTTCATACTCTGCGGCAGAATGAATAGGGTGCGTCCATCCCTACACGCATGATCAAACGTTAGAGGCCAATCGTAAAAGGCTTACAATGTATTTGTAAATTTGCTGTAAATTAACGGGCTGATTTCAATGCGGCCTATTCCCCGCCCTTGCCCCTGAGGCGTTTAGCAATATAACCGCCCAGCAAACTGGTCATCCATATTTCGCCCGCGCTTCCCTGCTCAGTTCTCACGGGCTGATCGCCCCAGTCGGCGCGGCGGCGGTGGCTTAACCACACCGCATAAGCATCTCGCGAAACAACCAGCGCTTCTTCAAGCGCGGTTTTGTCATTGGCGGCAAGCGCGCCGCGCAGCGCGCCCAGCGTATCTACCAGCATGTCAATCTGGCGAACGGTTGCTTCGCGGTTATTCAGCAGCAAATCGCGAAGGTCATCAGGATGCGTATCCGCCAGATGATGCGTCAGCCGCCCAAAACTGGGATTCCCTGCGCGCCGGGCATCATTCCAGCCATCGTAAGCATACAGCGCGTAAAACGAAGCCACGCCGAGCAGCGCGGGAAGTCCCTCCACCGCCGCGATCCAGCCATCATGCTCATACGGATCAGCAAAACGCGGGGCAGCCCCGATAATTTCCGAAAAATCAGAAGCCAGTTCAACCGCTTCCCTCACCGCATCCGGCGCAGGCATCAGCAGCATCGCCCCTTTATCAAACAGGTCTTCAGCAGCATGTTCAATATCATCAAGGCCGTCAAACAGATATTTCGGGTTCAGCACCGCCGTCAAAGCGATCATGTGCGCCCCCGCCTTCATAAACTGCTTGCTCCAGCCCATTGAGGGCAGCGCCAATGGCGACATATCCAGCACCACCGCGCCTTCCTTCAACGACGCGCCGATCTGCCGGTAGCCCTCGCGCACATCGGCGTAAGGCAGCGCCATGACCACAATTTCTTTGCTGCTGGCGGCTTCGGCTGGCGATAGCGCGATGGCATCAACTGCTCCCAGCCGTTTTGCCTCATTTGCAGTTTCCCCTGCAAGGCCGTAGCCCGTGACCACAAATTCCTGTCGGGGATTCGCTTTTGAGGCGCGCTTCAAAGCAAGCCCTACGGATGCGCCCAGCCGCCCCATTCCTAAAATACCTACCTGGATCGTACCCATTTCCTACCTCGCTTTGGTGTTAATTCGTATCGTCTGCCACTTGAAGGCGTTTTTAATAGATGGTACAGGTTGTGTTCGCGCCAATCATCCGGTTTATCTGCATGATGCTCAACCAGCCAGATACCATCAGCAGGTGCATCCGTCTCCCGCAGCATCTCAGCGCCCCACGACGGATGATGAACGTAGACGGCGAAACCCCGCGTGATGAAATTTCGGGGATCGCGCTGGCTAAGGCTTTGCAAAGCTGAAGCCGACACCGCCTTAACCAGCACCGGCAGTGTTCGCTGGATGATATTCATCGGATAGCGGCTCTTACCCACGTCATGCAGTAAAGCCGCAACTGCCAGCGCATAAGGCACATCGCCTTCGCTTTCGAGCGCTTGTAGTACGGCAAGGCTGTGCATCTGTTCGCTGCGGCGCATTTTCCGAAACAGCGCATAGAGATCGGCGGGCAGTAATTTTTGCGCCGCTTCTCTATCCAGCGGGCGGGCAAACGCAAAAAGCGCGCGTGTGCCCTGTTTGATGCGATACCCTGCGGCCATCACGTGCCTATGAGCAACTGGGTGATGGTGATGGTTGGCTGGCCGATCAACAGGCTGAAGATGTTAGGGATGCCGGGAATTCGCAGCAAGCTCAATAACAGCAGCCCGAAGAATGCGTAGGTGGTGTAATTGCGATACTGCTCCCACTTCACAGCCAGTTCGGGCGGCAGCAGCGCATAGATAATCTGCCATCCGTCAATCGGGAACAGCGGCAGCAGGTTAAAAATGCAGAGCAATACGTTCAGGTACACCATCTGGATCAGGAAGTTTGAAACAATGTCTGGCAAGCTAAACAGCGTCACCGCCCCTAGCAGGCGAATGATCAGCCCAAAAATGGCCGCCAGCAGCAGGTTGGAAACTGGCCCTGCGGCAACTGCCGCCAGCCAGCGCCAACGCCGGTTTTCCAAAGGCATTCTGTACGGCGAAATGGGGGCGGATCCCAAAATACCAAAACCGAGTAGCGCAAACATCAACCAGCCAACCCAGTTGATATGTACGAACGGGTTTAATGTCAGGCGTCCCTGCTGGGCGGGCGTTGGATCGCCCATCTTCCAGCCGATATAGTTGTGAGCAAATTCATGAAGGGTCATGCCGATCAACAGTACAACCAGATTGACGATCAAGCCCTCAACGCTCAGGTTTCCACTTAGAAGCAAAGGGTTTCTCCAGCGTAACTGATCAATGAAAGTGCCCGTATTATATCAGGGGCTTTGAGTCTCCCGTTAGCCCTGCGGGTTAGGGAACAATAAGTAAAACCGTGTTGCTTGTAAAACACGATTACAGATTACAAGATACAATAGCAAGAGTGTTTACGATTGATGCTTCAACAGAAATCTAACTTGATGGCTGGCAGTTCCCGACCGTTGCCGGATGTGCAGCCCGGAGACCGCGTGCAGATGCGCAAAGCGCACCCTTGCGGCGGCGATATGTGGGATGTGTATCGGGTGGGCGCAGATATTGGCTTGCGCTGTACAACCTGTGACCGGCAGGTGATGCTGGCGCGGGGCGCATTCAACAAACAGTTGAAGCGTATCGTTCTGCATCAACCGTCGCTCGAACAAGGAGGCGAATCGTCTTGAAGCGAATCCTCTTTTTAATGTCCGATACCGGTGGCGGGCATCGCGCCGCTGCCGAAGCCATTCGCGCGGCGCTGCTTACGCGCTACGATGCCGATGTTGAACTGGTAGACGTTTTCCGAAAATATTCCCCCGTCCCCTGGAAATATATGCCAGAGTTATACCCCTGGCTGGTCAATCACAGTAAATCTTCCTGGGGCATGGGTTATAAACTGCTTGACACCCATCGCAGCGCTAAAACTGCCGCGCGCGGCATGTACCTGACGATGGAAAGCCACCTCAAGCAAATGATCCGCGAAAACCCGGCTGATGCGATTGTGTCCGTCCATTCGGTGATCACCCGCCCATCTATGCACGCCATGCTTTCACAGCAAAAACGCCCGCCATTTGTGGTGGTGGTCACTGATCTGGTCACGACCCCGATGTTCTGGTATGACCGCCGCGCCGAGCATACTTTTGTTCCCACACAAACCGCCTTTGATCGCGGCATCAAGGCCGGGCTGCAAAGCCACCAGATGAGCATCACCGGGCTGCCCGTACACCCTAACTTCATTAAATCCATCCCTGAAAAACAAGAGGCGCGTCAGGCGCTGGGCTGGGATTCCACCCTGCCAACTATTTTGATCGTCGGCGGCGGCGAAGGCATGGGGCCAATCTTTAAGAACGCACAGGCCATCAACGCCCTTCGCCTGCCCTGCCAGCTCGCGGTGATTGCCGGGCGCAACCGCCAGTTGAAACAGCAGTTAGAAGAAACAACCTGGAACCAACCTACGCATATTTACGGGTTTGTCAAAGATATGCCCCGGCTGATGGGCGCCGCCGATGTGCTGATTACCAAAGCTGGCCCCTCCACCATTTGCGAAGCCTGCATCGCCGGCCTGCCGATGATCCTGTACGATGCGATCCCCGGCCAGGAAGATGGTAATGTGACCTTTGTGGTTGAAAATGGCGCGGGCGCGTTCTGCCCCAGCCCGTATGAAGTGGCCGATACCGTCGCCGATTGGCTGCATGGCGGCCAGCGGCGCTTAAATCAGCTTTCCCGCAACGCCAGGCGTATTGCCCGCCCCGATGCCGTGTGGGATATTGCCGATCAGGTGTGGCGCTTCGCCCAACTCGGCCAAATTCAGAACCCGCGCCGCAGCTTCCTGAAAGAGCTGCAAGAAGATATGGCTGATCTGGCAAAACAACTTACGTCTAACGGCACCTAGCCCGTCGAACCCCGCTCACCCTCTGCGCTTGATCGGGGGATGCTTAGCGACAGAAAATCTTGCTGCCTGTGCCGCGGTAACGCTGTTCAGGCAGCATTTCGCGTTATATCTCCATCCATAATTTATGCTAATTTACACTCTCGTTACAAAGCGGGACTCTCGCGATATTTTCATCTGTGCTACAGTAAACGTTACACGAGTTTCGTGAAATATTTGTCCGGGTATTTTTCGAGGTTTTTCATGGCAATGAAAAAGTTATTGTTCGCTGCTTGTGCCTCTCTTGTTTTTGCTGGCACAGCATTGGCGCAAGACACGCCGCCGCTCGCTGAACTCGCAAACGATGAAGGCGGCGTGCAAACGGTTGAAGGACAGATGTACTACTCCAATCTGCTCACGCTTACGGGCGTGGCGCAGCCGCTCATCATCACCGAAGATCAGGCTGGTTTTGTCAATCGAGACCCGGTTTTTAGCTTCCCACTGGCTTCGCAAACCTTTGGTCGTTTTACCAGCGATCCTTTCGTCTCACCCGTTTCTTATACGCTGCCGCTGCCCATCGTTCCGCAGGGGACACTGGTTGATGTTGATAATAACGGCGAAGAAGACACCGGCGTACAGGTCTTTGCTATCGCCTTCTGGTCAAATATGTTTGGCGATCCATTCCTTGAGCAGCGTGATGGCTATGGCTGGTCAAGCAGTCTGGCGTCAACCCGTGTTGACCCCGGCACCAGCGAAGTTTACGGCGGCAGGTATCTGATTTTTGCGCCCGAAGAAGGTCAGGGCTTCCCCAGTGGCTTTGGTGACGACGGGCTGCTCTTTACAGAAGATGACCCGATTGTGATCGTGCCTGCGGGTTACACCCTTGTGGATATGGACACCGATCCGTTCACTTTTGATCGCTCTGCGGTCGCGCAAATGGATCTGCTTGAAAGTGAAGCTTCGGAACTCCACGATTTTTCAGCGATGGGCTATACCGACGCCTTCAACGCGATTGTGGATACCCTGATCGCAGAATATGCGTTCACCGAATACAAAAATCTTGATTGGGAAGCGCTGCGCGAAGAGTTCCTCCCGCGCATCGAAGAAGCCGAAGCCAACGATGATCCGGTTGCCTTTGAATTTGCCATGCGCGATTTCTCATGGTCAATTCCGGATGGTCACGTTGGCGTTTTCCCCAACAGCGCCGCGCTGGATGATGATTTCCTGAATAACACCGATGGCGGGCTGGGCATGTCGCTAACAGAGATGGATGATGGCCGCATCGTGATCACCTATCTAACTCCCGGCGGCCCGGCGGAAGAAGCCGGTATCGGCCTCTTAACCGAAGTGACTGCGATCAACGGCGTGCCAGTTGATGATGCAGTAAACGCAACCGTTCCCTACTCCAGCCCCTTCTCAAGCGATACCAACCGCCGCTTACAACAACTGCGCTATGCGATCCGCTT
Source organism: Chloroflexi bacterium OLB15 (assembly GCA_001567085.1). GTDB lineage: Bacteria > Chloroflexota > Anaerolineae > Aggregatilineales > Phototrophicaceae > Flexifilum. Next base: position 23,090 of record LMZS01000087.1, read on the forward strand.
CCCGGTGGATACTGACGTAGACATCACAGTTCTGAATGATGCTGGTGAGGAAGAAACCATTTCCATGACCACCATTCAGGAACGCGATAGCTTCAGGGTATCCTCGTTTGTACAGGGCGTGACCGGCTTTGAACCGCCGATCACCTATGAAATTCTGCCTAATGGCTATGGTTATGTGAACATCTACAGCTTCTTCGGCAACGAAGTGCTAACGGTGGAGCTGTGGGAAGAATTTCTGAATCTGGCCAATCAACTGGGGCTGCCCGGCATCATCATTGACCTGCGCCAGAATGGCGGCGGCAGCGGCTGGCTAGCCGATCAAATGGCAGGTTACTTCCTCGATCAGGATGATCCTGAAGTGACCGGTTATACCGCCTACTACAACCCGCGCAGCGGGCAGTTTGAAACCAATCTGGACTTCCCCGGCTTGATTTACCCGGCGCCTGAAGAAAACCGATTCCTCGGTCAGGTCGTGGCGCTGGTTGGGCCAAACTGCGCGAGCGCCTGCGAATTCTTCGCCTTTAATCTCACGCTCAACGACAACGCAACCATCATCGGGAAATACCCGACCGCCGGGCTGGGCGGCAGCGTCACCGATATGGTGCTGCCTGATGGCCTGCTCATGCGCTATACCATCGGGCGCGCGGTTGGCCCGGATCAGGAAATTCACATTGAAGGTACGGGTGTCGTGCCAGATGTGGTCGTGCCGGTAGATGAAACCACCGTTTTCGCTGAAGACCCGGTGCTGGACGCCGCCGTTAGCTATCTTGATGAAACTTTCGGCGTGGTCAGCAGCGGCGAAATCACCATTGTTGAAGGTGGCGAAATTGCGCTTGGCGATGAAGTCACTGGCGAAATCGGCATCGGTGAAGCCGTTCATTACACGCTCACGGCTGCGGAAGATACAGCAGTAGTTATTTCTCTGACCAGCGTGAACGGCGATATTGACCCCTATCTAAGCGTGTTCGATGCCGATGGCAATCTGATCGCCGAAAACGACGATATTGAGCTGGGCGTCGTCGTTGATTCGCAAATTGAGGGGCTTGAACTGACGGGTGGCGAAACCGTAGTTATCGAAGTCGCCACATACGATAACGCCTACGCGGGCGA
>LMZS01000088.1 GCA_001567085.1 Chloroflexi bacterium OLB15
CCCGCCGCTTGATGGTCAAGGTCAATCTTTCGGGAACCACTATTCCCCATCCGGTGGTCGCGCGTTATGGCGGCGCGCAAGTGCTGCTGCGCCCGGCTGCCCTGGTACTGGCGTTATTGCCGGCGGTGGGGGTGCGTGCGGGTGCTGGAAGCAGCAGGCGTGCGCGACATTCTGACCAAGAGTCAGGGCAGCTCCAATCTGTTGAACGTGGCGATGGCTACCTTGCTGGCGCTGCGTGAACTGCGGAGCGCTGAAGAAATGGCGTCCATGCGTGGCAAGCCGGTTGAAACGGTGCGCCCATTCTTTGAACGCAAGAAATTGACGGAGGCGCAGTAGGGTCATGGCAAAGAAAGCCACACCAAAGACCATTCGCGTAACGTTGGTGAAAAGCCCGATTGGCTACGAAAAGAGCCAGGGCGAAACCGCGCGCGCTTTGGGTCTTACCAAACTGCACAAGACGGTTGAAAAGCCGGATAATGCGGCGGTGCGTGGAATGATCAACAAGATCACACACCTCGTGCGCGTGGAAGAAGAGGCATAAGCATGAAGTTAAATGATCTTCAACCCGCTGAGGGGGCAAAGACGAAGAAGACCCGCGTTGGTCGCGGTATCTCGGCTGGTAAGGGTAAAACCGCTGGTCGTGGTACGAAGGGTGCTGGTGCGCGTGGCCGTCATGCGCGCAAGGGTGCATTCTTTGAAGGCGGTCAGCTTCCTTTAATTCGGCGTCTGCCATTCAAGCGCGGTTTCACGAATATTTTCCGCGTTGAATATCAGGAAGTGAACGTCAAGGATCTCGAAGTCTTTGATGCTGGAACTGAAATTACTGCGGCGCTGCTCGCTGAAAAGGGCTTCATCCGTGATGCTAATGATCCTGTGGCCGTACTAGGTCACGGCGATCTGAGCAAGAAGCTGACGGTGAAAGCCAATCGTTTTACCAAAACCGCGCAGAGCAAAATCGAAGCCGCCGGTGGCAGCATCGAAAAGCTGGAACTGCTGGTGACGGGTGCCCGTGCAACGGTTAAGAAGCTTCCGCAGGAGCAGCTTGCCAAACTGCAAGGCAAACAATAGCATGATATCTTTGTTGCGAGGGTTTCGGCGTGGCTAGGCTGCCTGCCGAAAGTGAGGGAAGCCGTGAGGCCTCGAATCACACCCTCGCGCTTTGCTTTTTTCTGACGTTAGCACTAAGGACTATGGCATGATTGAAGGGCTTCGTAACGCCTTCCGCCTTCCTGACCTGCGCAATAAACTGTTTTTCACAGGGTTAATCCTGATCATCTACCAGTTTGCTGCGCATGTTCCCGTTGTCGGTGTCGATCGTACGGCACTGTCGGCGCTGATCGAAGGTCAAAGCGGTGGTATCATCGGCGTGCTCAACCTGCTTTCCGGCGGTGCGGTTTCCAACTTCTCCGTTATCGCCAACGGCGTTTACCCGTATATCACGGCCAACATTATCATCACTGTGTTGACCCCGGTTATTCCCCGGCTGGAAGAACTCAGCAAGGAACCCGGTGGCCGTGAGACGATTGAACGCTATACCTATTATCTGGCTGTTCCAATGGCAATCATTCAGTCTGTCAGCCAGATTCAAATCTTCAACTCTCTTGGTGGTCGCCCCATCATCCCCGGTTTTGGTACTGACTTGTTGTTGACGATTACCGTCATCGCTACTATGACCGCTGGCACCTTATTCGCGGTGTGGATGGGTAACCTGATCACTGAGCAGGGCATCGGCAACGGTGTTTCTATCATCATCTTCGCCGGCATCGTGGCGCGCGCGCCGCAAAGCCTCGCTCAGATGATGGGCAGCTCTACACAGCCTGCTTTCAACCTGATTCAGTTCATCCTGATCACGCTCATCGGTATAGTGATAGTCGTGGTCATTCAAGAGGGCGTCAGGCGAATACCCGTCCAATATGGCAAACGGGTGCGAGGCCGCAAACAGTATGGTGGCGCAAGCACGCACATCCCGCTGAAAGTTAACCCGGTAGGCATGATCCCGCTCATTTTCGCGCAGAGCATCATCACTTTCCCGGCGTTAATCGTCAGCCTGTTCCCTGATGGCGGCTTCAAAGACACCATCAATGCTACCTTTGGCTCGCAATCCGGCTTAATTTACTGGGTGACGCTGTTTGCGCTGGTGTTCGGGTTTACCTTTATCTACTCGGATATTCTGGTCAGCAATCAAAATCTGGCGGATAACTTGCAGCGTAATGGCGGCTTTATCCCCGGTATTCGCCCCGGCAAAAAGACTCAGGAATACATTCTGAAAGTGACGCGGCGTATCACGCTCATTGGCGCGGTTTTCCTCGGTCTGATCGCCGTCTTTCCCGGCGTGATCGAATTTATCAACCGCCTTTTATTCCCCAACGAAGTGATCAGCGGCTCCAATAACCCGGCGCTCGTGCTGGGCGGTTCTGCGCTCATCATCGTTGTTGGTGTGGTGATTGACACAATGCGTCAGCTTGAAGCGCAGTTGGTGATGCGTAATTACGACCGCTTTATCCGCTAAGCAGCGGTTGTTGGTCGTAGTTCATCATTTGCATTTTCTTTTGAGGGCGCAGCATGCTGCGCCCTTGTTATTCTTAAAGCCGTTATAGGTTTACTTGCGGAGTATATGATGAGTTTGTTTGTTCTCTTGATGGGTGTTCAGGGCGCAGGCAAGGGCGAACAGGCGCGGTTTATTACCCAAAAATATGGCATCCCTCAGCTTTCGACAGGCGATTTGTTCCGGGCAATGAAGACTCGCCAGGACGATTTTGCCCGTAAAATTCAGCAGCTCATGGCTGAAGGCCGGTTGATTGATGATGCCACCACCTGTGAAGTCGTTCGTGAACGGTTGGCGATGCCCGATGCTCAAAATGGCGTGATCTTCGATGGCTTTCCGCGTACCCCCACGCAGGCCGAATGGCTGGATAATTATTTACAGGAACATGGCGCTGGCCTCAAAGCCGTCATTCTTCTGAAACTTGATCTCTATACCGCCTTCAAACGGGCATTTGGCCGGGTGACTGCGAAAGACGGAAAAACCTATAATCTCTATTCCAATAATGAAGGCGTTGAATTTGCTTTTGAGCCGCATCCGGAAGGTCAGTACCCGCCGCGCTTGAAGGCTGTAATCAGGGAAACGAACGAAGAATTGATCCGCCGCCCCGATGATGCCCACGCGCACGCTATCATTAAGCGCATAGATACCTATATTGCCGAAACCGAGCCGTTGATCGAGTATTATCAGCGTGAAGGTTTGCTCCAAGTGATTGATGCGTCGCAAACAATTTCTGCCGTGAGCGGCCAAATCGAGCAGATACTCAACGCATAACAGTCGCTCGCATAGCATGTAGTGACTAAGGGGATCAAGCACGTGTCTAATTCAGCGCGAACCCGTGAAGCGCCCATCCTCAAAACTTCAGATGAGATCGCCATCATGCGCGAAGCCGGGCGTATCGTGGCGCGCGCGCATCAGGCCATGCGCGAAGCCGTCAAGCCGGGCGTTTCAACCGGGCGATTGGATGAAATTGCTGAGCAGGTGCTGCGCGATCATGGCGCTGTGCCTACCTTCAAAGGCTACCCAAAGTATGATTCGCCCGATTTTCCTGCCAGCATCACGGCGAGCATCAATAACGAGCTTGTACACGGTATCCCCAGCGTTAACCGTATCTTGAAAGAAGGCGATATCATCAGCCTCGATTGTGGCTGTACTTACAACGGCTTTGTTGGCGATGCAGCCTTCTCGATGGGCGTGGGCGAAATAAGGCCGGCTGTTCAGCGCCTGCTGGATGTGACTGAACAATCGCTTTATGTCGGGATTGATGCGTCTGTGTTGGGCAACGAAACTGCCGACGTTGCGATAGCGATACAAACCTTTGTCACTAAACACGGTTACAGCCTTGCCCGTGAGTATACTGGGCATGGGGTAGGCCGTGAGATGCACGAAGAGCCGCAGGTGCCTAACTGGTGGCCGCGCGGAAAATTACAGCGCGGTTGGAAAAGCTATCCGCTGGCTGTTGGTATGACCTATGCCATCGAACCGATGGTGATCGCTGGTCGCCCTGACTTAATCGAACTGGATGATCATTGGACGGTTGTCACTAAAGATCATTCGCTTTGCGCCCATTTTGAGCACACAATCGCCGTTACCGATGGCAAGCCGGTAATCTTGACGCTGCCGTGAGTAGTGAACATGTTGGCGGTGGGGCGACATTAGCAAAACTCACCGTAGACGGGGAAACATTTGACCTTTATAATGCTCCGTCTGTTATTTGGAAAATGAAGTAAGTAGGAACTGGTTATGCGCGTGAGAGCATCTGTCAAGCGGCGCTGCCCGAAGTGTCGCGTGATCAAGCGCCATGGTAACGTCATGGTGATCTGCGATAACCCCAAGCACAAGCAGCGTCAGGGTTAAGGTCGGGCGGAGAGAAGAACCAATGGCACGTATTGAAGGGGTAGACCTGCCCCGTGATAAACGAATTGAAATTGCGCTGACGTACATTTATGGTGTTGGCCGACCTACTAGCCGCAATCTGCTGGCTCAAACGGGCGTCAACCCAGATACGCGCGTCAAAGACCTGACCGAAGCAGAGATTCAGTCTCTGCGCGATGCGCTCAACCCGTATACGCTCGAAGGCGATCTGCGCCGTGAAGTGCAGCTCAATATCAAGCGCTTGTCGGAAATTGGCGCGTATCGTGGTCAACGTCACCGTCGTAATCTGCCGGTGCATGGTCAGCGTACCCGTACCAACGCCCGCACCCGTAAGGGGCCGAAAAAGACGGTTCCAGGGCGTGGTCGTCGTCGTGGCGCAACGAAGAAATAAATAGTTTCGTATCGCGCTGTTTTGATGGCTGGCGAATGCCTCCCGGCACCGCCGTCGTGATCATCTCATTGTCGGAAACGAAGGCGCCCTCTCTCAGTTTTAGTGAGATTGGGCGCTTGTTACCGCAAGGAAGTTAGAGAGGACAACTGAGCAATGCCACGTACACCGGCAAAAAAGGGTGGTAGCACGCGCCGTGCAACCACCAGGAAAATTACCAAGAACATCCCTTACGGGCAGGCGCACATTTTCGCAACCTTCAACAACACCATTGTTTCCCTGACAGATCAGTCCGGCAACGTCGTTTCATGGGCTAGCGCGGGCACGAGTGGTTTCAAGGGCAGCCGTAAAAGCACTCCCTACGCAGCTCGCGTGGCTGCGCAGTCTGCTTCTGAAACCGCGCAGCAGCACGGTATGCAGGAAGTAGATGTGTTCGTGAAGGGGCCAGGCCCCGGCCGTGAAGCAGCCATTCGTGCAATTCAGGCCAGTGGGCTGAAAGTGCGTTCCATCACCGATGTGACGCCAATCCCGCACAATGGCGTGCGTCCGCCGAAGAAACGCCGCGTCTAATAGATGAGTGATTTTCGGACGATAGTTTTGATCCGATTGACGGAATTGGAGGCGCGGATTGTCAATGAATAACATGGTGCTGCCGCACAAGGTTGAAAGCGACGCCACAACGCGTAATTATGGCCGGTTTGTCATCAGCCCGCTGGAAAGCGGCTACGGCCTAACGCTTGGTACGGCGCTTCGCCGCGTGCTGCTCTCGTCACTTTCCGGCGCTGCGGTGACGAGTATGCGCGTTTCTGACGTGCATCACGAATTTAGCGCTATTCCTAACGTGCGCGAAGACATGACCCAGCTTATTTTGCAGGTCAAGCAGCTTCGCCTGCGGGTCTTTGATGTTGAACAGGCGCGTCTGCGCCTTGAGCATCGCGGTGAAGGCACGGTGACGGCGGCAGACATCATTTGCCCGCCGGAAGTTGAGATCATCAACACCGATCTCTATCTGTTTACCGCCGACTCGCCAGATGCCCATATTGAGATGGAATTTGAGGTTCAGGCTGGTCGTGGCTATAGCCCCGCCGATGAGCGTGGTCGTTTGCCGATTGGCGAACTGCCGGTTGACGCCATCTTCAGCCCGATTCGTCGCGTCAATTTCGACGTAGAGCGCGCCCGCGTAGGCCAGCGCACCAACTACGATAAGCTGATCATCGAAATCTGGACGGATGGCACTATTCGCCCTGACGATGCCCTCAGCCAATCGGCGCAGATTCTGATGAAGCATCTGACGCCTATTGCCGGGGTTGATTTTACCGGCTACGCCGCGCAAATCGAGATGGGAGGCGACGAAATTGAGAATGACCGCCAAAGCCAGCTTTACGAGAAGCCGATTGAAGAACTCGATCTCAGCGTTCGTGTCTTCAATTCGCTTAAGCGTACCGGCATCACCACCATTGGCGATGTCCTTGATATGCTGGATCGCGGGCCGGATGCAATGTTGGCGATTCGTAATTTCGGCGAGAAATCGCTGGATGAACTGGTCGTTAAATTGAAAGAAAAGGGCTATTTGCCAGAAGATGCGCAAATTCCCACCGAAATGAATGATTAAGGTCGAAACGAGGACGTTGCAATGCGACACCGCGTAAAGGGTAAACACCTCAAACGGACATCAGACAATCGCCGTCAGCTGCGCATGGCGCTGGCCACGGCATTGCTTCAACACGAGCGGATCGAAACCACGCTGGCAAAGGCGCAGTTCGTCCGTGATGACGTTGAGAAGATGGTCACTACGGCGAAGAATGGCCTTGCCTCCAGCGATCCTGCTGATGGCGTGCATGCCCGCCGTTTGGTCGCTTCTCAGTTGAACAACAACCGCGCGTTGGTCACCAAGCTGTTTGACACCATTGCGCCCCGCTATGCCTCCCGTCAGGGCGGCTATACCCGCATCTACAAACTGGGGCCGCGCAAGGGCGATAACGCTGAAATGGTCTTGCTGGAACTTGTTGATCGTACCGTCGAAAGCTAGACGGTTTGTAACAGGGCATGAATGTCCGGCGGTTTTGTGGAACGCTGGCGTATGATGGAACGGGCTACAACGGTTTTCAGCGTCAAACGAAAGCCGTCCCCACCATTCAGGCGGCGGTAGAATCTGCAATCGAAAAGGTGACCGCTCAAAAGGTCACTGTGATCGGGGCAGGACGAACGGACACCGGCGTACATGCCACCGGGCAGGTAATAGCGTTCGATGTAGACTGGGCGCATTCAAACGGGGCGCTGCTTGCAGCCCTCAATAGTGCGCTTCCTGAAGATATCGCGCTTCAAGACATCCGGCAGCAGGAAGGTTTTCATCCACGCTTCGATGCTGTCTCGCGCATTTACAAGTACTCGCTGCACCAATCGCCTGTCAGGCAGCCGCTTTTGCGGCATCGTGCATGGCATATTCAGCGCCCGCTGGATCAACATCTAATGGCTGGCTGTGCGGGGTTGCTCATCGGTCGGCAGGATTTTGCCGCGTTGGGCAGGCCGCCGCAGGGCGAAAACACAGTGCGCACCATCCATCGCTCTTTTTGGGAGCGAAATGCTGGTGAAGATGCCGTTAGCTGGACGTTTACCGTTGAGGCCGACGCATTTTTACAGCACATGGTCAGGCGCATGGTCGGTTGGATGGTAGCAGCGGGGTTGGGCAGGCTTTCAGTAGAACGATTCGCTGAAGCCTTGCAGCAAAAAAGTATGCTGCGCATCGCGCTCGCGCCGCCTCATGGGTTGGTGTTAGCGCAAGTGAAGTACGTGGATATGGAATAACCGGGATTGGTACAGAATTCATCCAGCCGGAAAGTTGAAATGCGGGAGAGACGCCCGCGGAGGTTTTGAGAATGTATAAAACATACACACCCGGTCCAACCGAGATTGAGCGCAAGTGGTGGATTGTGGATGCTGAGGGTCAGACCCTGGGGCGTCTCGCCTCTCAAGTGGCAACGATCCTGCGTGGCAAACACAAGCCCAGCTATACGCCTAATCTCGATACCGGCGACTTTGTCGTCGTGGTGAATGCCGAAAAGATTTTGGTCACCGGAGACCGCATGGACTCCAAGATTTATTACCGGCATTCAAAGTATCAGGGCGGTTTGACGGAAATTACCCTGCGCAAGCAGTTGCAAACCTTCCCGACGCGCCCGATTGAAGATGCCGTGAAAGGCATGCTGCCGAAGAACGCCTTGGGACGCCAGATGATCTCCAAGCTCAAGGTATACGCTGGCCCGAACCACCCGCACGCTGCGCAGCAGCCGCAGCCGCTGGAAGCTAAAGGGGAGTAATTAGATGTCTGCACAGTATTACGAAGGCGTTGGACGCCGCAAGGAAGCCTCTGCGCGCGTTCGCATATTCCCCGGCGGCACCGGGCGCGTGGTCATCAATGACCGTGAAGGCGCTGAATACATGAGCCGCGCGGGCGATCTGGAAATTCTGCTTCAGCCCTTGACCGTTCTTGGTCAGGAACGCAGCTTTGACGTCTCGGTGCACGTGTATGGTGGCGGCGTAAGCGGCCAGCGCGATGCGATCCGTCTCGGTCTGGCGCGCGCTTTGCTGAAGCTGGATCCCGAAAACAAGCCCACGCTGCGTACTGCTGGTCTGGTTTCTCGCGATAACCGTATCAAGGAACGCAAGAAGCCCGGCCTCAAGCGCGCGCGCAAGGCTCCAACCTACACCAAGCGTTAAATCGCGTAGGATTACAGTTGCAGTATTCAAGGCAAGACCATTCGCGTCTTGCCTTTGCTGTTTTCGGGGCATTTCACCCTTCATAGTTCACAGGATATTTCAATGGGCACAATCGTCTACATGCTGTTTGACTTCGATAACATGCGGCTGGCAGATCGTGGGCAAATCCTTGCGCTCATGAATACGCTGGCTGAAAATGATCGCTATCGCTTCCTCAAAAAGGCGATTGTTTGTGACGATATGCCCGGTGAAATCTATGTGCCCAATACGCCTGAACTGTTAGATCGTGCCTGGTCTAATGCCGTTCGTGCCGCCCCGCGCTATAACGGGCAGTATTGGATGGAATTTGAGAACGCATCCGGCCTCAGGATCGGCTTTGGCTATGATCCGCGCAAGCTCAAGCGCCTGAACTTGAGTATTGATAAAGATGCGCTCAAATTGCCCGGCAGTGCGCCCAATGCCGCTGAACTGGTCAACGTGATCAGCATCATTGCAAACACGCTTGCGCCGGCCTATGGCTACGGCCTGTTCAATTATGATATTCACGATCTACAGCCGGTAGGCGCTGCCCCGCAGGGCGTCTGGGATTATAATTTGCTCGGCTCAAAGCTGGTCGAACAATGGGGGCATGTTTTAGAGAGCTTGCCTGCCGCCGTTACCCGCTTTGAAAACGGCAGCGCGCTGGTTTCCATGTCCGATGAGCCGTTTGCCGGCTACCGCGAAGCCGCTCCACGCTATAAACAGGCGGCGCAGCAGCTAGGCTTAAACGCCGTATTCCATGATGGGTAAATAATCGCCCCCGGCATCGTAGGGCGATGCTTTGATAATTGAGGCAAATATGTCACTTACCATTGTCGGCTTAGGGCCGGGACGCGCGGAAGATATCACCCGCCGCGCGTGGTCGGCGTTGGAAAACGCGCCGCGCGTCATTCTGCGCACGAAGGAACATCCCTGCGTGCCCGAACTGCCCAACCGCGAAAATACCATCTCTTGCGATGATATCTACGAATCCACCGGCGATTTTGCGCTGATCTATGCCGCCATCGTGGAGCGTGTCCTCACGGCGCTGAAGCAAAGTCCGGTTGTCTATGCTGTCCCCGGCGATCCGCTGGTTGGTGAAGCTGCGGTGCAAACCCTGATCGAACGCTGTGCCAGTGCCGGTATCCCCTGCGAAATCGTGATGGGCATCAGCTTCGTCGAGCCTATGCTTAAAGCCGTCGGCTTGGATGCCTTAGATGGCGTGCAAATTTTCGATGCCCTCACCATTTCCATGATGCATCACCCGCCTATCAACCCTGATCTGCCCGCGCTCCTGGCGCAGGTCTACAGCCGTCAGGCCGCTTCTGAGCTTAAGCTCACGCTTATGAACCAGTATCCCGATGAGATGGATGTTGCCCTGATTCATGCCGCTGGCACGCCTGATGAGCGCCTTGAGTGGTTGAAGCTGTATGAAATTGATCGCAGCCCGCATATCCAGCACCTCACATCGCTGTATGTGCCGCCTCTGGGATCACAAACCAGCTTTGAGACGCTTCAGGACAATATCGCTCACCTGCGCGCGCCCGATGGCTGCCCCTGGGATCGCAAGCAGACCCATCTTTCGCTGCGTAAATATCTGCTTGAAGAAACCTATGAGGTGCTGGAAACGCTGGATCGCGAAGACAGCCCCGCGCTTCAGGAAGAAATGGGCGATCTGCTGCTGCAAATCATGCTGCACACCCAGATCGGCGTTGATGATGGCGAGTTCCGCATGTCCGACGTGATACGCACGCTTAACGAGAAGCTGATACGCCGTCATCCTCATGTCTGGGGGGATGTTGCCGTCAATGGCGCTGATCAGGTTGTGACCAACTGGGATGCGATTAAGCAGCAGGAAAAAGCCGGTAAGCCTGAAAAGCCTGTCTCGCTGCTCGATGGCGTGCCGCGCGAACTGCCCGCCCTGATGCGCGCCTATGAATACACCTCGCGCGCTGCGAAAGTGGGCTTTGACTGGGAAAATGTGCAGGACGTGATCGCCAAACTGCATGAAGAAATTGATGAGGTGCAAACTGCTGCTACAGAAGCAGATCGCGCGGGCGAAATTGGCGATGTGCTGTTTGTGGTGGTGAACTGGGCGCGTCAGCTAAAAATTGATCCTGAAACCGCCCTGCGCGAATCCAGCGAACGCTTTTACCGCCGTTTTCATTTCATCGAAGAAAAATTGGCTGAGCAGGGCAAGCCTTTTAGTGATAGTAACCTGCTGGAAATGGACGAACTGTGGAATCAGGCGAAGGTACACGGCCTGTAGCCCCTGAAATCACGCTTGAAGGCGCGATCTCGATTCAATCCGCCCTCGAAAGCAGCAGCCGCCCGATCCACGAAATTCTGGTGCGTGCTGGCCGCCGTGAGCGTGATGTTGACCGCTTGATTCGCCATGCGCGTGTGCAGCAAATAACGATTCGCGAAGTCAGCCCCGCTGAACTGGATGCGCTGGCTTCTGGGCGCAGTCATGGCGGCGTGATCGCCCGTGTGGGCATGCGCCGCTTTGAGCCTCTGGATGCCCTGATTGCTGGCGTGAATAACCCCTTTATCACCATGCTGGACGGCGTGGAAGACCCGTTCAATTTCGGTCAGGCGATCCGCGCGCTGTATGCGGCTGGCGCAAATGGGCTGGTCTTGCGCCCGCGCTCGTGGGAAAATGCCGCTTCGGTGGTGGCGCGGGCATCGGCAGGTACAAGTGAGCGGATGCTAACTGCGATTGTTGAAACGGCTGAAGCTGCCGCCGAATTTTTCCGCGCGCGCGGCTTTACGATTGCCGTCACCGATAAAGATCGCGCAGTCAGCATTTACGACGCTGATTTAAGCGGTAAACTGTTTCTCTTAATTGGCGGTGAACGGCGCGGCGTCACTCGTTCGTTTGCTGATGCGGCTGATATTCGGCTAAAAATCCCGTATGGTCGCCAGTTCCCGATGTCTTTAGGCACGACTTCGGCGGCTGCGGTGCTGGCTTTTGAAGTGTTCCGTCAGCGGCAAGGGAAATAAAAAACGACCAGATGAATCATTCTGGCCGTTTGTCGGGGTGGCGGGATTCGAACCCACGACCTCAGCGTCCCGATCGCTGCGCGCTACCAAGCTGCGCCACACCCCGTAATCGTTGCGAACTATACTGGAACAAGCTTTGAACTGCAAGAGTAGACTTATACCATTTGGAGCGCCCCAGCATGCCTGAGTCATCCTCTTCACCATCACCAAAACCGGTTCTTTCAGACCGTCTGCGCGCCGTATTCGCTGGCGTTACCAATCGCGCAGGGCAAACTGTGCATGGCTGGGGTGTGCATCCCGATTGGATCACCATCGCCGGCCTGATCGTGGTCGCTATTGGCGCGTTCTTCATTGCGCGTGGCGAATTTTTACCCGCCGCCATTCTCTTGCTGCTCAGCCTGCCGCTGGATGCGCTCGATGGTGCTGTTGCCCGCGCCATGAAGCGCAAGGATCGGCGCGGCGCGGTGCTCGATTCTACGCTGGATCGCTATGCCGACAGCCTGATCTTCATCGGCTTTGCCTATTATTTCGCCGCTTCCGGCAGTATGGGCTATATGCTGGTAGCGTTGGCGGCGCTGACGGGCACATTTTCAGTTAGCTACGTGCGCGCCCGCGCTGGTGAAGCCGATTTAAGCGTGAAGATCGGCATCTTTTCCCGTTTTGAGCGCATCGTCACCCTGCTGATCATCTGCTTCATCCCGCAGTTGATTGAACTTGGCATGTGGGTTTTAGCCATCGGCACCAACTTCACTGCTTTGCAACGCCTGTGGTACGTCTACCAGCATTTGGATAAAGATGTGACATAAGGGCACACAAAAGGACAGCAGGCTCCTTTTCTTTCCCCTCAATTCAACGCTTAACGTTAGGGTGAAACTGTTTTTCCTATTCCAGCACAGAGCTGGTACGGAGACTGAAAATGACCGCACTTACACCAGATTATTCGCGCTATTTCTGGCAAGGCGAAAGAACCCGGCTGCGCCCCTGGCAGTTAGAAGACGCTGGCTTACGTTTCATGGCATCTCTGGATAGCCCAACCCGGCAGCTCCATCAGGACGGCATCGAATTGCCTACATCTGTCGAACTTCAGAAAGAATGGTTGGAGAAAGCCGCCGGTTGCAAAGATGATGGCATGATCCGCTTCGCTATGGAAACTCTGGACGGCGTTACCGTAGGGTGGGCTACATTACACAGCCGCGATCAGAAGAACGGAACCTTTGGTTTTGGTGTCGCCGTTTATCGTGACTATCGAGGTCAGGGCTATGCTGTTGACGCTGTAGGCATCCTGCTCAAATATGGTTTTTGGGAACAGCGCTACCAAAAATGCAATTCGGTATGCTTTCATACTAATGAAGCATCAATTCGGATGCACGAGAAACTAGGGTTTATAGAAGAGGGGAGAATCAGGCGCAACTGTTTCTTCAACGGCCAATACCATGATGACGTGTTATTTGGCATGACGCGCGAAGAGTTCGATGAACGCATGAACTCATAAGGCCGTGAACCGGGGTGTATTTGCATCAAAAACCCCTCTCCGTGATGGAGAGGGGCAGGGGTGAGGGCATTTACTCCGGCACCACGAAACTAAACACCCACGGCCCTTCTATACTCGGCTGTAACTCCGCGAACAACTCGCCAAACGCCGCATTAACATCCACGCCTTCCGGCACAGCATTCCTATCATAACTGAAGCCGCCATCAGGCTGTGGAGTGGACGGTATGCCGTAGCGTTCCACCAGTAACTGCGCCATGACCGCTTGATCCACTGGCTCGGTTGACACTAAGCCTTCAATAGTCAGCTGCCATTCGCCTTCCCCATCTTGCAGTGCATCCGGAATAATGATCGCTCTGCACGGGTCGCCAGCTCTCAATAGGCTGTCCGCCAATGCCCGCCGTCGCAAACTGCCCTTCAGTCACAACCTCACCGCCAATCTCCAGCCTGCCAAACGGCACCCAGTTTGCGTTTTCCGGCGTGGTTTCGTAGCATAGTTCAATTCGTGTCAGTGAAGGCGCAACCACCACTTTTTGCAGGGTCATATCCATCGAGTCGGCTTCTGCCGTTTGCGGCGTATCCATCACTCGCCCCGGGTTGAGTGGCAGCGTGAAATCAAAGGTAGTTGCACCTAGAAAAATCATTCCCATCGGGTCATCGGCGGTAGTGTAGGCCACCTCAACTAGTAGGTGCAGGTTCAACTCTTCCGGCACATCAGTCAGTAACGATGCGTCAAAATTGGCTGTGAGGCCTGTGCTAAACGGCACCAATTCATCGCTGTTGCTGCCGCCGCCACCACCACCGCCGCCGCCTACGGGTAGCCACACATATTGATTTCCCGCATCATCAGTGAGTGTTGGGTTCAAATAAACCGCGATCTGGTCGCTCTGCGGCGCCATTCCGTTCGCCGTCACCGAAGCTGTGATACGGTTGGCATCGGCATAGGCGTAATCCAGCGTTACGGCAAGGTCATAAGGTTCACCGCCTTCAACCGTGTGTGTCTCGTCAAAAAAGATGATCTGGTTATCCGCGTTCACCGCTTCCAGACCCGGATCACCGCCCCGTATTTCCTGATACACGGCGTATACTGCTGCTGCCGAAAAAGCGAAAATTGCGGTCGCAGCGGCCACATTAGCCAGCCGCCAGACGTGCTTTGGTTTTGGTGGCGCGGTGCGTTCCAGCGCCGCGCGAATTTCTGGCATCAGGTTCATAGTTTCAAATACCTCGTTCTCTGCAATCTCGGATAGATGCTGCTGGAGAGCCTGTTTGTCCATGGGCTTACCCTTCCTGTATCGCCGGATTGCTGCGCAATATCACTGCGAGCCGTTTGCGCGCTTCATGCAATCGCCAGCGAATGGTTCCCGGCGCGACCTCCAATTTTTGCGCCGCTTCGGCTTCGCTCAAATCAAGGTAGTAGCGCAGCACCACTGCTGCCCGCTGTTCCGGCGAAAGTGCCGCCAGCGCCGCTTGAACCGCTTTGCGCTGCTCCATCCATTCCATGGCCGCTTCTGGCGAAGCTGCGTCATCTTTTAGCAGCATTTCAAACGCATCATTACCCTCAAGCGATACATTCTGCGCGGTCTTTTTCGCAGCTTGCACCGAGGCATTGACCACACTGCGCAGGAACCACGCCTCAAAGGGGCGGCTCGCGTCAAAACCGCCGATGGCGCGATAAGCGTTCAAAAAGCAGTTTTGCACCACATCTTCGGCAGCCGCGCGGTCTTGCATGATCAGGTAGGCCGTGCGCACAGCTTTGACCTGATACCGTTCTACAATAGCCGCTAGGCCGCCAATATCGCCGCGCTTCATGCGGGCGATGGCTTGGGCATCGTCCATTCAGACTCTCTTGGTGGAAGTCCTTCCTGATGTATATAGCATTTAACCCTCATTTTCGTTGGAATCAGATTTTTGCCTATCATCGCGCTTGAGAGGTTGGCGGTGTCGGCGGTATACTAATGCCCGTTTGTGTCCAACCTTCCTGTTGACAGGGACAAAGTACCAGAGGAAATATTCATTATGCAGTTTGAAGCAGAATATATCGTCCTGTTTGATCGCCTTCAGATTCGCTATTACGGCATCATCATTGTTGCCGCTATGCTCATCGCCGCTTACATGGCGTCGCGGTTGGCAAAACGCGCTGGAATGGACTCCGAACATGTTTGGGGCGCGCTTACATGGGCAATTATCCCCGCAATTATCGGCGCACGCTTTTGGTATATTCTCTTCCCGCCGCAGTCCGCAGTTGCGCTGGGTCAGGATACCGCGTGGTATTTCCAGAATTTCTTTGATCTGCAAAACGGCGCGATTGCTATCTGGAGCGGCGGTTTGCATATTTTCGGCGCAGTTTTAGGCGGTTTCCTGGGCGCGTATATCTATATCCGCAAAAACAAGCTGCCGCTGCTTCCCTGGTTGGATATCGCCGGCATCGCTCTGCCGCTGGGGCAGGCAATTGGCCGTCTGGCAAATTTCGTGAATCAGGAACTCTATGGGGTGCCCACCTCGCTGCCCTGGGGTATTCACATTGATGCTCGCCACCGTGTAGAGCCGTTTACCAGCATGGTTGATTATCCGGCGAATACCACCCTTTTTCACCCGATGTTCCTGTACGAAGCCATCTGGAATTTCGGCGCATTCCTGATCCTGTCTTACCTGTTCACCCGCAAGCGCAGCTTTTTCAAATCTGGCGATTTTTTCCTGCTGTACGTGATGCAGTATGCTTTCATCCGCTTCATGCTGGAATTTATTCGCGTGGATGTCGCGCTGGTAGCGGGTATCAATCTGGTGCAGGTCTTGTGCGTGGCTGGCTTTGTGGTCTGCCTCGTCGTTTTCATCATGCGCCATCGCTCAGCAGCTTCTACCAATCAGGCCGCCGCCGCGTAGTTTGCGCTCTGTAGGGGCGATCAGCCGGTCGCCCAGTGGTCATGAATTGTTCAAGCCCCGTGCGCGGGGCTTTTTGATTCACGCGTTGGCGGCACGTTGCCCTCCAGATAATTGTTGCCTGTTCACGATTTATTCACGTCATTCAGGTGGAGGTTCGTGCGATAATCAGAAAATGTTTGGAAACAGAGTAATAACCCTATGATTGAAGCCCATGAACTGACGAAAGACTTTGACGACTTTCGTGCTGTAGATGCCGTCACGCTGGATGTGCCTGCCGGTTCAGTGCTTGCGGTGCTTGGCCCCAATGGCGCGGGCAAAACAACAACAGTGCGTATGCTCACCTCAATCTTGCAGCCGTCGGCGGGTTGGGCAAAGGTCGCTGGCTACAATGTCACGAAATATCCTGAAGCCGTTCGCGCTAGCGTAGGGGTACTGACTGAACAGCATGGCCTGTACGAACGCATGAAGGCCATCGAATATCTCGATTTCTTCGGTCAGGTTTACCGCATTCCGGCCAGTGTACGCCGTCAGCGTGCCTATGACCTGATGGAGCGTTTCGGCCTCACTTTCGCGCTTGATAAGCAGCTTGGCGAATACTCCAAAGGGATGAAGCAAAAGCTGGCGCTGGTACGTGCCATGCTCCACGATCCGCCCGTTTTGCTGTTGGACGAGCCGACCAGCGCGATGGATCCGCAAAGCGCCAAACTGGTGCGCGACGCCATCATCGAATTGCAGCGCGATAAACGCACTTTCCTGATCACCACCCATAATTTAGCTGAAGCGCAGGCATTGGCAGATCGCATCGCCATCATTCGCGGCGGGCGTATCATCGCCAACGGGCGTTTTGAAGAGCTTGCGCGTCAGTTTGTGGGCGAGCCTGTTGTTGAACTCAAAACGCATGGCGAACTCAACGGCCTTGCCCACGAAATCGAAGATTTAGTTCAAGTCGAAGAATCGGGCGCCAATTGGCTGCGCTATCGGGTGCCCGATCCAACCGTTACCAACCCGATCCTTGTTCGTCGTCTGGTCGAATTGGGCGTTGAACTGGTCGAACTGTCGTCCATCACCCAAACGCTGGAAGAAATCTATCTGCAAGTAGTCAAAGAAGATGAAATTCATGGTGGGGCAGTACATGAACACCTCCGCTAACCCTGAAACCACCCCGATCAGCGCCTACTTAAGCGAAGATCAGGGCGGCAGTTCGTTTGGTCGCATGTTAAACAATGCCCTGATCATCACCCGCCGTGAGGTGCGCGATAGCCTGCGCGATTGGCGCATTATGGGGCCAATCGTCATTCTCACGCTGCTGTTTCCTCTGTTGGCGCAGTTTGTTGCCGGTCAGTTTTCAAACTTCTTGCAGGGCTTTGGAGCTGAAATCATCGGGGGGCGCACTATCCCCTTCTTGCTGATGATCGTTGGCTTCTTTCCGATCTCTATCTCGCTGGTTATCGCCCTTGAAACCTTCGTTGGCGAAAAAGAGCGCCGCAGTTTAGAGCCGCTGCTCAGCACCCCGCTTTCCAATACTGAGCTATATATTGGCAAGACGTTGGCCGCCATCCTGCCGCCGCTTGCCGCGAGTTTCGTCGGCATGTCTATCTACCTGTTCGGCCTGTTTAACAGCCCTGAAACTGCGTGGCGCCCGCCTGCCGCCCTCGTGATCCAGATTTTCCTGCTCACCACTGTGCAAGGGCTGGTCATGATCACTGGCGCGGTAGTTGTTTCCAGTCAGACCACCAGCACCCGCGCCGCCAACCTGCTTGCCAGTTTCATCATCATTCCGGTCACGATGCTCATCTGGGTCGAAAGCGCGATCATGTTCCTCGCGCCCGACGCTGAATCGCCCAACGGCATCAGTTCGCTCTGGGCAATCATCCTTGGAATGTGTGTAGTCGTGGCGCTGTTGCTTCGCGTTGGCAATAGCATCTTCAACCGTGAAGAGCTTTTAGGCCGCACGCTCGACAAGATCGACATCAAAGGCTTTTTTCGGGGCGTATGGCGTGGCGTTCGCGCCATAGACGAGCAGGGAACGAAAGCGGCCAACCTGTTTGCGTGGTATCGTCGTGGCATCCCCCTCAGCCTGCGCCATCTTGGCGCGGCCATTCCGCTGACCATCGTTTTCTTCGTGCTGGCGCTGGTTGGCGGATATATCTTTGGCATCACTGGCAGCTATCAACTGCGCTTGCCCGAAGGCTTGTCCCTGCAAGATGCGGCGCGCTACGTTGATCCCGGACTTCTCTTTAGGGGGAGCGCTGTCGTTGAAGTCTTTATGCAGAATTGGCGTATCCTCGCGCTGGCGACGGCGTTGGGCATTTTCACCTTCGGCTCAATGGCTTTTGTGCTTACGCCTGCCGTCTATTTCATCATTGGCTATCTCGCCAGTCAGTTGTTCCTCAGTGGCTACGATCCTTCTTTCCTGATCCCGGCGCTGCTCACACATGGCATTGTCGAAATTCCGGTGATCGTCATCGCCACTGCTGCCGCCCTGAAACTGGGCGCGGTGGTCACTCGCCCGCCGCGCGGCAAAACTGTCGGGCAGGCATGGACAGCCGCTTTTGCGGATACCGTCAAGCTGTGGTTAGGGGTGCTGCTTCCCGGCTTGTTGCTGGCAGCGATTATTGAAGTCTATATCACACCCGCTGTCGTCGCCGCCTTCCTGCGTGGATCATAGGCCGCTTCCGGCGCTCTCAATACCCGCAGCGCTAACTTGCTTCAGTTGTGGGGATGCAGTCTGATCGAGAAATGCCGTCGGAACTAAGGGGCGAAAGTGTTTAATTTCCATCTTTAATGACGGCGCGCAAATTTGCGATCACATTGCTGGCAATATGGATACCTTGAAGTAGAAAATCTGTGCTAATTTTGGATCGTTGTCGGCAAATCATCCGGAGTTAGCGCAGATGTCCTGTATATTAAAAGCGCCATGTTTCTTGAAAATCGCGTCGTTAACGCGGCAGAAATTGCCATCTCAGTATAGTCACCCGCCGCCTTCCCAATCCGCAGGCCAGGCTGAAGGATGGAGACGCTTGCCATCACAGGGTTTGCGCGCTTTGACGATAGCCGAGAGGTGAGGGCGCGTAAGGGCGATTTGCGAACCGCCCGGCGCAGAGGGCATAGCCCGAATCTCTAACGTATTTCTTGTGTAACTTTTCTCGTTTTGGCGGCTTCTGTCATTGTATCTAACGTGGATTTTATATAGAAACGGTATCATGTGATGATGGTTAAGCCCCGCTATTTGAAACTTGAGGCAGTTTTCAATGGAAAATAACCGCGTACCCGCCGAGCGTGATCGGCGCGTCATACAAAGATATATGGTGTGGTGGTCAAACCGCACGTTTGTGCCTCCGACGGATGTTCTGGAACTGCCTGATAAGATTGTAGTGATGGTTGAAGTTGCTGGAATGCGCGCCTCTGAAATTAACGTCTCGTTGATCGGGCGCGAATTAACTATCTCCGGTGCGCGGGAACGCCCATCGCTCCCCGCCACCGCTTATCATCAGGTGGAGATTGGCTATGGAGAATTTCAAGTGGATGTTCAGCTTCCACAGCCAGTTTCACGAGAATCAGTTTCCGCATCATATCGTGACGGGTTGTTAGTGGTTGAACTCTCAAAAGTATCCGATGGGCAGCATGTGGTTATACCGGTGAACAGCGAGGATAACGAAGCTCGATGACGAAACAGACGAAGCAGAAGGTAAAGGCGCCCGTTCAGGAAGTGCAAGACGAAGCCGAACTGAATATCCCCGTCGAAGTAAATGTTGTAGACGATGAAGAAACCAGCGCGCAGATTCCCGACGAACTCGCGATTCTGCCCTTGCGTGGTGTGACCGTGTACCCGCAAACAGTGATTCCGCTCACTGTTGGGCAGCCGCGCAGCATCAAACTGGTGGATGATGTCGTTAGCGGTGATCGGCTGGTTGGCCTCTTTACCTCTAAAGACCCTGAGCTGGAAATGCCCGGCCCTGAGGATGTATATCCTGTGGGGACGTTGGCTTCGATTCACCGCCTCTTTCGTGCGCCGGATGGCACTATTCGCATGTTGGTACAGGGCATCGCCCGTATTCAACTTGAAGAATTTCTGTCTACCGAGCCATACCTCAAAGCGCGCGTGCGTGGCGTTCCCGAACAGGTCGAATCATCGCTGGAAGTGGAAGCGTTAACCCGCAATATCGTGCAGCAGTTTAGCCGTCTGGCAGAGCTGGTGCCTAGCATTCCCGGCGATCTGATCACCTCAGCCCTGAATGTGGATGATCCGCTTCAATTGGTCTACACCATCGCCACCTACATCCGCATGGAACTCAGCGAAGCGCAGGCGATCTTGGAGTTGGAAAGCACCGAAGCCAAACTGCGCCGCCTGATGACGATTCTCGGCAAAGAACTTGAAGTGCTGGAACTCGGTCGGAAAATTCAGACTGAAGCCCAAACCGAGATGGAGAAGGTGCAGCGCGAATACTATCTGCGCGAGCAGTTGAAGGCTATTCAGCGTGAATTGGGCGAAGCTGATGAACAGGCGATGGAAGTTGACGAATTTCGCCAGAAAATCGCTGAAGCCGGGATGCCTGAAGAAGCTGAAAAAGAGGCGACCCGTGAGCTGGATCGCCTGAGTAAACTGCCTATTGCCGCTGCTGAATACGGCGTAATCCGCACTTATCTCGACTGGCTGACCACGCTGCCTTGGAACAAGCGTACTGAGGATAACCTTGATATTGCCCACGCGCGCGGCGTGCTTGAAACCGATCACTACGGGCTTGAAGACATCAAGGAGCGTATCCTTGAGTTTCTGGCTGTGCGTAAACTGCGCCTCGAACGTGCCAGCGAAATTGAAAAGGCCGAGCGCAAAGATTTAGTTCGTCGCGAACGAGTCGGCGCTATTCTCTGCTTCGTTGGCCCGCCCGGCGTTGGTAAAACATCGCTCGGCGCATCCATCGCCCGCGCCATGAACCGTGAGTTTATCCGTATGAGTCTCGGTGGCGTGCGTGATGAGGCTGAAATTCGCGGTTTCCGCCGCACCTATATCGGCGCGATGCCTGGTCGCATCATCCAAACCATTCGCCGTGTCGAAACCCGTAACCCGATTATCATGCTGGACGAGATCGACAAATTGGGGCGCGATTTCCGGGGCGATCCAGCCAGCGCGTTATTAGAAGTGCTCGATCCCGAACAGAACAACGAGTTTCGCGATCACTATCTGGACGTAGCGTTCGATTTGAGCGAAGTGATCTTCATCACCACCGCCAACGAACTGGACACCATTCCCGGCCCGCTGTTAGACCGTATGGAAGTGATTCAACTGAGCGGCTACACCGAACAGGAAAAGACCGCGATTGCCGAGCGCTATCTCGTCCCGCGCCAGATACGTGAAAACGGCCTGCGTGAAAGCGAAGTTGAACTCACCTCTGGTGCGCTGCTGGAATTGATTCGTGATTACACCCGCGAAGCCGGCGTGCGTACACTGGAGCGCGAAATTGGCCGCGTCATGCGTAAAGTTGTAACCCGCGTTGCCGAAGGCAAAGAGGGTGAGATGATCATTGACGGCAAAATCCTGCGTGAACTGCTGGGCAAGCCGCGCTATGGCTACCGTGAAGAACTTGAAGAACGTACAGATCGCCCTGGTGTAGCCACCGGCCTTGCCTGGACGCCTGTCGGTGGTGATGTGCTGTTTGTCGAAGCCACCCGTTATCCCGGTGGTAAAAGTTTCCAGTACACCGGCCATCTCGGTGAAGTCATGCAGGAAAGTGCGCGCCTTGCTTTAAGCTACGTGCGCAGCAAAGCCGAAGATCTTGGTATCCCGATGGATTTCTTTGAAAAGAGCGACATCCATCTGCACGTCCCCGCCGGCGCCACCCCCAAAGATGGGCCGTCTGCTGGTGTGACGATGGCGGTGGCGCTCACTTCGCTGCTCACTGGCCGTCCGGTGAAATCAAACGTTGCCATGACTGGCGAAATCACGCTGCGTGGTCAGGTGCTTCCTGTCGGTGGTATCAAAGATAAAGTGCTGGCGGCGCATCGTCTTGGCGTGGATACCATCATCCTGCCGAAAAAGAATGTCAATGATCTTGACGATCTGCCCGAAGAAGTGCGTAAGAAACTGGACTTTGTGCTGGTTGAACGCATTGACGATGCGATCAATGCAGCGTTGCTAGACCCGAATGCTAACGGGCATAGCGCCAAACCCGTTAAGAAATCGGTTGCGCAGCGCAGCAAGAAACAGGTACACTCAACGGCGAATTAACAAGGATTGGCGGTAGGCGCTTGCTTGCCGCCTGCTTTACTACGAAGTGAGGGGCTAGTGCCGAAAGTATTGATCGTCGATGATGATCGCACAACAGTGAAATTGCTTCAAACGCTGCTCGAACTGGACGGCTTTGAAGTGTCATCGGCTCTCAAAGGCGCAGATGTGCTAATCACAGTTGAACAATCCAGGCCTGATATCATGCTGATTGATTATCATCTGTCGGACATGGATGGTGTGGAAGTGATCCGGCAGCTTCGCAAGCACGACGGCTATGCCTCCATGCCTATCGTCATGGCCTCTGGCCTTGATGTGCAGGAAGAGGCCATCGGGGCAGGCGCGTCCCTGTTTCTGGTGAAGCCTTTTGAACCCGGCGAGCTTCCTCGCCTGTTCAATAAGCTGCTCAACGGCTAGCTGCCTGGGTGAACAGATCATCACCTGAACAGTGAGATCAGCTTCCCATCGCTTCCAGCACTCGCCGTGCAATCACCATCCGCTGGATTTCGCTTGTGCCTTCGCCAATTGCCATCAGCCGTTGATCGCGGTAAATGCGTTCGACTGGGTATTCGCGGCTGTAGCCATAACTGCCATGAATCTGGATCGCGTCGTGGCATACTTTTTCGGCTACTTCAGTGGCTTTAAGTTTGCCCATGGCGGCTATTTTGCTGAACGATCTGCCATTTGCTCGCAGCCATGCCGCCTGATAAATCAGCAGGCGTGCCGCTTCAATTTCAACGGTGGCATCGGCAATCATCCATTGAATCGCCTGATGCGCCGAAATCGGTTTGCCAAACGCCCGCCTCTGGCTGGCATAGCGGATCGCTTCTTCATAGGCTGCCTGTGCCAGCCCTACGCTCAGCGCGCCAATGCCGATGCGTCCGCCGTCTAGAATTTCCATCGTCTGGCGGAAGCCCGCGCCTAAGCTGCCGAGCAGCGCATCTTTAGGCACGCGCACATTGTCAAAGCTGATCATTACGGTGGGTGAGCCTTGCAGCCCCATCTTCTTTTCTGGCTTGCCGATGTTTACGCCGGGGGTGTTCGGTTCCACCAGTATCATGCTGAAGCCGTTGGTGCCTGCGTCTCTATCTGTGCGCAGCAAAACGGTAATGACAGGGGCGATGCCTGCATTGGTGATCCATGCTTTGCTGCCGTTGATCACCCACGAGTCACCAGCATCCTGGGCGAAAGTTTGCACGCCGCCTGCCAGATCGCTGCCTGCGCCCGGTTCGGTCAGTGCCAGCGCGCCAAGATATTCGCCGCTGACCAGTAGGGGGAGATACTTTTCTTTTTGCGCCTGTGTACCCCAGCGGGTGATCGGGGAACAGCCCAGCCCATTATGCGCTGCCAGCGAAAGCGCGGTTGAGCCGCAGGCGCGGCCGAGTTCTTCCATCGCAATCGCGACGCCAATAGCATCAATTTCGATGCCGCCATACGCTTCGGGAACATCCAGCCCTAGCAGGCCAACATCCTTCATCTTGCGGATGCTCTCCCATCGCAGGCTGCCATTTTCGTCAACTTCAGCCGCGTAAGGCTTTACTTCGGTTTCGCAAAAGTCGCGCACCAGCCGCTGCCATGCTGCGTGTTCAGTAGAAAGGTCAAAATCCATTATGGTGTTCCTCAAATATTCTTCAAAATCAGTTTCACGTTTTCGGCACAACATCATTGGTAGTGGTGAAATACCGGGATATGGCCTGTTTTCATCACTTGACCGGAACAGGCATCGCCTTGAGATTCACCACTCCCACATCATTTCTTCGCTGCAACCAGCATAGTGAAATGTACTATACTACACACCAGTAATAGGATGCGATGTTTGAATGCCTGGCTTTAACCAGCGTTTTGGCTTGAACCGTTACGCTGCCGATGAGTATTATCATCGCGCGCTTGCGGCCATAGCCCGCCGAGATTATGACCGTGCGATTGCCGCGTTGAACGATGCTATCGCTGAACTGCCGCGCAATGCTGAATATATTGCCGCGCGCGGATTGGTGCATCTTGAGGAAGCCGAATACGACGAAGCTGAGGCTGATTTTGTCGCCGCGCTGGACATTGATAAGTTTGAGATGCTTGCCAACTATGGGCTGGGGATCATCGCCTTAAAGCGGCAGGAATACCCCATCGCGGTGAAATATTTGCAGTCTGCCTATTTTATTGACCAGAAGCGCCCTGAAACTCTGTACGCGCTGGGCGTGGCTTTTTATCAGTCGGGTGATTTGGTCAATGCAACCCAGTTTATGGGCAAAGCCAACGAGCTGTTTGAGAAAGCCAATGACAAGCGTAAATCAGAATCAGCGCGCTGGCTTCGTGAACTGGCGAAACACGTTGCTAAACCTGCGCGTCCAGTTAGCCCATCGCTGCCCACGTCCCAGCAGCAGCCCTTACCCTTGAGCGACAAAAGCTCACCTAAACCGTAATAGCTGGCAGGGAAACGCGCTGTCAGTTCCTGTGGCACGCGGGTATAGGCGGAGATTGCTAGGTTTTTCGCACCACCCATACCGTCCCGATGCCCAGCCCGACCAACCCGCCGCCAATCGCCCAGATTGGCGCAAGCGCAAGCACGCCAGCGATCATGCCGAAGGGGAAATCAGGGAATAAGTGCCCGTGCAGACCATTTTTGATCAGCATCAAGAGCGCGGCGCTGGCTGCCGTGCCTGAACCGGCCAGCCCGCCTAATGCCGCGCACGTTGCCATCAACCGGCGCCATGAATAGCTTCGTCCGCCAGCTTTGCGCCACGCCCAACCGGTGATGATCAGGCACGCGCTAAGGAAGGCGCATACCGTTGCCGCAATTGCGTTTATCGTCTTCCACGCGCAGCCAGAAAAAAGACGACAACGCCCGATGAGCCAGCGCCGCCAGCCCGAAACCCGCCCCCATCTGGAAAGGTGGGGGATGGCGATCATTGAATATAAAAGGGAAAAGAATATTTTAACAGGCGCGCTGGCGGCACATTCTAGCTTTGCGTGGCCGTGAGCGCCATGCTTGCTCACAGATTTCATTCGCTGCGTGTGGGCGGCCTACTTTGCGCGCATTCTCTAGCCAGAGTTTGC
>LMZS01000089.1 GCA_001567085.1 Chloroflexi bacterium OLB15
GGCAGCGGCGGCTAATGCCACCATTCAGGTGATGCTGGAAGAAGATTTGCCGGGAAACGCGGCGCGCATGGGCGCAATCCTGACCGAAGGCCTGAAACAGCTTCAGGCTGAATTCCCGATCATTGGCGATGTGCGCGGTCACGGCTTGATGATCGGCACAGAATTTACCCGCGATACCCAACCGGACAAAGACGCGGCCAAAGCGGTGCAGAAAGCCTGCCTTGATCATAACCTGCTGCTGCTGACCTGTGGCAGCTATGAAAATACGGTGCGCTGGATACCGCCGCTGGTGGTGAACGAAGCGCAAATTAACGAGTCGCTCAGTGTTTTCGCCGAAGCGCTGGGGGCGGTTAGATAGCAATAAAAAAGCGGGGGCAAAGTTTCCCCTGCCCCCGCTTAAAACTACCAGAATACTGCTAATTACATTCCGGCCAGCGCGTCATCGGCCTGCTGCTGCAACTGGGCAGCCGCATCTTCAACCGCCATGCCGTTGCTGGTCACGTTAGCAATCGCTTCGCTAACGAAGCCGCGAATCGCGTTGTATGAGGGCACGTTGGGGCCGTTGTACAGGCGAATATCGGCGTTATTCATCAGCGCGTTACCCTGCTGGAAGTAGGGGAACAAATCGGCGTTCGGGAAGGTTTCTTCGGTCAGCAAGTCAACCGTTGAAGGCACCGGGTTGAAATAGCCAGAGCTAGCCGTCCACTGCAAGGCAGCTTCTGGGGTCACCAGGTACTTCAGGAACAACCAGCTTGCCAACTGCGCTTCAGGCGTGCCGGGAACCATGATGATGCCGGGCATGAAAACCTGAAGAATTTCGTTACCTTCGGTGTGCGGGAAGCTGTTCACCGACCAGGTACCCTCAAAGCCATTATCATTGTTCGCTGCAAGAACATAGGTAAGGCCAGCGGTGCTGGAGGCATAGAACGGCGTCAAGCCCAGCGCGAAGTCGGTCTGTTCAGAGAAACGCTCGGCAGGAATATAGCCGCAGCCCTGATCGTACAGGTCTTTGTACATCTGGAGCGCTGCCATCACTTCAGCTGGTGAAGTTATAAGCGGTGCCGTCGAAGATCGCGCCGCCATTGGCCGCCACCCACGATTCCAACTGGGAAGCGTCGGTGGTCAGCGGGTAGCCATAGCGCTGTGTGCCGTCGGCAGTGGTAGACGCCGCTGAAGCGCAAGCCGCCGCAGTGAAATCTTCAATCGAACGCGGAACTTCGCTGTAGCCCAGTTCTTCTAACAGCGTGTTGTTGGCAACAAATACCTGTGCAGACTGCTGGTGCGGGAAGGCCAGCACCGCGCCGTTGAAAGGTTCAGCGGTGATGGTGTTGAAGGTGAGCAGATTCGCGTTGTAATCGCTCATATCCAGCCCGTAAGTAGCATCATTGATATAGGGGGCGAGGTCAGCCGCGCCGCCATCGAGGAAATAGCTGGCGCCGTCGTTGGCATAGCCCGCCACCAGATTCGGAAGCTCGCCGGAAACGATGCCTGCATTCATCAATTCACGCAGCGCGTTGTAATCGCCCTGCGGCAGCGCCTCAACAGTGATGCCCCATTCATTGCTGGCATTGAACGCTTCAACCAGCGCCGTCATGGTTTCCAACTGCGCGCCGCTGTTGAATTGATGCCAGTACACAACCGTTTGCCCGGAAGGATCAACGGCAGAGAGGTCATCCTGTGCCATCACCGCCCCGGTTGCAACGGTTAACGCTAAGCCTGCTGCTAGTAACAACTTGCGCATACTACAACTCCTTTAGGAATCTCGCTGCGAAAAACAAGTTTTGATAACGCGCCTTGCAGCTTCCCCGGCGCGCTATTGTTCTTCATCGCATAAAAGCGATGATTGGGGACGAGTATAAGTGAAACAATGAGCGCTAGCTACCTGATTACTGCTAAATTTGTGTTAAGGCTTCACCCTGATTTGCACGCGCTTTCAATTCACCACCGCCTGCATTGAGCCTATCCTGCGGAATCTTGTTTTGTGATCGCCTTTCATCACTGTAAACTTGGCTATACATAGGTATAACATTTTTCGAGGTGTCATGCAGCGATCCATTGACCAAAAGCAGCATTTTGAGGGTAAAAAGGTGCTCATCACGGGCGGCGCCGGGTTTATCGGCTCAACGCTGGGCATACGCTTAGCCGCGCTGGGCGCCCAGGTGACGGCAATAGACAGTCTGATTCCTGAATATGGGGGAAATCTGCGTAATCTGGCGGGGCACGCCAGCGAGATCACCCTGAATATTGCCGATGTGCGCGATCAGCATGGGCTAAATTTCCTTGTGCGCGATCACGATTATCTGTTCAATCTGGCGGGGCAAACCAGCCACCTGGACTCGATGACCGATCCGTTCACCGATCTGGAAATCAACTGCCACAGCCAGCTTAAAATACTGGAAGCCTGCCGCCAGAATAACCCGAAAATCCGCATCGTATACGCCAGCACCCGCCAGATTTATGGAAGGCCGCAGTATTTGCCGGTGGATGAGAAGCATCCACTAAACCCGGTAGATGTGAACGGGATCAATAAGCTGGCAGGCGAGATGTATCATCTGCTCTACGCGCAGGTTTACCAGATGTCTGCCTGCGCGCTGCGCCTGACCAACACCTATGGCCCCCGAATGCGCGTGAAAGATACCCGCCAAACTTTTCTAGGCATCTGGATTCGCAACCTGATTCAGCAGGAACCGTTGCAGGTTTATGGCGATGGGCAGCAGCTTCGTGATTTTAATTACGTGGACGATGTGGTTGAAGCGCTGCTGCTGGCCGCAACCCATCATGGCTTACAAGGCCGCGCCTATAATCTTGGCGGCGGAGAAGTGATCTCGCTGGAAGCGCTGGCACAGCTCGCCATCAAAATTAGCGGCACAGGGAAAATGAAAAAAATCCCGTTCCCGCCAGAGCGCAAAGCCATTGATATTGGTGACTACTATGCGAACTACGACGCATTCAAGCAGCTTACCGGATGGTCGCCGCAAGTTAACCTGAAAACCGGATTACAGGCCACGCTGGAGTATTTCCGCGCACAGGGCCGCTATTATTGGGATGAAGAGCTGGCTTCAGGCTCATGATCGTCCCTCAAGCGGATCCCAAAGCAAATTATCTGGCGCACCGCGAAGAAATTGACGCGGCAGTAATGCGCGTGTTGAATGCCGGAGCATACATTCTAGGCGAAGAAACGCGCCTGTTTGAACAGGAATTTGCCAGCTATATCGGGCAGCGTTACGCGGTTGGGGTAGCCAGCGGAACGGATGCGCTGTTTCTAGCGCTGCGGGCATGTGATATTGGCGCATCTCACGAAGTGATCACCGTCGCGCATACGGCTGTTGCCACCATTGCCGCTATTTGTATGGCTGGCGCCACGCCGGTTTGCGTTGATATTGACCCCCAATCGCGAACGCTTGACCCCAACCTGCTTGAAGCGGCGCTAACGCCCCACACGCGGGCGATTGTGCCGGTGCATCTTTACGGTCAGCCTGCGGCTATGCAGTCTATTTGTGAATTTGCCGAACAACACGGGCTATGGGTGATTGAGGACTGCGCGCAGGCACACGGCGCAGTTTATCAGGGACGGAAAATAGGGGCGTGGGGGCAGATTGCCGCCTTCAGCTTCTACCCGACCAAAAATCTTGGCGCGCTGGGCGATGGCGGCGCAATTTTGTGCAGCGATTCGAATCTTTACGAACGGCTTAAAGCGCTGCGCCAGTATGGATGGGATGAGGGGCGTATCAGCCAAAGCGCCGGCGTTAACTCACGTTTAGATGAACTTCAAGCGGCTGTACTGCGGGTTAAGCTGCGCCACTTGGATGATGATAACGCGCAGCGGCGCAATCTGGCAGCGCGCTACATGGAGCTGCTCGCGCCGGTTGGAATCGCGCTTCCCAAACAAGATGCAGATAGCATTCCCGTCTTTCATCTATACGTGATACAGCACGCCCTGCGCGATCTGCTGCGCGCATTTCTCGCCCGGCGATCTATCGGAACGGCGATTCACTACCCGCTTCCGGCGCATCTGCAACCAGGCTACCGTGACCGTATTCGGGTCGCGGGATCGCTGGCAAACACCGAATACGCGGCGCAATCAGTGTTAAGCCTTCCGCTGTATCCGGAACTTCACCCTGAATCAGTTGAACAGGTCGCCGCTGCTATCCGCGAATGGCTTGCCGATCAATCAGCCTGATCGCATTTCACCGGCGGAGATCGCGCCAGAGATGAACTAACCCGCGAAAGGTTGAGAGAATGTGAGGCAGGCGAAAAAATTGTGATCGTCCATATGAGCGCGGGTAATGGGTAACGCCTGCTTCCACGATGTGAAAGCCCGCCATTTCCATCTTCTTCACCAGTTCAACACAAATTTCGCCGCTGTTCTGCTTCAATTCGATCCGCTCAAACACCTGCCGCCGAATCAAGCGGAAATCACAGTCAACATCGCGCACCCGCAGTTGAAAAGCCCAGCGCACCATTGTGTGATAGATACGCCCGATTGGACGCCGGAACCAGGGATCATCGCGGTTCAGCTTAAAGCCCTGTACCACGTCTACATCGTCGGTAAGCAGCGGGTATAACCGCAGCAGATCGCGCACGTCATACTGGGCATCGCCATCGGTGTAAAAGATCACGCCTTTCGTCGCCGATGCAAATCCGGTACGCAGCGCGCCGCCATAACCGCGATTTTTAGGGTGATGCACAACGCGAACACAGGGGTAATCTTGCGCTAAACGATCTGCAACTAGCGGCGTGTAATCCTGACTGCCGTCGTTGACGATGATGATCTCAAAATCATCGGTCAACTGCTGTAAGACGACGATCGTCGCTATCACCATGCTGGCGATAGTTCCACCATCGTTGTAGGCGGGGAAAAAGGCGCTGACACCCGAACTGCGTGCTGAGTCGGGCATCAGACACCCGCCTTTTGCGCCAGCGCGAAAATCGAAACGCCAACCGGAAAATGATGCCCCCGTTTGATCCACGCCGCTTCAATGAGCAGTACGCGATACAGCAGCGCATTCAAAATGCGTGACGTTGGCCGCACATCGGAAGGCGCTGAGGCGGTGATCGTCGTTCGCCAACGCTGCCAGCGGCGAATGAGATATACAAATGGAAACAGCAGGCTGTTCGCGTAGGTGATTCGCAGCGGCGTTAAACCTACCTTGCGAAGGCTGGCATCCACCTCTTGCCGCGTATAACGGCGCGCGCCATGAACGACAAGATCGTGCTGGCTGGCAAGCGATTTCAGCGCTGGCAAGCGCAGCAGCAGATAGGCACGCGGCGCTAATACACGGGCAAATTCCGACAGCGCCAGCAAATCATCATCTACTTCACGCGCATATAAAACATCAAAAGAAGTTACAAGATCGAAACAGCATGATTGGTATGGCAATTGTTCAACATTTCCTTGAAGAATGCTGCCCTGATGCTGCGCGGCAGCGTAACCCAGTGCAAGTGATGAAAGATCGAAGCCAAACACGCGGCCATAATCAGCGAAATGCTGAAGATTACCGCCAACACCACAGCCAGCATCCAGCATCGTGAGGTCACGGCTCGCCAGCACATCGCGCAATAGGCTGTCTGTTATTGCCCGCATGCCGCGATACCACCAATGAGTCGGTTCCAGCAGATGAATCTCAGTATAGGCCTGAGGCTCCATCACCGCCCCTCAGGTGGCGCGGAATCGGGCTGATCGCCGGTTTGTGACGCTGGCGGCTCATGTTGTTGAACAAGTCCCGGCTTCAGTTCCGAATCCCCGCCTGATGCCGACTCGGAGATCACCACGCTGGGGGATGCCCGCCTGCGAAACAGCCGGTCAACATTCAACAGATAGAGGATGCAAACAACGGCGGTTATTAACGTGATGATGCTGCCCAGGAAAAACCGGTCTGGCAGATAACGGAACATAACTGTGTAGTACTGATCGCTGCGTGGCAGCACCACAGCCACCTGCCCGCCAAGCGATTCGATCCGTGCTGGCGCCCCGTTGATGAAGGCTTCCCAGCCCGGATACGCCACTTCACTCACGGTCACCACAACATCCTGATCAGGGCTGGCCTGCGCCAGTATGCCGATGCGATCATAATCACGGATCACGCGATCAATCGGCGTCGTTTCGGTGACCGGAAGGAAATCGGTGTATTGGTCAAGCTGTGCCAGCGTGGTTGTCCAGGCATAGCTATACGCGCCTTCCCGCTGATAAATGCACGGCCTTCCATCGGTATAAGGGTTGATGCTGGCTTCCATAGGAACATAGCCATGCCCGGCTAGCCAGCTATCATCGTAATGCGTGATGCCGATGGCGAATTCAGGCAGCAGTTCAGTTGGCGGCACTTCACCACGCTGCATTGAGCCATCAAAGATGGTTGAAGGCAGCCCTTCAGCATGATAGAAATCTGAGGCTACCCATGCGTGCCGGACGCGATTACGCAAATAGGTGTAGATATTTTTGTAATCCAGCGTCCAAAGCGAAAGTTCTCTATCGGGATACGTTTCTCGCAGCCAGGTGACGCAGGCATCTTCCATCTGATCTTCAGGCTGTGTGAAAAATTCACCCCAACTAATGTGCCATTGAAGCACAACATCGTACACAGCGACGGCGCTAACCAGCAGCAGCCCGATACCGAGGACTGCGCGCAGCGCCATCTTGACATAGCGATTGCCCGCCCAGGAACGCTTTGCCCACAGCGGGGCTTGAACGAGGTATCGCCAGACCGCATCCGCCACCATTCCCAGCATGACGATAAGCATTAAAGAAGAAATGGCAAATACACGTTCCACGTGTCGGAACTGGCTGGCGTAGGGAATCGTTCGGTAAAACAATTCAATGAGGGGATTCTGCCCGGCTCCCCATAACATAGTGAATATAAAGACCGCCAGAAATCCCCAGAAGAATCGGGCATCTTCAAAGAGGCGTTTCCTGCTAAGCAGCACCACAATCAGGCTAAGCGCGGCGATCAGCGCCGCATACCAGATCGGGCTCATGTAGTTGTAGTAACTATAGGCGAATCCCTGCGGGTAAAGGCCTGAACCCGTATAGTCCTTTTCGCTGGAGAAGAATGATCCCAAAATGCCGCCAATATCGGCGCGAAAGTCTTCCTCAACGGAGGATTGGCCGATGTTATCGCCTTTGGTCATCAGCGGGAGCATCAAAGCCGCGCTGAGCAGCAGCGCCCCTACGACGCCGGCAATCACCCGCCCAACATGCTTCCATTGCACCTGCAACCGCTGTGTGCCAGAGGCACGCACGAACATGCCGAATAAAGAGAAAATGCCGATGCTCAGAAGGATAGCTGGTGGATACCAGGGAATACCTGACCAGAACACGAAAACGAAGCTGACGATCAGCAGGGCAACCGCCCAACGCCGGTAGCCTTTGAAGATCGAAACGAGTGCGGTGAATATCCATGGAAAGAATGCCTGAACAATGACCAGTGGGAAATGCCCTTCAACGAGATAGGCATGAAAATTCCCCTTGCCGATCACCAGGCAGGCGATCAACAGCCGCCCAAACCAGCTTAAGCCTAGCACGCGGGCAAGCGCCCACCCCCCGATACCAGCGCAAATTGCCGCTAACAACAGCGAGATTTTCATGCCGTCATAGAGGCCGAAGAACAGCGGCGGAAGGCTGGCAAGCGGGTTGAAGGCAAATGAAACCGGATTTTCCATCAACGGATCGCCGCGCTCAAGATAGGGCTGCCACAGCGGAAGATAGCCCTTTTCAGGCAGCACAACCGCCAGCGAATACGCTGATCGCGTTAGGTACTCCGATTCAATGCCCCCAAGGCGCGTGGGCTGACCCAGGTCTAGAAATGGGGAGACTGCAAATATTGCAACCAGAACAACGAAGAGTATTTCAAGAACAATTTGCAGCGGTTTGAGATCTGGTAATGACTTGGATGATAGCGACATAGGACGACAAAATCTCTAAGCTAGGTAGGGTCTCCGGTAAACATAAAATCATAAAATCAGGCGAGGGTTATCTATATTGAGTATTTTAAAGCACAATAGCAACCGGCAAACTTAAGCTACGGAAAAATCATAATACTGGCGCTTTTTACGGCTAGCGCGCGTTGATAGCTGTTCATCATCCCCTGTCAGCGATTGCTCATGAAATTTACGAGCAGTTTTTATCCCTTCAGCCCGCTGGTGGCGATCCCCTCTGTGAACTGCCTCTGCGTGAAGAAATATATGATCAAAATTGGAATGATCATGATCACTGAGGCTGCCATCTGCAAATGCAGCGCGGTGGGCTGATCGGTGTTCACGAATTTCGTTAGCCCTACTGCGACAGGCCGCCAAGTGTCTGTTTGGGTGACCAGCAGCGGCCATAACAAAGCATTCCATGAGCCGATGAAGGCGAAAATGACTGTGGTCATCAATACAGGGCGCGAAAGCGGCACGACGACTGACCACAAAAAGCGCAAATGCCCGCCGCCATCAATCCGCACCGCGTCCCATAAATCTTCGGGGATTTGCGCGAAAAACTGGCGCAGCAGAAAGATGGTAAAAGCTGAAGCCATAAAGGGAATCGTGAGCGCAGGCCAGTTGTTGATCCAGCCAATGCCCAGCACCGCATCGCTTAAACGCCCAAACCAGATTACGGTCAGGTAATTGGGAATCAAGATAGCGACATCAGGGATCATCAACGTCGCCAGCAGCAGCCCAAAGATCAGGTTTCGACCAACGAATCTCATACGCGCAAAGGCGTAAGCTGCCGGAACGCAGAATATTAACTGACCGGCGACGGTAATTGCGGTAATGCGCACGCTGTTCCACATGAACTGCGAGAAATTGGCCTGATTCCACGCGTCCACATAATTATTGAACTGCGGCTGAGATGGCAGCAAATAGCCGAGCGTAACTTCATTGATCGGCATCAGCGAGGCGCTGATCATCCAGAAGAATGGAAAGACGGCTTGCAGCAGCCCGATGATCAGGATTCCGTAAATCAGAACGCGCCCTAAACGAAATGTCGGGCCGCGACGCCGCGTTTTGCTGTGCGATTCGCTTCTTGTAGAAAGATCAGGCAGCGCAGTATCAGCCATAAAATACCCGGTTCCGCGAAAGCCGGTTTTGTACCAGCGTAAATACCAGAATGACCGTGAACAACACCAGCGAAAGCGCCGAACCATAGCCCATGTTCGGCGTACTCTGGCTGATAGTTTCGTAGATATACACGCCCACCGTATCTACCGATGACGAGGCGGCGGGGGTGCGTAAAATCCAAATTTGGGTGAATGATTGCAGCGTGCCAATGATGGTGATCAGTGTCAAAAAGAAGGTGGTCGGGGAAAGCATCGGTAGGGTGATGCGGCGGAATACATTCCACTCGTTCGCGCCGTCAATACGCGCTGCCTCATACAATTCGCCGGAAATATTGCCCAACCCGGCCAGAAATACCACCGTTGAATAGCCGATATAAGTCCATGAGGAATAAAGAATGATGACCACCAGCGCGAGGCTGGGGCCAGAAAGCACGTCCGGCACCTGCGGCCCAAAGATCAGTTGGAAGATGCCGGTTGGCTCCAGCAGCCATTTTTGAACGGGAAGCCCCAACGCGGTCATAAGTTGGTTGACCGGCGAAGTTGGCCGATGTGAAAACAGAATGCCGAAGACGATGGATGTCGCCACAAAAGGCGTCACATATGGCAAAAAGTACATCATGCGAAAAAACGACTTGAACTTGATTTTCTGGAACAGCAGATAAGCCAGCAGCAGCCCGAACATAAGCTGGATCGGCACTGTGCCCAGCGTATACATCAGGGTGATATTGAAGCCGCGCAGCATATTGCTATCCGCGCCAGAGAGCAGCAGCGGCAGTTCACCGATGAAGGCGTAACCCCCAACCATCAGCATTGCAGCGGCTACAAACTGCAAAACAAAGCGCAGGTTTCCGCCGCGATTTGCGCCGCGCCACAGCACATAAGCCGCGCCCAGCATGATCACGCCTGCGCTGATGATCGCCGCCTGCGTCCAGATTGGCAGTTCTTCTCCCGCCTCTCGCGCTGCGTCGATCGCGATCATCACTTCCGAGCCGGTCAGTTGCAAGGTGAAGGCAGCGACGATGAGCAGGAAGAAGGCGCTGGCAGCCTGTGCCAGCAGTTTTTCGGCGTCTTCCGTTTTGATCAGCAGATAACAGATGATGCTAAGGGCAACGGCAGCCACGATACCTATCAGCATCCAGTTTCCGGCCTCTACCACCTGCGGCATCTGGAAGCTGGCAATCAATTCGCCTATGAACAATTCGCCGGAACGCGCCTGCGTGCGTAACCGCTGTGGAATATCCAGCACAATCGGCAGCCAGATCACCACCCAATTCACCAGCAGCGCAACCGCCGCCGCCGAAACCACGCCGGGTATGAGATAGGCAAACAGCGCGGGGCGGCTGCGATTCTGCTTGAAAAAACGCCACAAAATGAGGCAGGCGAAGGCGACTGCGCCTGCGGCTACCCATATAAAAGCAACATAGGCAAAATCGCCAAGCGCGCGCTGGTAATTATCCAAGCCGATGAATTCTTCAGGAAAACGCCGCCAGCGGTGCAGGCTGACGAACAGCGCAAACGCAACCGGCAGGATGCCGAAAATCATGATAAGCGTCAATGCGGGGGATAAGAATAGATAGGCAACAAGGTTTTCGCGTATTGCGCGCCGGCGTTGCCCGCTGAGATTGAGTACCGACATACCGTTTTTACGGGTTATGAGAACATTGGCTACAGTGTAGACGATCAACCGCGCTGACGCGAGAAAATTGGATTGATTTTACAAAGTCTTATTGTAAGCATCAGCAAATTTAAAGAGAAAGCCGAAGCCCGCGCTTAACGCTCGCCCTCACTTCCGCATCGCTTACAACACGTTCAAACTATGGAGATCATATATTTGCGCAGAATAAAAAATGCCATTAAACTGCTTTTCATTGGCTTAAAGAGAAAGATCAATGCATAGATCGAAGCGACATAATGGTTCAATTTACTTAACGCTGGGTTCCGTATTTTTCGTAATTCTATTGTCATTTTTTCACCGGTTTACGCTGGCCGCACAACCCCAACATGAAGTTATCGCGGCATCACCGGTGGAAACCACCGTTTTTACCAGAACCATTCTGAGCGAGCTCAACAATCTAGGCCATCTCATTGAAGTGCAATTCCCTGCGCTGCTGAATGCACAACCACAAACCTATCGTTTCACCTTGACCTGCGATGAAGGGGGTGAGACTGCATTTTTGTCGTGGGCTTTCGACAATCGTTGTGGCGATAGTATTGAGCTTATAGTTACTCCTCAAAACCCCGAAACAATTCCGTTTGTCTCGTTAGAACTACAAGTAACCCCCAATGCCCTTTTTTCGCAACTGACATATACATTAACTATTGAACCGCTGACGCCGCTTGTTCCCCTGGCACAATCCGAAGTCAATCAAGTGATTGATGTGTACTCGGATCGAACAACAACTTTTACAAGTACCCTGTCACGCCCCACAGGTACAGAGGCACTTGATCTCAGCTTGCATTTTCCAAATTTGATCAGTTTCCAACCACAGACATTCCGCTTCACCTTAATCTGCAATGATGCCTATGCCAGTCAGTTTGAACTACTCGGAATAAATGCGAACTATGGAGACTTGCTGTTATGGGAGAATGGAAAACATTGTGGCGATTCAATCACTGAAACTTATGAACCAGGATATCTCCCTCCTATAGGCGGTCTTGAGGTTCAGTTATTGCCGTTTGAGTTCCCCATATTCTTTGAATACACCCTCATCATTGAACCGATTACAGCACTGCTCCCCGTCGCACTATCCGATGCAAATCATGTCATTAATGTGCCAGTCACCAGCGCCACCAACTTCAGCCAGATGATTTCTGCGCCGTTAGGTGATCAGGTAGACAGAATCACAGTACGTTCAACGGCATTAGCAGGCGGCCAAAGCTGGGATTTCGCTTTCACATTATTCTGTATCGGCACTGGCACTACAGGCGTTGAGTGGGTAATTGCCGATTTCCCAGAAACTCTTGGTTGTGGGCACACAATCACACGCCACCTCCAAGGGGGGGGTGCGGGTGCGCCAGTGCCTTCGGTTGATATGATCATCTCGCTAGAAAATCATGCCGATCCAGCGCACGTACAATATACGCTGATTATCAACCCGGCAGGAATTCAAACCTCCGCTCAAGCGCCGCCTGGTTTTGTGATCGCGCTGGAAGGTGTATCAGAATTTACCGGAACTCTGTCATCTGCCAATTCTAGCGATTCAATTAATGTTAGCGTTTCCGGATTGGTTGCAGGCTATCCACGAAGCATTGAATTTCAACTGTTGTGTTCTGGCGCGGGGGTTGACAGCATACATGCCAGTTTGCAAGGCGGTTCTAGCGAATTTGGCTGTAATGAGAGCCTACACCATACCTTTGACGCACCCGGACAACAGTTACCGCTTGTAATTCAGCAGACACAACCGGGTGGCAATCTGACCTATCTGATCGCAGCCTCCCCGATATTTAGCCCGGTAGCACCGCCAGACTCCGATCCGCACACGCTCGTTTTGCTGCCGGCACAGGCCAGCACGTTTAGCAATACAATTTCAGCCCCTGAGGGTGATAGCCATGACACGATTCTTCTTGACGCACGCCACCCAACAGATCACGCCCGCGAGCGTACACTATCCATCTCGTGTGTGAAGGTGCGTCTAACGGGCTGATTCAGGGTTTGACAGAGACTGGGTTGACCTTTGGCTGTGGAGACTCTTTTGATCATACTTTTACAGCAGACTCATCCCCTCGTATCCCGCTAAGCCTGTCTGCCAGAGAAGATGCCGGTATCCCCGTGCTACCAGCGGCACTCCTTACTGAAACCGATCCCTTCCTATTGCCTGTGCACATCCTCTTGCCGCCAGATGCGCCGCATACAATAGTCAATTACGCTCTTTTTATTCAACCAACTTATCTGAACATTCCATCACCGGATTTATCGCAGGAATACATTACGTTTCAAGTTTCAGCGCCGTCAACACAAACAACGACCTTCACTCAAACCTTGACTGACGCGCAAACAACGCACCATCTGAATATTTATTTCCCCGATCTAAGTCAGGCTCACTGGCAGAATTTCACCTTCAGGCTCACTTGCGCTGGCATCGGCACATATGCGGCACGTTGGTACATCAATGATGTCCCGCATAGCTGCGGCAGTATTGCGCAACACACTATGGAGAGGATCGCCTCTCATAGCGAGGTAGGTATTAACGTTGATGTGCGGCTAGATTCTTCTGAGAATACAGCTTTCGCGCTGGAATATACCCTGCACATAGAACCAGCATCACCATACGTCCCAATCATTCCAGAAAGTGATACTGTATATTATCTTTCAATTGAACTGAACGAACCAACAACCTTTACCCATCAGTTATCCTCTCCAGAAGGGGATAGAAACGTCAGGGTTGAAGCCGCGATCTTCCCGATGATAGGAGGCCAGGCAGCAGGGAGAGATTTTACTTTCTGGTTGGAATGCAATGGTCCAAATGCTGAAATCACCACTGCCTCCATTGAATTTCAGAACTGGGCTTACGAACCGCTTTGGTTGCTTTGCTTCACACCAATAACTCAATTCATTGATGAAAGCGCTGGCAGTCCCCCACGCTTATCTATTAATGTGGCTATGCCAGACTCCCTCCTTCCGGCATTCAACCAGTTTACGCTACATATTATTCCTGCTGGAGAGGAGATGCCATTTGATAGCCTCCCACCAACAGCAACGCCTACATCCTTTAACGCTGTTGCCATCACCCTCGCGCCGCCAAGACCAACAGCAACGCCGTTCGTTATTGATTTAGCTACGGCGGTGATAGAGGCACCAACGCTGCGGCTAATATCACCGGATGATGGAGCCATTTTCAATACACAGCCGATTACATTGATGTGGACTTCGCTTGCGAATATCTCACTATATGAAATTGACATTGAAACCTGTGAGCTGCAAAGTGGTGGTTGCAGAAACGAACAGATCACAACCAATAACAACAGCTATACGCTGTCATTGTCCGAAGATACACCTCGACTATTTACATGGAAGGTACGCGCGCTGCTAAGCGATGGCACGTTTACGGACTATTCAGCGGCACGCACTTTCACGTTTATGAACACTGCGACCCCGACAACATTTGGCGCGATAGCCATCACCCTCGCGCCACCAACACCAACAGCAACGCCTACATCCTTTAGCGCTGTTGCTATCACCCTCGCGCCGCCAACACCAACAGCAACGCCATTCATACCGTCATTTCCGACTGCTACACCTGTGAGCGGCCCAGGATGCCCGGGGCCGACTGCTGTAGACAACGGAAATGCCTTAATTGGTATGATTGCCGGAATAGGCGCTGCCAATAGTAACGGTAAGCCAGATGTCATTAATCTTGATGCTGGATGTACTTATGCCGTAACTGGGCCGGGAAGTCCGCTCACCATCAATGCCGATGGCGGCAACCCGCTCACCATCAATGGTAATGGTGCAACCATTAGCGGCGGTGGTAGTGTTCGGGTGTTTAGAATAACAAGCGGGGCAACACTAAACTTAAATAATGTTACGATCCGTGACGGACGTAATGGCATTTACAACCACGGCGGGTCAGTAAATATCAGCGGCGGCGTGATTACGGGGAATTCACGTAGTTTTGGGGGCGGCATTTTCAATTCCGGCACAATGACGATTGCCAACAGCACCATCGCTGGTAACACTGCAACTAGCAGTGGCGGTGGTGTTTTTAATATTGGCACAATGACAATAATTAACAGCACCATTACTGGTAATACCGCGAGCAACAACGGTGGCGGTATTGCCAACGCCAGTTCTTCTATCGTTAACGATGGCGTCGTTTATCAGGTAAGTTTCGGCACAATGACAATTACTAACAGCACTATTGCCCG
The DNA here is from genome assembly GCA_001567085.1 of Chloroflexi bacterium OLB15. Taxonomy (GTDB): domain Bacteria; phylum Chloroflexota; class Anaerolineae; order Aggregatilineales; family Phototrophicaceae; genus Flexifilum. The sequence continues at coordinate 14,901 of LMZS01000089.1, forward strand.
AAATTTTGCGGGGATTGGAGGGGGCTTATTTCACACAACTGGCCCCACTGTATTATCCCTTCAAAATTCCATTGCTTCCAACAATTTCGGTGGAGATTGCGTACAAATAACGCACAGTGGCCCTAATCTTGGTTGCGATGGGTCAGTTCAGGGAAGCGCGCTACTTGGAGATTTCAATGGCAGTTATATCCCGCTGTTAGGCGGCAGCGCGGCCATTGATGCAGGCGATAGCAGCCTGTGCCCTACCACCGATCAAATTGGCAACGAACGCAATGACGGAAATGGTGATGGTAGTGTGGTTTGCGATCTTGGGGCAATTGAAGCACAGTTTACGATCACTACAATACCCATTAATGCAGTACAGCCTATTTTGCCGACAGCGCCACAGGACTCGTCGCTGCTAACCGCTACAGAGACATCTATTCCACTTCGCCCGTCAGATACGCCGATGCCCATACGGCCGTCGGATACATCTATCCCGCTTCGCCTATCGGATACGCCGATACCTATACGGCCGACGAATACATCTATCCCGCTTCGTCCATCAGATACGCCGATACCCATACGGCCGACGAATACATCTATTCCACCTCGTCCATCAGATACGCCGATACCCATACGGCCGTCGGATACGCCAGCGCCCATACTGCCGACCGATTTACCCATCGCACCCATTGATCGCGATTTCGCGCTGCTTGTCCGCGCCGGGGAAGCTGCTAGCTTAAGCGATACAATCTCTTTTCCGGATGGCGATACCAGTGACACGATCTCGATCACAGTGGAAGGCGTGGGGCGTGACCCGATAAATTACACGTTCACACTGAATTGCACTGCTGTAGGGACAGAATTTGTACAATGGGCCATTATGCGCGGCAGAGGCGGCCTTGGCTGCGGGCAATCAATAACCCTTACATTTAGCGCTGAAGCAAATCAGCAAGTTGTTCAGATATTTTTACCGAACAATGCTAGGCGAAGTTATGTAAATTACACTCTGGCAATGACCGCGAGCAGCTAAGGCGTTGTTGGGCAGCATTCCAGTGTCGTTGTCAGAGATCATTCATGCACGATCGCTGCCTCGCAACTGAGCGCATGGCATAGTGACTGGCTTTCAATCAGTCCACTGGAATGCCAAGCCACTGCTTTTCGTCTACAATTGAGCCAACATACTGAATTTAACTTACTGTTTTTGAGGAGTGTGTCATGCTGAACGCAGCAGAAATTACCAAAACGAACAAGGAATATACCCTCGCCAGTTGGGTGGCGCAGGGCGCATGGAATCCGATTCCCATCGAGCGTGGCGAAGGCGTGTATATTTATGACGCCAACGGCAAGCGCTATCTGGATTGGTCGTCGCAATTAGTGAATATGAATATCGGCCACTGCCATCCGCATGTGGTGAAGGCCATTCAAGAGCAGGCGGCTAAGCTGTGCTACGTAGACCCCTCGTTTGCAACTGAACCGCGCGGGCGCTTAGGCGAACTGATTGAAGAAGTGACCCCCGAAGGCTTGACCAAAGCCTTCTTCACCAACGGCGGCACCGATGGCGTCGAAAACGCTATGAAAATTGCCCGTATGTATACCGGGCGCCAAAAGATTTTGACCCGCTACAAGAGCTATCACGGCGCCACCTTTGGCAGCATGACCGCTGGCGGCGATCCGCGCCGTCTGGCAAACGAGCCGGGTGTGCCCTGGATCGTGCGCCTACCCGACCCGTATGCCTATCGCAACCCGGTCTATAAGGGACGCACGCAGGAAGAAGGCGATCTGATCCTCATCGAAATGATTGATGACATCGTGCAGGCTGAAGGCCCGGAAAACTGCGCCGCGCTGATGATCGAAGGCTACAGCGGCTCCAGCGGCATCATGCAGCCATCCGCCGTGTTCTACACCCAGCTTCGCAAGCTGTGCGATAAATATGGCATGCTGCTGATCGTAGATGAGGTGATGAGCGGCTTTGGGCGCACCGGCGAATGGTTCGGCATTGATCATTATCCAGACGCCAAACCGGACATCATGGTGCTGGCTAAGGGCATCACCAGCGGCTACGTACCGCTGGGGGCAACCGTTGTTTCCAGCGCGATTGCCGCCTATTTTGAGGAGCATGTGCTGCATACCGGCCTGACCTACAGCGCCCATGCGCTGGCTTGCGCGGCGGGTGTGGCGACAATTGAGGTTTATCAGCAGGAAGGCCTGGTCGAACGTTCGCGCGAATTGGGCAAGGTGCTGCGTCGCGGCCTGACCGATCTGGCGGAGAAACATCCGGTCATCGGCGATATTCGTGGCGCAGGGCTGCATCAGGTGATCGAGCTGGTCAAAAATCGTGAAACCCGCGAGCCGCTGAGTCCGTTCAATAAGCCGTTCAGCGATGCGATGAAAACTGTGCCGAAAGCGCTCAAGGATCGCGGCCTGAGCACGATGGTGCGCTGGAACTATATCTTCAGCTGCCCGCCGCTGATCGTGACTGAGGAACAGCTTCAGGCAGGCCTCGCCATCCTGGATGAAGTGCTGACCACGATTGACGGGTTCTACGAAGAGTAAAACGCCCGTTTTTCCCGCATAAAAACGGGAAATAGATCCTCTTCACCGAAACCTAAAAAAGACCTGTGCCCGTTGACAGGTCTTTTTTGCTGCCTGTGAACCTTTTGCGATGATCATGGTAATAGGCAGCAGGAGCGAAACGGCAGCGTGGTTAGCGACGAAACACTCGCGACGAAACTCAAATCAGGAGACAGGTCAGCGCTTGCGGCATTATTCGAGCGCCATTATGACGATCTGTTCGGCTACCTGTTTCGCCTGACCTTTGGAGATCGGGCATTGGCAGCAGATTTAGCACAAGAATCATTTTTGCGGGTGCTGCGCGGCATTCACACTTACGACAGCAGCAGGCCGCTTAAAGCGTGGTTGTACGGCATCGCCACCAACGCCGCGCGCAATCTTGCCGCCAGCGCCGATACTCGTCATACCAGTGCCATGCCTGCGCAAAGCGACGAAATAGAAAGCGATACGCCGCCGATTGAGCAAACGATGATCGAAGCCGAAGCATCGTCAGGCGTGATCGCGGCATTGCGCCAACTGCCAGGCCACCAGCGCGAAGCATTGTGCTGTTTTATTACCAGTCGTTCAGCCACGCGCAGATTGCCGAAACGCTGCATATCCCTGTTGGCACTGTGAAATCGCGGCTTTCGCTGGGCGTGAAACGGCTGCGCGAGCTGATCGAGGCAGACTTATGAGCCAGTTTGACGATCAAAATATAGGCGCAAACAACAACGATATATACGATTTTCTACAGTCGTGGCAGCCACCAAAACCCGACCCTGCCACAAAACGAGCAGCGTTAGCCGCGCTGAATGATGAGCTGGAGTCGATCAGCGCGCCGAAAACGCAGGTTCTATGGGCAGCAACCAGTTCACGCTGGTCTATGCTGCGCGTATGGCTGATCTTGAAATCGCAGGCGCGGCTGGTGCATCGCTGGATATGGGCGGGCACAGCGATCATCCTCATTCTCGGCTTGCTGGTCACGCTGATCTCCAGATCATCCGGCTTTAGCATGGGCGGTCTGCCGTTTGTGCTGATCGCGCCAGTGATCGCGGCTTTAGGGGTTGCGCTGCTCTATGGCGACGATACCGATCCGCCGCTTGAGCTTCAACTTTCAACGCCGATTCCGCCGCGTGTGATTCTGCTGGCGCGGCTGGCGCTGTTATTTGGCTTCAATCTGGGCGGAGCCTTGATCGTCAGCGTTATTCTGGCGGCAGCGCGCAGCGACATTACCTTTATGCCGCTGGTGCTAAGCTGGCTTGCCCCGATGGCGCTGCTTTCGGCGCTGGCCTTCCTGTGCAGCGTAGTGCTGTTTGATGCCGCGCTCAGCGCCATCATCAGCCTGCTGATCTGGGTGGCGCTGGTGTGGCGGCATTTAGGCGGCGCTCTTCCCCCAGCCATCAACGCGCTTTTGCCCGATATTTGGAGCGCTAACCTACAGCCATTCCTGTTTTTGGCGGCTGTCGCTGCCGTTCTGCTGGCGCTTTTTCTGGCGGATCGCGAAATGCGCTGGACACATTCGGGAGAAAACTAAGTGCCTGCAATCTCGTTTCCCCACCGCTGGCCGGTAGCCTGGCACATGGCCTTCAGAGAATCTTCGCCCTGGTTCGCGGCCATCAGCGGCGCTGCCCTGCTGATCACGATGCTGTTTCCAGATTTGCGTAGTCGCAGTCTTGAGCTGGTACTGCCGCTGGCAGCCGGCATTCAGGCGGCGCTGCTGTTTTCGCCAGATGACGAGCCGGCGCTAGAGACGCTTTTAGCCGCGCCGCGCCCCGCCCCATATCTGATCTACGAGCGTCTGGCCGCCGTATTTGTAATCCAGGGCGCTGTTGGTTTGGCCGGAACCGTTCTCGCCAGTGTTATGGTGAATATCGCCCCGCTTACCCTGCTGGTAGGCTGGCTGCCACCCACGATTGCCATCATGGGTTTAGGGCTGCTAGCGACCTTTGTCTCGCGGCGCTCAAGTGCGGGCGTGCTAGCCGTGATTCTGGTCACTCTCGCCATGCTGGCGGGCGCAGACCTGCTGCTCATGCGTTTTCCAGCATTATTCCCGCTGCATTTCTTCTTTCAGCCAGTGTTCGCGCAGATCGGCGCGGAATATTTTGGGGCTGCGCCGGAATTGCTATACGCCATTAACCGTATCGTGATCGCGCTGCTCGGCGTGCTGGCGATGCTGCGCGTCATGATGGGCATGCGCAACACCGAAGCCGTGCTTGGCGCCAACCATAAAACCGACTGAGCAAAGGACTCCTTCATGGCTCTCGCACTCTCGCAAACTGCGGCGATTATTCGTTATGAACTGCTGATGGCATGGCGGCGGCGGGCGCTGCTGGTCATGGGCGGCTTTTTTCTGGTCACGCTGATCGGGTTCACGGCCATGCAGCCCCCCAGCCAACCTGCAATCGGTGACATTGTGGAGGTGAATGCCAGCGCCAACCCGCCTACGATTACACGGCGAGACGCGGCAACTGGCGAACTCATCGTTGAAGAAGCCACTGAAGAGCAGATTCAATCCGTACCTCAGGCTTTACGCGATATTTCGTTAATCACGCTTTCAAGCACCCAGATGGTCGTCATGCTGGTAGCCATCATCTTTCCGGTATTGGTGGCGATCACCGTCGTGGTGTTCTTCGCTGAAACCATCCCCCTTGACCGCCAGTACCGGATTCGCGAACTCTTCAATTCAGCGCCTGTAAGTTCGCTTGTCTATCTGGGCAGCAAGCTGTTAGGCGCATGGGCAGCTTTAGCGATCACCCTGCTTTTCGTGATGATCGGCTTTGGAATTTTTGCGCGGATCACGCTGGGCGCTTTCGATCTCACCTATTACCTGCAATCGTGGCTGCTCGTCGTGCTGCCATTTTCCCTCACCTGTACAGGCTGGAGCGTTCTAGCAGCAAGCGGCGCGGGATCACGGCGCAAAGCGATCCTGATCGGGCTGGTGCTGCTTCCGGGGGCGCTCCTTCTATACACGCTGATCAGCGTGCAGTTCTGGTCTGAAGTAATGTTGGTCGGTTCGCGTATCACGCCTCAAGAGCCATTGACCCTAACCATGCTGTTCGGCGCGGCTATCTCGCAAACAGCAGCAATCCAATTCGGGTTCCTAATTTCGGTAGGCTTTCTATTTCTAGTCGTCTGGGCATGGTCGCGGATGCGCGCCTGAGGAGTAAATCATGATCACCATTTCCCATCTCACCAAAACCTATCGCGGCGGCGTGAAGGCAATAGATGGCGTATCGCTGGAAATTGGCACAGGCATGTTCGGGCTGGTTGGGCCAAACGGCGCGGGCAAAACCACCTTCATGCGCATCATCGCCGGATTGTTGAAGCCAACAGCGGGCGAAATCAGCGTATTTGGCAACAATCTGCGCGCTTACGCTGGCAAACAGGCGGCTAAAGCGCAGTTAGGTTATCTGCCGCAGGATTTAGGGCTGTACCCAAACCTGAACGCCTATGAATTTCTGGATTACATGGCGATTTTGAAAGGTGTGACCAGCAGCGCCGATAGAAAACGGCAGATTGATATGCTTCTGGAACAGGTACGCCTGACCGATGCCGCTAAACGCCCGCTCAAAACCTACTCAGGCGGCATGAAGCGGCGTGTCGGTATCGCGCAGGCATTATTAGGCAATCCACGCCTGATCATCGTGGACGAACCCACCGCCGGGCTTGATCCTGAAGAACGTATTCGCTTCCGCAATCTGCTGGCAGACGCCGCCGCTGGGCGAACGATTATCCTCTCTACTCACATCGTGGAAGATATCAGCCAGAGTTGTAACGATCTGGCAGCCATGCGCGGCGGAAAAGTGATCTATCGCGGATCGCCGCAAGACTTGATCGCGCAGGCACGCGGTTCAGTTTGGATGATCACCACGCAGGCTGAACGCCCAAACGGGGGGCTGACCATTGTCTCGACGCTGCAAATGGCAAATGGCGTGCAGTACCGCGTGCTTGGCAATCCAGATGGGCGCTATGATGCTTCGCCCGTTGAACCCAGCCTTGAGGATGGTTATATGTGGCTGATGGCGCAGGCGAATGATCAACTGGCGAGGCTGGCGGCGAGCAGCCCAAAACGGGAAACAGCCTAAGCACACCGCCTTACAGCCATCGATGGCAATCTTTCACCTTTTGGCGCTGAGGATCGCTATAATCACTGTTCCTTATCTTCCCCTACAGGGATTCAAATCATGCCCGACAGCCTCTACACGGCCATCGCGCATATCACGCCCAGACCGCCGTTTGATTTTGATAAGACGCTGGATGCGATACGCGGCTTTTCCCCCACCTATGGAGAGCAGACGATCAACGATGGCGTGCTGACCAAAGCGATCCGCTTGAACGGGCAAACCATCGTTTTTTCGGCACAGTCCAGCGGCTCCACTGAAGCGCCGCAGTTACAGATCACGCTCTATTCCGCCGCGCCAATCAGCGAAGAACTGCGGCAAAAAATGGCTGAGCAGATCGCCTTCTACATGAGCACAGAAGATAATCTGCTGCCTTTTTACGCGCTGGCGAAAACGGATCCGGTCTTTGCGCCAATTGCCGAAAAATTTTACGGCTACCATCAATCAAAGTTTTTAACGCCGTTTGAAAGCGCCTGCTGGGCTATCTTGTCCTCACGCAACCGCCGCGCCAGTGCCTCAAAATCCAAACAGCGGCTGATTGCGGGTTATGGCGACAAAATCAATCTGAATGGCGTTCCCTATAACGCCTTCCCTGAAGCTGCCGATCTTCTGGCTGCCTCTCCAGAAGATTTGCTGATCGCCGCGCGGCAGCAGTACCGCGCAGATTTTTTGCGTTCAGTGATCTGGGCGTTCGCTCACGTTGATGATCAATGGCTGAAAAATGCGCCTTATGAGGAAGTTTACAAATGGCTGCGAGAGATCAACGGCATTGGCGCGTGGGCAGCGGAATTTATCCTGCTGCGAGCGTTGGGGCGTATGGAACGGCTAGCCGCGCCGGAAATGGCGCTGATGGATATTGTCTCTCAGCGCTACGCTGAGCCAGCCACCGCGAAAAACACCTTAAAAATAGCCCAACATTACGGCGCTTATCAGGGGTACTGGGAACACTATTTGCGAATTACGGCCAGGGGCTAATCCCGATCCTCACCGGCGGAAGTGGTTACAGCTTCAGCGATGCCAAGAAATGGCAGGCTCGCCAGCATATCCGCAGTATTATCCATTTCCAGCGTCATTGAGGGGGGATTGGGCAGCGCGCGCAGTTTTGCCAGTATATCGTTGTAATTCAATACGCCAGCCGGATCGCCAAAAGCGCGGTGTACATCCAGAATATTATCGTTGTTATTCAGATGGGTATGCACCAGCCAGGGCTCTACCGTTTGCAGCCAGGTATCTACTGGAACTTCTGAAAATAAGCTGGCGTGACCAACATCCAGGCAGGCGCGCAAGTTGGGATGGTTCACCCCTGCCAGCACATCGCAAATGATATCGGGATCAAATTCCCACATATTTTCAACGGCAGCGATCACCCCGCGCGCGGCGGCATATTCGGCAACATCCTTGAAGAAACTGATGTTCCGCTTCTGCCAGCCTGTACGATAATCCTCATTTTTAAGCGAAGCGATGAAATTAGCATGGAAAACCACAATCTTTGCGCCCAGCATCTGTGCAATATCAAGTGCCTGCCGGTAGCGATCCATCACCAGCGCATTGATACGATTGTCAAAGCTTCCGGGAGCCATATCAAAGAAGGGGCCATGCAGCGTAATCATCCCGCGTACAGGCGAAAGCAGTGATTGCATATCGCTGACGGTTTTACGCCAATCGCCATCAAGAATATCAGGGAGAGCAAAAGTGAGCAGTTCAACACCGAGGCCATAATCAACCGCAAGGCGAACGACATCTTCTACGTTTCGTGGCCCTGCGCTCAGGAGTACCTGTTCGCCCACCCCAGCCCCCATCTTTACAAATTCATAAAAGTCAGTCTACACCCATAATGATGACATGAGCAACCACATTGGATTGAGACTGTTCGCCGATTTCGTAAACCAGATGCGCTATTGTAACAAGAACTGAACAAAACGTAATGGTCATGTGCAATCTGTTTCGCCAGCAAATGCGGCGGGAGACCATACCGGCGTAGTATTGCCATAAGAATCAGGCAGCACCCGCACCTGCAATGTGGTCATATCTACCAGCGCCATAGCATAAGCGCTGCGGGCTGCCAGCCAGCGGCCATCAGCGCTGAAACGCGGCGCATACGGGTAAATCAAATCAGGCGATTGGAAAAAGACGCTGGAATTGACATCGGCATTCCCGACCAGCGGGATTTGCCACAGGG
>LMZS01000090.1 GCA_001567085.1 Chloroflexi bacterium OLB15
CGCGGAATACGCACATAGGCGCCGCCAACCGCCCAATCTACCTGAAGCTGCTGCCCGGCGGTCAGGTTAGGGTTCACAACATATTGTGTTTCAGCAGGCGGCGTTTCACTCACAATTTCGGCTGGCCCACGCACAACCTGCCGCCCCGGATTGGTGCTGTAAAAGCGGAAATGCACGCTGTTATTGGTCGGATTCAGAAACGATTCGATCAGCAGATGATACGGCGTGTCATTGATGAAGCGGAAATCAAGATCGGGCGTATAAATAGCCGCGTCCATGCCTACGCCTTCAGGATCGCCAGATTCGTAATAGCCCACCCTGTAGCCATGCGCCCAGCGTTCGGTCAGCGGGAAGCCAGCATAGAACGCCGCCCGGAAAATCGTTGTGCTCACCTGGCACACGCCGCCGCCGACGCCCTTCACGGTCTGGTCGCCCATGATCACGAAGCCTTCAACGTAACCTTCTTCGGGCGAAATATCACCGACATAGCGGTTAAAAGAGAATTCCTCGCCCGGCCCGATGATCAGCCCGTCAAACCGGCTGATTGCAGTAGCGATATTCTGCCGCCGCGATTCCGTCGAACCCGTGTAGTAGCTCACGCCTTCACTCACCAGCTCGGTGATCCCCAGTTCAGCGGCGGTAACCGTACTCGAATAGCGCGGCTCGGTGTAGTTAAATACCAGCGGCACCACCCGATCAGTCGGGCTGAAAATTGCCGCCGCCAGCCGTTCCAGCGTACCTTCAACGTTCAACGTGCGCCCGTTGATCGGCGCAACCACGCTCACCAACTGGCTAGTTGTGGTGTCAAAATGAAAGCGCCCATCCTGTGAGGGGATGATTAAACCCTGCGCCAGCGATTCTAAATAAGGGCGGTACACGCTGGTATCTACCGTTACATCATAGCTCTGGCTGCCATCCGGAGCCGTCAGCGTTTCAACCCTCAACAGCGCCTCAATCTGATCAACAGGCAGCACCCAGGGGCCAAGCGTTCCACCGCGCCCATCATCGGCAACCAGCGTCACCGGGCTGGAAATGGCGATCCGCGCCTTATCTGCCGCGAAGGTTGAGTCTAGCGCCAGCGGGACGGTCTGGTTGATCACAAGCTGAATTTCGCCGCCCGGCTGCAATGAAGTGATGGCATTATCCAATAACGCCAGCGTGCGGGTGACATCCATCGTCTCGCCCGGTTCGCCGGGCGCGCCTGAATATCCGAACCATTGATCACCAACTGCGCTTCGGAAGGCGGATGATCAATCTCCGCCGCGATACTGCTCAGATAAGCTGCCGCCGCGCCCTGATCGTAACGAACTTCAGGCGAAACGCTCTCGCCGTTCAGCCACGTCAGCGCCTGATCGATCACATTATCCAGAAAGCCGCGCCCATGCCCGATGCTCAGCGCCTGGGTTACTGTAGCTGCGGTATCCAGTTGAACGCCCAACTCGCGCGCGGAAGCCTGCCAGAAGCGATCCCCCGCGCGGAAGGTAAACACTGTGCTGTCGTCATAGCTGAAATTTTCATCCAGCGCCGCTACCGCCCGTTCAGGGGTCATGCCGCCCAGGTTTATCCCGTTAGACCATACGTTAGGGATGATTCGGCCAGCATACACCAGTTGAAAGCCGCCAACTGCCATCACCAGAATCAGCCCCAGCATGATCCCGCCTGTGATCACCAGAATAGGCAGACGAACCAACCAGGGGTTAATCCCTTGAGGTTGTGAGTCTGGCGGCAGATAGGATGATGGAGGTTGCGCGTAGGTGGTCATAAACTTAGGCAGAAAAGACTATGAATACGGTGGCATTCAGCAAGTGAACAGGCCGCCATAGTGTACCACAGGCGAAGCCCCACGTTGCCACTGATTAACCGCCGTGTTGCTCTGGCGTCGCTTCAGCATTTCTTTCAGGGAAGATCAGCGGATCGGGCAGCATTGCAAGATCATCCGATCCCAATTGAACGCCGCCCGCCGTGAAATCATTGAATAACTGCGGGATCAGCACGCGCGTTTCATCCACCATCTGATGCGGCATCGCAATATTGATCCCGACGATGCGCCCCGGCTCAAGCACCACACAGATCACAATCGCCCGTTTATAGTGCGCCCCTGCCAGCAGGTAAAACGCCGCGTCATGCCCATTCCACGTAAATTCCTGTGGGGCGCTGGCAACCGATGAAGGGCTGATGATCCCCGGCGTCGAGACGACGTATTCCATCAGCCATAAAGCCTGATTAGCATCTTCCGGCGCTTCTGGAAGCTCCATATGTTCGAGATTTGGCGAGAAAATATTGATGATGATGCCGTTTTCAGGCGAACCGCCGCCTCTCACTGAAGGGCTGTGCTCCATCAGCGTCAGGCCGACGCTGGAATCCAACGACCAACCCACAGGCTTCCACATGCCAATTTCAACACCGTTCGCCTGCTCTTCAATCCACTCTGGCGCAGCAGCAACCACTTCCGTAGTTTCGGGTGTCACTTCAGCCGTTACAGCTTCCGTAAGCATGGGCGCAGCACTTGATGAAGGGTGGCATGCAGAAAGCGTGAAGATCGAGATGAAGCTGGCCACCGCCAGCAGTATTCTAAACATCATTCGTTGGATAGCCCGCATAGCATTAGATGGGCGAACCCTCGCATTTTCCCGGCACCATTGATCCTATCACAGCCGCCCCGTACTGTTGGTAAACGCTAAATGATCTCTCATGCAACGCCACTTCCCAGACGAACGATAGGAATCGGCGCGGGCTGTAAAATTGATGCGCGCCGCGATATGGCGCTTGACAGCCCCGTAAATTCCAGTTACGCTGTCGGGCAAAATAGATATCTAAACAACGTTGATCTGAACAAGTAAATGATCGTCGCCGTGTTCAGAGAGCCGCTAGCTGCTGTGAAAGCGGTACACTGGCATTCATTGAATGGATCAGGGAGTTGTGCGGGCGAACCGCAAGCAGTAGCCTGCGCCGGGAATGCGCACCCGTTATCAATGCGCGGGGTATCGGCTTATGCAAGCCTGTATCCTTCAAGGAGCGGTCATCGGCAGATGATCATCAAGGTGGCACCACGGGAAAGCCTCTTCTCGTCCTTGTTACGGGAGAGGCTTTTTGTATTGCAAGGATATGAATCATCATGGAATCATCAGCACCAGCCCAACCAACTGCTAAAAAGCGCATTCTGACTGGAGACAGGCCAACTGGAAAACTGCATCTTGGTCATTACGTAGGTTCGATGGAAAACCGCCTGCGCCTGCAAGATGAATATGAGTGTTTTTTCATCATTGCCGACCTGCACACCTTGACCACCAAGCCCGAACGCGAATTTATTGCCGCGCTCGGCGACAACATCCATGAAATGGTGCTCGATTATCTTGCCGCAGGCATTGACCCGCAGAAAAGCGCGATTTTTCTGCAAAGCGGCGTGATTGAAACCTATGAATTGAATCTACTCTTTGAAATGCTGGTCACGGTTGCCCGCCTTGAACGCATCCCCAGCCTGAAAGATATGGCGCGCGCAGCCAACCTTGAAGAATCCATGCCTTACGGCTTGCTCGGTTACCCGGTGCTGCAAGCCGCCGATATTCTGCTGCCGCGCGCGCATCTGGTGCCCGTCGGCAAAGATAACGAAAGCCACATTGAAGTGACGCGGGAAATTGCCCGCCGCTTCAACAACCTCTACGGTGAGGTATTCCCGATTCCCGATGTGTTAATCGGCGATGTGCCTTCTTTGATCGGCACCGATGGACAGGCAAAAATGAGCAAATCGCTCAACAACGCGATCTTCCTAAGCGACGATGAGAACGCCGTCAACCAAAAGGTGCGCGGCATGTTCACCGATCCCAACCGCGTGCGCGCCGATATTCCGGGGCGCGTTGAAGGCAACCCGGTGTTTATTTATCACGATGCTTTCAACCCTAACACCGCCGAAGTGGACGATCTTAAGGAACGCTATCTGAAGGGCGCCGTTGGCGACGTGGAAGTAAAACGCAAGCTGGCAACTGCGATCAATAATTTCCTCGCGCCGATACGTGAAAAACGAGCGTATTATGAGGCGCATCCCGGCATGGTGGATGACATTATTGCCGATGGCACTGCCCGCGCCCGCGTTGAAGCCGCCAAAACGATGGCGCTGGTACGCGATGCGATGGGCATGTATCGCATACCGGAACGGGTGTAGCTTTACCCTGCGTCGTATTGAACGATCACCGCGCCGCCGGTGCGCTGCTGATCGCTGGCAAGATAGGGCGCGAAATTCTTTGCGAACCATGTGGGGCCAAAGGCTTTCGCGCCGCTTTCGGCTGAAGCGGCATCTTCCCACAAAATAATCACCACTCCCCTGTCATCTGAAACCTTGATGAAATAAAAATCCCTGAACCCCGGCAGGCTTGCCAGCAAAGGCATTCCCTCATTCCGTACAGCGACACCTAGTTCATCAACAGGTTTATTGAAATGCAGCTGGTTGATCACCGCGTACATAGTTAGCTCCCTGAGGTTGTCAGCGTATCCACGCCCGATATTTACCCTTCCGAATATATAGCTTACGCCTAATTTCAGAAGCTGCATTAATTTGCCCAATGTTTTGAAAAGCCTTCACAAGCAAGCACATGCGGTGCGCTGTATAATCATGGTTGCTGTGTTCCGGCAGGATTTCGCTTGCCAACACAACACTTGTGCGTCATTGGGCACCTGTAAGTTTGCGGGTGGACGGGCAGCGAATGGCAGACGGCATCATCGGGAAAAAATTCGGTGGCTATGAAATCCTCGGCGAGATAGGCCGGGGTGGTATGGCAACCGTATATCGCGCCCAGCAAATATCCATGAATCGCATCGTGGCGCTGAAGGTGCTGCCCAGCCATCTGCTCAACGACGATACTTATATTCAGCGCTTCGAGCGTGAAGTTCAGATCGTCTCTACCCTTGAACATCGCAGCATCGTCCCTGTTTACGATTACGGCGAATTTGAAGGTCAGCCCTATATCGTCATGCGTTATATGGCAGGCGGTTCGGTAGATGAGCGCCTGCGCAGCGGCCCGCTAAATATTGATGCCATTCTCGCTATCTATGAACAAATCGGGCCGGGGCTGGATTACGCCCACAGCAAGGGAATCCTGCATCGCGACCTGAAGCCCAGCAACGTGCTCATGGACGAAAGTGGCGGCGCATTCCTGACCGATTTCGGCATTGCGCGGCTGCTCAGCGAAGGCGCGGGCACCATCACCACACACGGCGTGGTAGGCACCCCTAGCTATATGTCGCCTGAACAGGCACAGGGCAAACCGCTGGATAACCGCAGCGATATTTATTCATTGGGCGTGATGCTCTTTGAACTGACAACCGGGCGGCGCCCATTTGAGGCAGATACGCCGTACGGCATCGCCGTCGCCCATGTAACCGAGCCGCCGCCTTCGCCACGCTCAATCCATTCTGAAATCTCGCCTGCGGTCGAAAGCGTCATCCTCACCGCAATGAGCAAAAACCGTGAGCAGCGGTATCCCGACGCGGTAACGATGGTGAGCGCTATTCGTAAGGCTACCAACGAGCCAGACCCGGTCTTATTCGACACCCAGCCCGGCATATCTCGCTCTCAACTGCTGAATGAAGAAGCCACCATCCCGATGCCGCCAGCGACACCCCCGCCAGTTGTGGGTGCGCCGATCAGTACGCCGCCAGAGCAGCCGCCAGTTTACCCTTCACCGATCTATAACACGCCATCTTCTGCGCCACCGCTTCCGGCTGTCTCTTATACCAATGCCAGCGGGCAAATTCCGCCAGTGCGCCAGCGCCGCCGGGCAAACGGCCTGTGGATGAGCGCCCTGCTAGGCGCGATGATCGGCTGTGGAATGTTCGCCTTTGTAGCGCTGGTGGCGATATTGATATTAAGCGTGACCAGTAATAACAATCAGCAAACGCCTGAAGCAACCAGCCCTCTACAAAATGAAACCACGCCGCCAACCAATACGCGCCAGCCAACGCAGCGCCCTCTGGTCAATACCAATACGCCGGTGCCCACCGTTGACCCGAATGCAACCGCGCCGGTTGGCGTTCGTACCGCCGAGCCGTTAATCGTTGGTGGAGAGCAGCCCACCGGGCAACTGCTCTTCTATTCGGATCGCGACGGCAATTTCGATATTTACCTGATTGATCTTGAAACCGGCAGCGAACAGCGGTTGACCGAAAACCCGGCAGCAGATGTCAATCCGGTCATTTCGCCAGATGGCAGCATGATCGTTTTCGCCAGCAATCGTGACGGCGATTTTGAGTTATATGCCATAGATTTTGATGGCAGCAACCTGCGCGCCTTGACCGATAACACAGTAGATGACATCAGCCCGTCATTCAGCCCCGGCGGCACATGGCTCGTGTATGCCAGCGATACGCGCGGCAATGGCACCCATGAGATTTACCGCATGTACCCCAACGGCACCAACATTGAGCGGGTGTTTACCAGCGTCGAGCGCAATCTTGACCCATGGTGGCGCGCAGAAGATAATGCCCTGTATTTCGCCAGTGGCGACCCCACTGATGCCTCAACCTGGGATATTCGCCGGATTGACTTTGATACCGGCGATATTTCGTGGCTGACCCGCAATGAACTGCGCGACCGCTCGCCCACTGCCGGGCGCGACGGCACCTTGCTTTACGAAACAGATGGGGATGGATACAGCGCGCTGGCGCTGATCAACCCTGCTGGCGGCGAAAGCGCAATGCTGTATGATAGTCCCGGTTTTGATTGGGGGGCGGCACTCAGCCCTGACAGCCGTTTCATCGTTTTCACTTCAGATCAGAGCGGGCGTGATGAGCTGTATATCATGACCGCTGCCGGAACAGACGCACAGCAAATCACAACGCAGGGTGGAATGGGTGCATCATGGATACCAGGAACGTAAGACGATCTGAACACACCTCCGAGCAAATTCGTCAGGCTATCACCGCTGGCGATTATCTAAGCGGCGAGCGATTGGTCGAGCTAAACCTGGCAAAGCGTTATAGCGTCAGCCAGATCACGATTCGTGAAGCGCTGTGGCTGTTGGAGCAGCAGGGATGGGTGATCAAGAAAGCCCGGCGCGGCGTGTATGTGCGCAGTTTCTCCCCTGAAGAAGCAGTAGAACTATTCAATTTATTGACAGCGGTAGAAGGGCTTGCATTCGATGCTATCGCCGCGCAGCACGGGCGGCGTACCGCGCTGCGTACTGCCCGTTTGTGCCTTGAAACGGCGTGGCGCTTGTCCAATCAAGGGGATCGCGCTGGCGCAATCCGCCAGCTTTATGATGGGCATGCTGAATTAGCGCAGCTAGCGAATTTATCGCTAACCGGGCAGGTTTTGCTCTGGCTGATTAACCAGTCTCGTTTGCTTGAAGCGATCCGCCAGGCGCGTTTGCCGGGCAGCATGGCCGAATTTAACGAGTACATTGAAGAACATGAAGCGCTGTTGGATGAACTCGAAGAGGGCAACGCTTTTGAAGCCAAACGGCTGCTGCGTGAAATTCTTGATAGCTACGCCCCCGCCGTCGTTGCGGCGCTAAAGATGCAATGAGCGCGGAAATAAGGGGTGAGGGCAACCAAAACGTAAGAAGCACCACGCGGTAAGCATCTACAAAACACAAGCTGTAAACGTTGACAAGTTTTCCAGAATCGCGTAATCTTCGGCTATGTATATATCACCTGTAAACATTTGCGCCTGTTGTTGTTGTCAGTCTAACGGGGTACTCCCGCTGGAGATGGCTTAGGCGTTCACTTTTAACAAACCCTCAATCGAACGCGACCAGACGGCAGAGCGCCCCGGATTTTCCGAGGCGTTTTTTTTGCTCTGGTCGCGTTTGTTTTTGAACTGAGTGAGTCTATACGAGGCATTATGCTGGCGACAATTACCGCTCCACCACAGGTTGAAGGGGAAGCCCTTGAAAATTTAATCGGGAATACGCCGCTGCTGCGCTTTCGCAGTGTGACCGCGCATCTTCCTGAAAATATCGCCATTTTTGCAAAAGCCGAGTGGACAAACCCCGGTGGCAGCGTAAAAGATCGCGCCGCCGCAGAAATTATCCGCAGCGCGGAAGCCAGCGGCGTGCTGCGCCCCGGCAAAATTTTGCTAGACAGCACCAGCGGGAATACTGGCATCGCCTATGCCATGCTTGGCGCGGCTAAAGGCTACGCCGTCAAGCTGTTTGTTCCCGCGAATGCCAGCCCTGAGCGCATCGCTATTCTACGTGCTTACGGCGCGGAACTCGAATTAACCGACCCACTGGAAGGCTCGGATGGCGCTATCCGTGCGGTTCGCGCGCTGGCCAACGCCGAACCCGATCGTTACTTTTTTGCAGATCAGTACAACAACCCCGCCAACTGGCGCGCCCACTATCAAACCACTGGCGTTGAAATCTGGCGGCAAACCGAAGGTACAGTCACCCATTTCGTCGCCGGTCTTGGCACCAGCGGCACGTTGATGGGCACCGGGCGGCGGTTGAAAGCATATAATCCGGATGTGGAAATTGTGGCGCTTCAACCAGACTCGCCGTTTCACGGTCTGGAAGGCCTGAAGCACATGGAAACAGCCATCAAGCCCGGCATCTATGATGCATTCTTCCCGGATCGCCAGATTACCGCAGAAACCGAAGCGACCTATACAATGGCGCGGCGGTTAGCGCGTGAAGAAGGCTATCTGGTGGGCATCAGCGCCGCAGCCGCTATGGTCGGTTCGCTTCAGCTTGCCGGGCAGCTTGCCGATGAAGGCCGCCCCGCCGTGATCGTTACCGTTTTCCCCGACAATGCTTACAAGTATCTGAGCGAGAAGTTCTGGAAAGAATAGACTAGCGCGCGCTCAATTCCAGAGGCGAAGTTTGAGCGAGGCAGAGTGCTTTTGAAGCCTTTTCCACTGCTCTCTGTTTAGCCGACCCTCTCCCGTAATACGGGAGAGGGTCGGAATAGAAGTTATCCCTAACTAACGTTATGGCTAAGCCCCTTAGTCACAATAATAAACGTAGTCGTAGGGATATTCATCTGCACACGCAGTACACGCACAAAATGCATCGATGTCATATGTATACGCGTATGAACAGAACGCCTCCGGATCGCTCTCGCATGTTAGCGGTACTGGCGTCGGATTGCACAAAGCTTCCCACGTCGGGTTGCCTGCGCAATCCCAGCATTCGCAGTTAGTCTCCTCACCCGGCTCGCACACAATTGGGGTGATTTCACTCTGCTGCTGGCAAATCGGTACCGGCGTCGCTGTCGCTGTATCAGTTGGCGTAGCTGTTGGTGTGTAGGTAGGAATCACTGGCCTATCTGTTGGCGGCCAGGGTGTATCCGTTGGCGGTAGCGGCGTTTCAGTGTCGGTGACAGCAGGTGTAAACGTCCACGTAATCCGAATGCGCGGCGTCGCCGTTAGCGTTGGCGTTGGTGAAGGTGTCAGCGGAACCGCGGGCGGCAGCGTGGAAATCGGAATTTCAGTGAAGGTTTCGCACAACACAGCCTCACCCGCGCAGGTAGTCCGGTAATCTAGCAAACCGCGCGCGTCCATGCGTGCAGACAAAATTTCAACTTCAAATCGCCCACTTTGCGGGGCAACAATCACCCGATCTTCCGTTTGCCGGCCGCCGATCATCTGGGTCACGATCCTGCCCGTTTGATCGCGTACAGTGAACACGAATGGGAAGGTATAGGGATCACCGCCGCTCTGGTTGCGGAAAACCAGCGTAGTCGGGCATTCGGAATTAGCCTCAAACGTGAAATACTGCGGCGGGTTCGGCAGCGCGGGAGAAGCGTCCGGCGGCGGCGATTCAAAGGTGATTTGCTGACCAAAACCTAATTCGCGGGCAGCAACAGGCGGGCGGCCTATCACCCGCACCACAAAAGCGCCACCCGTGCCATTTTCGCCGCCGATCAGCACATTATAGATGCCCGTTTCCGGCAGGAAGGCAGAGATCGAAGCATCAGTCACGTTGAAGCTGAACAAGTCATCCTGGCTGGTGCCGATAATCTGCCCTGAGGGCGAAACCAACGTCGCCTGCGGGTCGAAATCCGCGCTCACGCCAATCACTTGCACGCTGACCAGATCACCCTGATTACCGCTGAAAGTATACAGTACCTGAGGCGCGCCCTCGCCAATTACGTTGGTGGATGCCTGATAATATTCCAGATTGCCGCCTTGCTGAATCAGCGCCAGTTGGCCGCTCTCAGGTGTTGGCGTCGGCGTTGGCGTCGGCGGAATTGACGGCGGCAAAACAGGCACATCACAGGTTGGCTGCTGTTCAAAACAGGTCAATGAAAGTACCAGTTCGCCGTCGCTTAGCGCCTCGCTGGAAATTGCCGAAAATTCAAGTTGATAAACGCCGCTGCCAGGGAAAAAGCTAATACGGTTTTCAACCTGCCGCCCGCCCCGCGCCTGCCCGACCAGAAAGCCATTCTCATCACGCACGCGAATCAGGTACGGGAATGAGTACGGCACGCCGGGCGATTTGTTGGTCACAGTCAGCGTGGATTGACAGTCTTGAGCTACCACAAAGGTTACAAATTGCGGCGTACCGTCACGCGGCACAAACACGCTGTTCGAGGTGCTCAGGGGTATTTCTGGCATTGCTGAATCCTGCCGGCCCCGCACCTGTAACAAATATTCGCCGCTGGTGCCCCCTTCAGCCGTCACGATGAGCCGGTAGGTTCCCGTGAGCGGCAGGAAATAAGACAGCGCCGCATCCGATGTTTGCAAACTGTATAAGTCGTCAAGGCTGGTGGTGATTGGCGCGTTATTCGGATCAAGCAGCGATAGAGAGGGATTCAAAGCGCCACCAATGCCAAAGGCGCGAATATTGACCAGATCGCCAGTATCTCCCTCAAAGGTATATACTGTGCTGGCAACACCCGCCCCCAACGACCCGATCAGACTTGTTCCGTAAGTGATATTTCCGCCAAACTGCGCCGCCGCGCTAAAGGCGTTTAAAAGAATCAGCAGCAGCGCCAGTAATAGAACAGTTGCCGATCTAAGCCGCATGTACCCCCCCTTATATAAAAACCCAGAATTTGTATTAGATTTGTATAGAATCAGTATAGGTGAGGAAAGGAAATGACGCAAAAAACAGCCGAAATTTCCGGAAATATACGTGCTTCATCCTCACACCCGACTCAATTCTAGCCTGATCATCGCGGCTACATTTGCGGCTTTTGCAGCTCGTAGGCGATGATCCCTTCGCGCCACACTTCCGGCATCGGCGCGCTGCGCCCCGCTGTATAATCGAAAACCACGATGGTGATCGTCGCTACTGCAACGCGATCCTGGGTGCCATCGGCATTGATCCGCAAAAGCACCTGTTCAGTATCAAAACTGCGGTTGCCCAATCGTGAGCAGCGCGTAAATACGTGCGCGTCTTCGCCTGCATGCAGCGGCAGCTTAAAATCCATGACCACCCGCGCCATGATCAAGCCTAACCCGCTTGGGTGCCCATCCCACAGCGCCAGATCAGCAAAATAACTGACCCGCGCATGTTCCAAGTAGCTCAAATAAGCAGCATTGTTCACATGGCTCAGGGCATCCATATCCCCCCAGCGTACCTGAACCGGCATGTGGTGGCGAAATCCATCGGGCGGAATAACAGCCATTTTATTTTTCCAGTAATCACAGGCAAGAAGCTGAATTTTAGCCACAAATCAGGGAAAAACCTAAACTGCGCTATGGGCAATCGGCGCTTGTCAGGCGCAAATCGCGCAGCAGTTGGCCTAAATTACTCATTTCCCCGGCAGGCTGCCCCTGCGCCAGCGAGAATGCCGTATTGCGCAGTTCTAGCGCGTTCACTTCGCCTAATAGAAAGCCGCGATAGCTGATCGGGCAGGCGGGCGCGCGCGA
The DNA here is from genome assembly GCA_001567085.1 of Chloroflexi bacterium OLB15. GTDB lineage: Bacteria > Chloroflexota > Anaerolineae > Aggregatilineales > Phototrophicaceae > Flexifilum. Next base: position 11,810 of record LMZS01000090.1, read on the forward strand.
AACCACCATCGTATTATCTGTGAAGAACAGATACGAAAGCAGCGTCGGCGGGACGCGATGATTGGGTTGGCCTTGATGTGCCATAATGCCGGGGCTGCCCAATGCGCCCCACAACGCACCCAGCGTCACCTCTGATTCCAACCGCACGCTTTCGATGGCATCTTCAGAAGCGATCAGTTCACCGCGCCACACTGGCGCATCTGGCATCTGGGGATCGCGCCATACGAAATACTGGTGCGCAACTTCAAAATAGTCGTAAACCACATACGGATTGACAGAAATCACCCAATTATGCCTTGCGAGAATGTCGCGCGCCTGGGCGATTGTGGTCTGCCCTAGCTGGATGCCCAGAAAGCACATGCCAAACTGCACCTCCTGACAGCCCGCCTCAAACGCCTGATGCAAAGTGGCGGCATCAACCCGCCCGGCATGGGCTGCGCCGATCAACGCCGCAAATGCCGTAAACAGCGCGATAAACCCCTTTGCCAGAATCGCAGCCATGTGTATCCTGCGAAGGCTTTCTCTGAACAGTAGGTTCTATCTTAACGCGCGTTAGGGATAAGCGCCGTTTTAGCGGGGCGGCTTCAGCCTTTGGCGGCACTTACGGCGCTACGCATTGTTTCTGTACCGGGCGGCCTTGTGGGCATGAATATTCGACAGGGTTAGCAATCGGGTAGGCTGGATAAGCAGCAAATTCGCGCGCCGGAATCAGGTAATAATTTTCCCATGTGCCTTCTGCCACCCATCCACGCCGCCCATTCACGGTTTCCACGCGCCACCACTGAAAGTGACGGTTGCAGCTTGGGCCCGCTAACACCGTCAGCCGGTTTCCCTGATACAGTGGCGTTTCAATCCCCGTAGAAACCGCAGGCAGCGAGCGCAGGTTCACCTGGCCCGATCAGCGGCGAAACCACGGCCTCCCCGCCCACATGCAGCCGCCGTGA
>LMZS01000091.1 GCA_001567085.1 Chloroflexi bacterium OLB15
CGATCCGCAGCCGCCAAAAGCCCGCGCGCCATTTGTACTCGCCATTGATTGCCCCAGCGGCTTAAACTGCGATACCGGTGAAATTGATCAAAACGCCATCCATGCTGATGAAACTATCACCTTCATTGCTGCCAAACCCGGACTGCTCAAATTTCCCGGTGCAGAAGCTGTAGGCAAGCTCACCATCTCATCCATCGGCGTCCCACCCAATACCGCCGCGCTGCGCCAGGCCAGCACCTTTCTGGTCAGTTCAGCCGATATTCAATCGCGATTGCCCGAACGCCTCAGCGATAGCAACAAAGGCAGTTATGGCAAAGCCCTCATCGTAGGTGGCAGCGCTGGATATACCGGCGCGCCTGCCCTCTCCGCGCATGCTGCCTATCGCTCTGGCGCAGGGTTAGTCACCGTTGCCGTGCCATCGTCTGTGCTGCCAGATATTCGCGGCACATTACTGGAAGCTACGTGGTTAGGGCTGGACGAAAATAACGGTGCGCTCTCAAAAACCGCTGCTCTCGACGTCAAAACGCAGTCCCCTAATTTTGACTCCCTGCTGATCGGCCCCGGCCTCTCACGCAGCGCAGATGAATTTGTAGCCACGCTACTAAACGAAGCCGCCTCGCTTCACAATCTGGTCATTGATGCTGACGGCCTGAATCTATTAACCGGAATTGAAAACTGGTGGACGCGGCTTCCGCCAGAAACCATTCTCACGCCGCACCCCGGTGAGATGGTGCGGCTGTGTGGTATCCCCATCGCGGAGGTGCAAGCGCGCCGCTGGGAATTAGCCGCAGAAAAAGCCGCTGCATGGAACGCCATTGTTGTCCTTAAAGGTGCGCATACGGCCATCGCCTCGCCCATAGGCCAGATAGCTGTGCTGCCATTCAAAACTTCGGCGCTGGCAACCGCCGGTACGGGCGATGTCCTTGCTGGCTTAATCGCTGGACTACTGGCGCAGAAGCTCACCCCCTTTGACGCCGCGCTAGTCGGTTGTTATCTGCATGGGCTGGCAGGAGTAAAAGCGGCCGAAACAATCGGAGAACGCGCATCCACCGCAGGCGATATATCCAACGCGCTTTCGCTCGCATGGCGCGCTCTGAATCAATAGCGCGCACATCATCCTAACCATGAAAGATCATGCGCGAAAAATACCCTAGCCAGAGGATCGTTATCCTGCTATATTTACAGCTACATGGTGGCTATAGCTCAGTCGGTTAGAGCGTCTGATTGTGGATCAGAAGGTCGAGGGTTCAAGTCCGTCTAGCCACCCCACACACAAAAAAAGAGGATAGGTTAAACACCTGTCCTCTTTTTATTTTCCGTGATAGTGGGCGATCTCACAAAACCTGGCCGCGTCAGCTGCACCTGATAAAACGCGACGGCACGCCATATCATGAGTCAACAACCGTCGCATAGCGCCCTATTGCGGGTATCTGATCCGCGCAATTTTGCGGCGTTCGCGAGCGCGGAAGCCATGCCGGAATACAAGCTGAGCATCCTGCTTCGGTTCAGAGGTGGCTTCGGTAGCAGCGGTAACTGAAGTTTCCGCGTGCGTAAGCGGCGCGGGGGTGCCGCCAACTTCACTGGGTTTCGGTAAGCCAAATATTTCCCAGATGCTGCGGGTCTCGCCCTCATGGGTTGGCGTAGCCGTAGGCAAAGCAGGTTCCAGCGGCGGTAAATCCTGCGTTTCCAGTGGGTCAGCCTTGATCACTTCAAGGCGCGGTTCAGGCTCAGCCTGTGGCTCTGCGGTGGGTTCCGGCGCAATCTCAGGAGCTGCTTCAACCACCACCACATCCAGCGCCTCAGTCAGCACTTGCGAGGGCAGTGGTTTGGCAGGTTCTTCCGGTTGAACTTCTTCTGGCGGCGCAAAGATGGCATCATCTACAAACGTTTCAGCAGTCCCTGCAACGGGAACATTCAGCTCAAAATCAAGGGCTGCGGCCTCAGAACGCGCCGGCACATCAGCCAGAAAATCTGGCTCATCCAGCGTTACTGAAACAGCAGATGATTCCTTCTCAGCTTTAAGAGCGGCAGATTCGCCAGTTTCAGTAATGACAGGATGCGGACGGGTATCGCTCTCAACGATGGGCGGCTCGTCAAAGACAAATGCCTCAAATTCCTGCCCATCATCAGCCACAATGGGCGGTTCACTGATGACCGGCATCGGCGTGCCAGGGATATGCTTCTTCTCATCAAACTGCGCCGAGTGGCGCGGTTGGTAGCTGGAGCGCCCGCCAACATCCGGCGAATCTTGCATTAGCGAACGTGGCGTCAATTGACCGCTTTTATTAGCCGTCTTAACCTGGCGATACAGGCTTTTCAGGCTTGCAGCCATCACATTTTCAAGCTGGCGTGAGCTGCGGCCTGAAAGCAGTCCCTTTGGCTCAAATGAGTATGTCCACTGTACAATCGTGCCTTCAGCAATTTCCTGAAGGCGAATACGCACGCGGGACTCGCGATAGTTGCAACCGTCTATGCAAGTATATTCATAGCCAAGCCCGTTGTACCACGAAAGCACTTCATAGATAGCATCATGGCCTTTATCGTCAGTCGCGCGCCAGCGCGTCCCTACACCCTGCCGCTTGGAAGACAGAAACGATATGCCCTGACAATCCGTTTGCCACGATGGGTTATTGCCAATTTCGCTGAGGTACGCCCAAACCCCTTCCTGCGATACAGGAATGAGGATGCGTTGATCTATAGTCGCCATAACTACATTATACCTGTCTCAGGCGAATGGTTCAAAGCGTTAACCCTACTGAGTGCCTACTCAAATCGAAAGTGCGCCTGCGAGCGGGTGTATAAACATGTTTGTTAGCGCAGCCTTACGAGCGTGCAGCGATATATAGGCGTACAGCAAGCCGCCCATGTATGTTACAATCGCACACGCGAACAGGTTGCACATGAAGGAACAAATAAACGGTGTCTGCGCCTGCCTTAATTTTCGCGTTTGTAATTTCGACGCTAATAAGCGCGATTATGCATTTGATCGTTGGTGGCGATGCCAGGCGGTTGGCTTCGCTGCTGATCGCTGGATGGATCGGGTTTGCTATTGGGCAAGTGATCGGCGTCGTGTTTCAGGTCAATATGCTGAATATCGGCGCGTTACGCATTCTACCAGCCGTCACCTGCACTTTGGCTTCGCATGTGATTGTCATTTTGCTGACGGGACGACGTGCCCGCAGGCGAGCTTCAGGATAAGGAAGCACTATGGAAAGTTCTGCAACGAACAGCCCCGCGCCAGCTTCCGCCACGCCGCAGAAAAGCGGATTAAGCATCAAGCGGATCATCATTATCGCCGCCAGTGGCTTGATCGGCATCATCATTCTGCTGTTTGTGGTTACGCTGCTTCTGGCGGCAAACAATATTGAACAAACCGAGCAGGTGATCCGGCTTCTGCGTGACCTCATGATTATCTTTCTGGCTCTCGAAGGGATTCTGGTAATTCTCGCGCTGGCGATTCTGATCATTCAAATTGCCCAGCTCGTGAATATCATCCAGAACGAAGTACAGCCGATTCTTGAAAATACGCAGGATGCGGTAGAGACTGCAACGTAACTGTGCGCTTTGTCAGCAAAAATGTCGCCAGTCCGTTGATCGCCTTTAGCGGCTTCTTTGCAGGGCTTAGCTCACTGTTCAGCAATTTATTCGGCTTGCGCAGGGCGATGCGCTACAGTCGGGAAGATGAGACGCAGGACGATGAATAACAATTCCTCTGAATTGGACTGGGGATTTCTAGTACGCGGGTTGATCCTTGGATTTCTGGTTGGCGGGGCGATAGCCCTGTTTACCGCCCCTGTTAGTGGAAAACCCTTGCGCGAAAAACTCAAGCAGCGCTTAACATTTTTAGATCGCGATTTGCGCGAGCACGCCGAACGGCTGAAATCACCCGATCCCGTCAGTAAAAGCTTAATGGAAGGTCAGGCCGCCGCGCATAAACGCCTTGAAGATCGCGCACTGGCACGCTAATTTCCTGCCCCTTATCAATCGCGCCATCCCCACGCCACCGCTTTTCAATATCCGCCTCAGCAGCCGAAAATCGCCACGATCATCATCGCGCGTCATCAGCCTTTTGCGTTTTCCTCGCCACCACCACAAAAGCGACGCTGCGTTTCAGTTTCTTTGAGGCCACCCTCACCTCAAAGCCATATGGCGCAAACCGTTCGCGGGCGAAGGCTTCCATATGTGTGATAAACGCAGCGTTCACGTCGCCGCCGGTTTGCTGGCCGGTCACGCGGTAGGCAAATTCCAGTAATCGCCGGATCATTCCCCCGCCTGTAAATGCCGCTGAAGGCACGATCACCAGAGCGCCATCTGCCGCTAGCACGCGGTAACACTCGCGAATCGTCGCTTCAGCTACGATAAAATCGCTCGGAAACGTGGAGACGATGCCGCTGAACACCCCATCAGCAAACGGCATCCGCTGCGCCATGCCGCGCGCCAGCCGCGCAGGGCGTTTCGCTCGCAGCAGCTTTCGCCGCGCTATCCGCCCCATCGAACGGCTTAGGTCATAGCCAACGCTCTGCATACCACGGGTTGCCAGATCAAGCTGCAAGTTGCCAGTGCCGTGTGCCAGATCAAGAATCCAGCCTTCACGCGGCACATGGTCAAAAGCGGCACGCTGCCATTCGCGCCACTCGCCCATTGAAACTATCCACGCTTACGAAAGTCATAGGTGAAAGCAAAGGGGGTTATACAGCAGCCAAAAAGC
>LMZS01000092.1 GCA_001567085.1 Chloroflexi bacterium OLB15
TCTGCGCTGCCATCTGGCGACCAGGCCGGAGTTCGATCCCACGCCTCGTCATATGTCAGGCGGCGCACATTACTGCCGTCAGCGTTCATTACGTAAATTTCCCGGTTGCCGTCGCGATCAGACATGAAAGCAATCTGCGTGCTATCCGGCGACCATGCAGGCTGGCTGTCCTCACCGGCGGTATTCGTCAGGCGGCGAACATTGCTGCCGTCAGCGTTCATTACGTAAATTTCGAGATCGGCATCACGAAACGAATAGAAAGCGATCTGTTCCTCTGCCGGGTGGCGATCCAGCGCCTGCGCCGCTGAATAGAACATAGCGATCAAGGTCATCATCGCGATAAAAAGAGAGCGTTTCATCCTGCTGCGCCTGTTTTTAAGTATGAAAAATGTAGGCAGCAATCTTACATCCCCTGCCAGCTTGATCGCTATGCTTAATGCCATCTTCAAGCGCTGCGCCTGTGGTGAAATCACCGGATACTAAAGCATTTCACAACGGCAGCGCTAAACCACGTGGCATCCCCAAAATGCGTTCGCCCGTCAGGCAAAGGCATTTAAGCGCCCGCTTGAAACACCCCGCTTTTCACTTTTAGCCACTCGCAAATTTGCGATCACATTGCTGGCAATATGGATACCCTTCAACAGAAAATCCGTGCTACTTTAGGGTTAACATCGGTCATTTACAGAAAGTTGAGCATCTCTCCGGCTTCACCTTCCTGATGCCGGACGAAAGGAGCTGTACAAACTATGATTGTTCACTTTGATAACCTTGGCGGCTTTGCGCCAGTTTCCCTGTTACTGCGTGCTGGAGATCAGAAGCCACAGCTTATTGCGCCTTCAGGCAGCGATGAGTTCGGCGCCGTCTTTGTGCTTCCTGAAGCGCAGGAGTGGCGCCAATTCAAATTCGGCAGGCCGGGTTCTGAAACCACGCCGCCCGTTTTTGAGGGCGATTCTCATTGGCGCTCACTGCCGCCTGCCAGTGTCCGCGCACTTAACGAGATATGGGCGCGCAGTCAGCATCCTTTCGTCCACACTGTGCAGCCCGCCCCTGTTTCGCAGCATACTGCGGCTGAAATTGCGTCAACGCTGGAATTTAAGGCAGGCGCATACCTCAGTGACACCGCTGGCGCTTTCGCGCTCGGCGCAAATGTGTTGCAAAATGGCGGCGTATCATTCGGCTTTTTCCACCCTCATGCGGCAAGAGTTTTCTTAGCTGGCACCTTCAACGATTGGGCTTATCCCGGCGCGGAAAACGCCGATGAGCGCAAGTTCATCGAAATGACGCTGCATAAAGGCTACTTTGACCTGCCTAATATCTGGCATGCTCAGGTCAGCCATGCAAAAGCGGGCGATCTCTATCGAATTTACGTCGAATTTGGCGCGCTGGCCGGTGCGGACGATCTAGGTTCCGTGCTGGCGGTTGATCCCTATGCGCGCGCATTAGGGGAAGATATGCAGCGTAATGATGGCCTGATTGTTGATCCTTCGCTTTTTCAGTGGGAGGATGCGAGCTTCGAGACAGCCGCAGTTCACGATCTGGTCATTTATGAACTGCATGTGCATGGCTTCACCTTCGGTCACGCTGATGTCCCTCCGGAAAATCAGGGGCGATTTGCTGGCGTAACTGACCGCATCCGCGCTGGCTACTTTGATCAATTAGGGGCAACAGCCATTTACCTGATGCCCGTTGCCGAATCGCCCAGCCCGCAGGGCGAACACGCGATGGGCTATAACACCTCAGTGTTTACAGCCGTCGAGCGCGATTTCGGTTCGCCTGATGAATTACGCGCGCTGGTCAATGCGGCGCATCAGGCCGGGCTTTCGGTGATCGCAGATCAGGTTTTCACCCATACCGCCAACGATTTCAACCCGCTGTGGAAGTTGATACTGAATCACCCCGACGAAGCTGAACGAGATGATGAAGGCGGGCTGTATTTCAGCGGCGAAACCCCCTGGGGCAACCGTATCGCCACCGAGCGCCCCGAAGTCCAGAATTTTCTGATTGACGTTTGCAAGTATTTCCTGAAGGAATACCACCTTGATGGCTTCCGCTACGATTTCACCCATAGTTCGCTGATGAATCACGGATTCATGCAGCGTATGGCAGATGAATTACAGGCCATTAAGCCAGAGGTGATTCTGATTGCCGAAAACATGCCCAATGAGCAGGATTTGAACCGCCGGGGGTTTGATGGTTACGGGCAGTGGTGCAATAACTTTCACGACACCATCAAAGCGCTGCTGCGCGAAGGTGTATTTGAGGCCGAAACCAACGATCCGCGAACCATCGGCTCAATCTTCTATTTCTCAAAAGACAGTTTTGCGGCGCATACCAATAACGTGGTGAATTACTGCGAAAGCCACGATGAAAATAGCGTCGCCTTTGAAGTGGGAACGGTTGGGGCGTTAAACAATCCCGCCTCTAAAGAGCGTAAATCTCGTCTCGGTCTGTTCGCAACGATGGTGGCGTTGGGGCAGCCCATGATCTACATGGGCGCAGAGTTTGGCGCTGAACGTGAGCGCAATACGACGTACTATACAGCGCCGAAAAATCCTGACGACAGTGGTTTCTTTGCGTGGGCATCAAGGCTAATACGGCTTCGGCGGCGCTATCCAGGGCTAAAGCTGCATGGCTACAACCCGATTGCAGACGGGCAATTTGAGTGGATTGCCGGAACATGGCTGGATGATCAGCATGGCGCAGGCAGGCGCGTGGTAGGCTGGCGTTCAATGCCATCCGCCAACCCATTGGAGACAATCATCGTGCTGCTCAATTTTGAAAACTACGATGTCGAAATTGACCTTGAATTAGGCATCCCCGGCAAATGGGCGCGCCTGGCCGATATTGATTTCGTGAACGATCTCGCGCCGGAAGGCAGCTACGATCCCGCAAGCCCTATCACCATCGTCACCCCAAATGGCCGCTTTCCTGGGTTTACCATACAAGACTCATCAGGGTTCATCTATAAATGGATTGGCAGCTAAACAGGCTTTTCAACCCGCAGCCCGGCGCCCGGTGAATATCATTCCAGGCGTTTTTCAAAACACATGCTCACCGGGTCATCCCGGTAAGCGCCAAATGGGGAGATGCGCTTGTAACCCAATTTTTGATACAGGCCAATCGCCTCTGTCTGATATATTCCGGTCTCCAGTCGCATCACGGTTAACCCGTGTGCGCGGCTGTAGCCTTCAAGGTGGTTAAGAATCTGCCCGGCGATGCCGCGCCCCCGATACTGTGGGCGCACATACATCCGTTTCACTTCAGCGTACTCACTGCCTGCCAGCAGTACGCCGCCGCATCCTGCCGGCTCGCCGTCATATCGCGCCACGAAAAACGCGACGTTTTCACGCACCAGCTTTTCAGCGCTGTACCCATGCCGGCTTTCAGGCGGGTAAAACGGCTCCAGCGCCGCCGTCAGTTCGTCAATGAGCAGCATCGCTTCCGTCGTATCAGGCCGTTCCTGCGTGATGATGAGAGGCATTAGCATCTGTCCGAATCGCCACAGTCGCCGCGCAGTATAAATCAAAGCGCGGCAATATTTGTCGTGCATTTTGTGGAAAGATTGGAGTCAAAAACGCATGCTTACCCACAAACAACAGCGGAGACATGCCAGAAACGATGCACATCTCCGCTTATAGAAGTCGCCTAAGTTACAGCGTTTCCGCCTTACTCCGGCAGCAAATGAACGGCTTCGGGGATAAAGTCAATGCCAATCGTCTCGCCTTCGGCAAACATATGCTGCCTGCGCGGATCATTATCGGCAATCGTGATCGTAGTGCCATCCAGATTGATCAGATACTCGATTTCCGTACCCAGGTACATGGCCTGCTCAATGATCGCCTGTGGCAGTGAGGCATCCTTCCGAAGCAATAGCGCTTCGGGGCGCAGCATTGCCGTTACTTCTGTGCCTGCCGCCATCTCAAACGGGGCGCGGGTCTCAATCTGTTTGCCCAGTAAGCTCAGGCTTACCTGCCCATTTGTGACAGCCTTCGCAGTGGCCGGCAAGAAATTAGCGCGTCCAATAAAGTCGGCTACGAAGCGAGTTTTCGGGTAATGATAAATTTCTTCAGGCGTGCCCATCTGCTCGATTTTGCCTTTATTCATCACCACGATGCGATCAGAAAGCGCCATCGCCTCAACCTGATCATGAGTCACGTAAATGCTGGTGATTCCCAGGCTGCGCTGCAAGCGGTGAATTTCACTGCGCATCTGCACGCGCAGTTTGGCATCAAGGTTGGAAAGTGGTTCGTCAAACAGCAAAATGCGCGGTTCCATCACCAGCGAACGCGCCAGCGCCACGCGCTGCTGCTGCCCGCCGGAAAGCTGGTTTGGCCGTCTATCCCCCAACCCGCCAAGCCCCATGGTATTCAGCGACGAGTTCACTTTTTCCCGTATTTGAGCGCGGGGCATCTTTTGCGATTGCAGCCCATAAGCCACATTGTCGAAAACAGACATGTGCGGAAACAGCGCGTAATTTTGGAAGACCAGCGCCATATCCCGTTTATTCGGCGGCTGCTGGGTAATATCCTTTTCTTCCAGCGAAATCTTTCCCTGATTAGGCATTTCAAACCCTGCGATCAGGCGCAAGGTCGTCGTTTTACCGCAGCCCGAAGGGCCAAGCAGCGTCAAAAATTCGCCATCGTAAATATCAAGCGAAACTTCATCCACCGCCCGCACCGCGCCGCGCCCGCTGCGATCAGGAAATTCTTTGACGATGTTCACCAACTTTAGCAAAACCTGTTTCGATTGTTCTTCCATTTTTACCTGCCCTTTACGCGACGTTCAGCGCCGGTGTTGGTTCCGACAAGGGCGTAAAACACGCCAATTGCCACAAGCACAATCACCACCAGAATCACACAATAGGCAAAAGCATTGCCATAACGCCCGTTCTCAACTTCATTCAGAATTTGCTGCGTCATAATTTTCGTCTGCGGCGTAGTCAAAAATATAATCGCAGAGATGGTAGTCATTGACCGGGCAAACGCATAAACCAACCCGGCAAACAACGCCGGACGAATTAGCGGCAGCGTAATTCTACGGAAAGTTCTGGCGCTATCCGCCCCTAAACTGACTGAGGCTTCTTCAATCGCAGGATCAATCTGCGAAAGTGATGAAACGCCCGAACGCAGCGCCGCTGGCACGCTTCGTGTGATATACACCAGCACAATTGCCAGCGCACCGCCAAAAACGGCCTGGCCGCCAGTTAGCTTGGGAATAATCGTGACGCCGCCAATCATGATCGGCGTATTGAAGGCCAGAATATAGCCGATACCAATGATCGTTCCCGGCACGGCAATGCCCAGCATCGCGCCAAAGTCCAGCAGATCGCGGCCTAAAAACTGCTTTCGCACCACAAAGTAGGCGATCAAAATACCGATGACTGCGGCAATTGGCGTAGCGATGCTGGAAAGCACCGTAGTATCACGCATCGCCTGAGAGCCAATGCCATTGATCACAAAATCAAAATGTTCTAATGTGAAATCCCAGCGCACGCCGGGAACATTAACAAACGCGCCATGTAAAATAGCGCCGTAAAGCAGCACCACCATCAGGCAAACGAACATCGCCGCCGCGAACAACCCCCATTTCACAAATGGATTCTCAATGGTTTGCGGCGTGCCAGTAGGTTTACCCGTCACAGAAACTACGCTGATGCGGCTGATCCAGAAGCGCTGAACAACAAACACGAGCAGCGAAGGCACCAGCAGGATGATCGAAAGTACCGCCGCGCCTGTGGGGTTATACAAGCCGATCACCGTCACGTAAACGCGGGTCGCCAGCACTTCGTAATTCCCGCCTAAAACGAGCGGGTTGCCAAGATCGGCGATGGCTTCAACAAACAGCAGCAAGAATGAACTGGCAATACCCGGCAGCAGCATCGGAATAGTGACGGTGCGGAACACCCGCCAGCGATTCGCGCCAAGATTGATCGCCGCTTCATCCAGCGCGGGGTCAAGCGCTTCCATCATGCCGCGCAGGTTGAGATAGGTAATCGTGAAGAAGGACAGCGTCATTACAAATACCAGGCCGTCCAGCCCGTAAATATCGTAACGCACGCCAAAGATGCCGCGCGAGATAGAACCGCTGCGCCCGAACAACACAATGGCTGAGGTCGCAAGCGCAAACGGCGGCGAAATGACCGGCACCAGCGCCACCAGATGCATAAACCGCTTGAAGGGAACGTTGAGCTTTACCTGCACGAAGGCGAACAGGAAGCCTATCGCCGTCCCAATGACGCCCACCAGCGTACCCAGAATCAGCGTATTCCAGATGATGCCTTGATAGACCGGATCAGAGAGATAGCGAATGAATAAAGGCCGTCCATCATCAGAGGCGCTTTCGCGCACAATGGACAGAATTGGCAGCAAAATAGCAACTACCACAAAGAAGATCAAAAACAACAATACAACCAATAAAAGCGGATCTTTAAGTAATGCCCTGAATTGTTTGACCTGTTGGTTATTTCGTATTCCTTGCACAGCTTTCCCCCGATAAAAACCAGCCTCCACTCAGTTGAGCAGAGGCCAGCTTAAAAATAGGCGGTGTTAAATGAGATTACTCAGCAGGTGCGGATGCAACCTCAGCGTCGAAGCGTTCGGTAATTGCCACACGGCTGGCGCCAGCCGCTGCAAAGTTATAATCCACCACATTGATCTCGCTCAGGTTCACTGCCAGCTCAGAGATCGCAGCGTCAGGATTTGTCGGCAGTTGCAGCGAATTTACGGTGGGGCCAATTTCCTGCGCGGCAGCAGTCAGCGCCCAGTCATACCACATACGGGCAGCATCTGGTTCCGGCGCGCCAGCGATGATAGCCATACCGCCGATTTCATAACCGGTGCCTTCTTCGGGGAAGGTGGTGGTCAAAATACCCTCGAAGCCTTCCTGCTGCAGCTTAGTGCAGTCGTGAGAGAAGATGATCGCCACAGCGATTTCACCCTGCCCTGCCAGCGTGCCCGGAGCCGAACCAGAACGGGTATATTGCAGAATGTTATTGTTCAGTTCGGTGAAGTACGCGAAAGCTTCGTCAACGGCGGCTTCGGTGGGATTGCCATCTTCGTCATAGCCAGTGCCTGCTTCAGCGGCTTCAAGCGCATCAGCCTTCAGCGTCACAACCGTCCAGAAGGCGGTGAATGCCGTACCTGATGTGGCAGGGTGCGCCATCGCCACGAAGCCTTGCAGTTCGGGGGCGAGCAAATCGTCCCATGAGGTTGGCGCTTCAAGTCCTAGTTCTTCCAAAACGTCAACATTGGAGCAGAAGCCGAGCGCGCCCACATATACACCCGTCCAATAGCCATCGGGGTCTTTATACTGATCCGGAATGGCCGCTGCTTCGGGCGAGTCATACTGCTCGATCAGGCCACCTTCTTCAGAGGCAGCGATAAAAGCGTCTGCCGGGCCGCCCCACCACACCGAAAATTCAGGGTCGGCGCTGCTTGCACGAATACGCGCCAGCGCTTCGCCAGAGGACAGACGGACATAGTTGGTATCAATGCCGGTTTCTGCCTCAAACGCTTCGGTCATCGCCACGCACCAGTCTTCCTGAGGCGTGCAAAGCACGGTCAACGTTGTATCCTGCGCCATCGCTGGAGCGGCAACCATAGCGATCACAAGACAGAGCAGAAGTAACGAGACGCGGGTTCTAGAATTCATCATAAATCCTTTCAAGTAGAATTCTTCTCTTAAACCTTGTTGCTCGATTGTTAAATATACTTTAAATAAATGCAGTTTCCAAACAACACAGACCACGAGCTTTCGCCATTTCTTTTCCTGCCGTCACATTCTGTGCATGGTTTAATCATGTATAAAGGGATGTTGAACGCTGGCTGAGAGAAATTAAATGGATTTTGTTTTTGAGGATCGGGCGCCAGAATCGCCATTATTGGAAGCCTTCTGGCGCACACAAAGCAGCATGGCCGGCTCATTTATTTCGCAAGCGGCCACCAGTTGGGAGATGGTGATCTGGCGCTATCAAGGCAAAAACCATGTCACAGTTCGCGGGCCAGAAACAAGGGCAGTGGTTACCAACTGCCCCGCCGATGCTGAATTTTTTGGCGTCCGTTTCAAAACAGGCACATATATGCCTCACCTGCCCATTGAAAAGATGGTGAATGGGGACATCCTGCTGCTAGAAGCTGGCAAAAAATCTTTCTGGCTAAATGGGAGCGTATGGGAACGGCCGACGTTTGATAATGCTGACATCTTCATTCAACGGATGGTGCGGCAAGGCCTGCTGGTAAGCGATCCCGTCGTTGAAGCTGTGCTGGCAAACCGCCCGCTGAAGATTTCGCCGCGCGCGCTTCAATATCACTTTGTACAGGCAACCGGCATCACCCAAAGCACATTTCACCAGATTCAACGGGCACATAAGGCTGCCGAAATGCTGCGAAACGGCGCTTCGATTCTGAACGCTGCCTTTGAAAATGGATATTACGATCAGGCACATCTTACCCGTTCGCTTAAACGCTTCGTCGGCCAAACACCCCGCCAGATCGCCCCTATCAGCGTAAGAATTTAGGTGCGTTTTTTTTACAAGACGCAGCGCTGGCAGCCCTCTATCCTAAAGCTAGCTGAGATAAACACAAAGAGAGGCTAACCATGCGCAAGGTAATCATTTCAACCATGATGACGTTAGATGCGGTGATAGAGAACCCGCAAAACTGGTCATTTGATTACGCCAACGAAGAATTCATGCAGTACGCATCTGAGCAGCTTTTAGCCGCTGATGCGCTGATCATGGGTCGCGAAACTTATCAGGGTTTTTCCGAAGCATGGTCATCCCGCGCAGGGTCTAATGCCTTTGCTGACCGGATGAACGCGCTGCCCAAATATGTAGCTTCGCGCACATTGAGCGAGCCGCTGAGCTGGAATGCATCGCTGCTAGAGGGAGACGCGGCCAGTGAGATCGCCCGGCTAAAAACACAAGGCGGCGGGATTCTCTTACAGTACGGATGCGGGGAATTCACGCAAACGCTGCTAGAACACGATCTGATTGATGAACTGCGCCTGTTGGTGTATCCGGTGGTAGCAGGCGGCGGCCAGCGGTTATTCGAGAAACTCAACATGACCAAATTCACGTTATTGAGCGCCACCCCATTGAGCACAGGCGTGGTGGTGCTCCATTATCAGCCAGTTGCAAAGGGGTAAGCTGCGCCTGTTCAGCCGTGCTGCAAGCCCAGTTTGCGGCACAGGCGTTCCAGCGTTTGCTGTTCTTCGTTTGAAAGCACGCTTATTTCAGCCAGAATGCCCGCCACATGCGCGGGCAGCACTTCTTTCATCAAAACGCGCCCCGCGTCAGTGATTGAAACCTGAACGTAACGCTGGTCATGCGGATCGCGTTCCCGGCAAACAAGGCCGTTTTTCTCTAGATTCTGAAGCACCGTTGTCATGTTGGCGGTGCTGAGCAGCAGTTTCCGCGAGATTTCGATTTGCGGCAGCGTTCCGAGATGATACAACACTTCCAAGACTCCGAACTGGCTGGGCGTTAGCCCAAACTCGCTTAAATGGCGATTGGTACGCTCCAGCACGCTGGCAGCAGCACGGGTGAGCTTGATGTAAACGTCCAACGCCTGAATTTCGGCGTGTGTTCCCTGATATTTTGTGCCCACAATACGCCCCGCGTTCTAACGCAATTCTGATTGACACCCCGATTATAGTGTGATAATCTATTCGATGTCAAATCATTCGACGTTTAATCAATTTATCGAATGAGGGAACACGAAGGGTACAGCGCATGAACGTTCAGGATTTCATCCATCACTACACGCCAGCATCAGAGGCTGACGCGCCAACACTGCTGCTGTTACATGGCACCGGCGGAAACGAAAACTCAATGCTTGCGCTGGGAAGCCAGTTTGCACCGGGCGCAGGAATACTTAGCCCACGCGGCAAAATTCTGGAAGGCACTATGCCGCGATTCTTCCGCCGCAAAGCTGAAGGCGTGTTCGATATGGAAGACCTGATCTTCCGCACCCACGAACTCGCAGATTGGATTGAAAGGGCAATTGACGCATACAACATCGCGCCTGAATCGGTGATTGCAGTTGGCTACTCGAACGGGGCGAACATCGCAGCCAGCACGCTGTTACTACGCCCTGAAACGCTGAAGCATGCCATTTTGCTGCGCCCGATGCTGCCTTTGCGCCCGGAGCAGCTGCCCGATTTGAGCGGCGTGAACGTGCTGATTGAAACCGGGCTGCGCGATCAAATGGTGCCATTTTCTCAGGCTGAGGTGCTTGCCCACCTGCTGAATGACTGTAATGCAGCGGTTACCTTTCAGAAGCAGCCTACAGGTCACGGGCTGACTGAAGCCGATGTTCTTGAATCGCGCCAATGGATTCAGCAGATTGCTGCCGATCTGGCAGACAGTTCACGTTAAAGCGAAATCAACGCGACGACGCTTGTCGTTTAAGAAAAGGAAAACAACATGCAACTTCACGGACTCCATCATGTAACCGCCGTTACCGGCAAGATTCAGCAAAATCGTGATTTCTATACCCGTATTCTGGGGCTAAGACTGGTCAAGAAAAGTGTGAATCAGGACGATACCAGCGCCTATCATATGTTCTATGCCGATAAGATCGGTTCTCCCGGCACAGACATGACCTTTTTTGACTGGCCGCAAGCCGCGCGGGCGGTTCGCGGCACCGACAGCGTTATAAACACCATGTTCCGCGTTAATGGGCGCCCGGCGCTGGAATACTGGCTGGCGCGATTTGACGAATATCAGGTCATGCACAGCGAGATTGAGCAATTCAATGGGCATGACATCGTAAGCTTTGAAGACCCGGAAGGCCAGCGAATGACGCTGGTAGACGATCAAGGCGCAGATTTTGAAGGTGAAGTGTGGGATGGCGCGGGTATCCCTGTAGCGTATGCGATTCGCGGGTTCTACGGGGTTACGCTTTCGGTGCCGCATCTTGCGCCTATGGAGCCTATTTTTACCACGCTGCTCAACTTTGAGAAGGTTTCCGAGCAGCCGAATCCGGCAAATCCTGATGAAACCGTCACCATCTTCGCGATGGATGGCGGCGGGCCGGGCAAAGAAGTGCATATCATTGAGCAGCCGGGTTTACGGCACGCTTTTCTTGGTCGCGGCGGCGTGCATCACGTGGCTTTCCGGCTGACGGATGCCAGCGAACAGGAAAAATGGCTGGAACGGCTGGGAAGCTATCGGGTACGCAATTCGGGGTTGGTAGATCGCTTCTATTTCAAGTCGCTGTACTTTCGCATCTCCAACGGCATCCTGTTTGAACTGGCAACCGATGGCCCCGGTTTCGATGCTGATGAGCCGCTGGAAACACTGGGCGAGAAGCTGGCGCTGCCGCCGTTCCTTGAGCCGTATCGTGAGCAGATTGAGGCGAATCTAAAGCCAGTTTAGGCGACAGATCGCATGAACAACCCTCCCCATATCTCAAGGGGAGGGTTTTTTATTTCCAGCAATTTATTGGGTGACGGGCATCCCGACCAACCGGGCGCTGGCATCCCATAAGCGGCGCGCAGCGGCTTGATCGTAAGATTCTTCTGAGGACTGTGTTTCACTGCGGCGCACGAAGTACTTTCCGCTAATCCCTTCAACTTGATCTGAAGCAGCCAGCCAGACCTGCGTATCTGCGCCTTCTTCTGAACTTAATGGCCCGCGCATATTCAAGCCTGCTGCCCTTTGGAAATTGCTGTTCACAAAGCCGGGATGTACCGCATTCACAGTCACGCCGCTGCCTTCCACACGCCGCGCCAACTCATAGGTGAACATAATGTTGGCAAGTTTCGAGTCGTTATATGCATCCCATCCGCTGTAATTACGCCGGTTGCCCAGATCATCAAAGTTCAACTGCCCGCCGCCATGCGCATCAGACGCCACATTGATGATCCGAGATGGCGCGCTGGCAATCAACAAGTCCAGCAGCAGGTTCGTCAGCAGAAAATAGCTGAGATGGTTCAAGGCGAAGGTCATTTCGATGCCGTCTATGCTTTCGCGGTAGCTGGTGAACAACGCGCCAGCATTATTGACCAGCACATCCAGCCGTGTATATTTGCGCCTGAATTCTTCGGCTAACATGCGGATATGCGTCTGTGAAGAGAGATCGGCGGTCAAAAATTCAAGCGAACCGGAAGTTTCGCCAATATCCTGTAAGGCGGCCTTAATTTTTGCGGGGTTACGCCCTACCCCAACAACGGTTGCCCCAACTGCCGCCAGCGCCCGCACCGTCTCTTTGCCAATACCGTCTGTGGCGCCAGTGACCAGACAAACTTTTCCGAACATGTGAAATTGCCGTCCCCGCGTTAAGCTCAAGTCGCTCTAGTATATCCGCTGGCGCGATCTTTCGCGGATATGATTTTATGGAGATGGGATGCGTATGATGCAAAGCTATCTTAGTCATCTGGAATGCGGTTGGTGTGGCAAAACTTACGATTTTCGCGAGATTCTCAATTTATGCCCGGCCTGTGGCAAGCCTTTACTGCCGCGCTATGACCTTGATGCAGCAAAAGCGAATTTCACCCCTGAACGCCTGAAAAACCGCCCTAAATCACTGTGGCGCTACGGCGAAATGCTGCCCGTACAGGGCGAATCATTCCGTTACACTCTGGGCGAAGGCTTCACGCCAATGCTGCCTGTTAGCCGGCTGGGCAAGGCGCTTGGGTTAAGCCAGCTATACGCCAAAGATGAAGGAATCAACCCGACTGGCTCGTTCAAGGCGCGCGGGCTGGTGATGGCTGTTTCACGGGCTGCGGAATTGGGCGTTAAAGCATTGGCGATTCCCAGCGCCGGAAATGCTGGAAGCGCCGCAGCCGCCTACGGCGCACGCGCGGGACTGCCGGTTTACGTGTATTTGCCGCAGGATGTGCCGCCTGCTTTTCTCGCTGAAATCAAAGCGTTAGGCGCGGAGATCACGCTGGTTGATGGGCTGATCACCGACTGC
Source organism: Chloroflexi bacterium OLB15 (assembly GCA_001567085.1). Lineage (GTDB taxonomy): Bacteria > Chloroflexota > Anaerolineae > Aggregatilineales > Phototrophicaceae > Flexifilum. Next base: position 12,918 of record LMZS01000092.1, read on the forward strand.
GCTAAATTGGTGCGGCAGGGCGCGGATGAAGGCCGGTGGTTTGATCTTTCGACATTGAAAGAGCCTTACCGCGTTGAAGGTAAGAAAACGATGGGTTACGAGATTGCCGAACAGATGGGCTGGCAGCTTCCCGATGTGATCGTATATCCCACCGGGGGCGGCACGGGCATCGTCGGCATCTGGAAAGCGTTCGCAGAAATGGAAGCGCTAGGTTGGATCGGAAGCAAGCGCCCGCGCATGATCAGCGTGCAAAGCGCGGGCTGCGCCCCGATTGTACGCGCCTATGAGCAGGGGGTTGAACTGGCGGAAATGTGGCAGAACGCCGCGACAATTGCCGATGGGCTGCGGGTTCCAGCGGCTGTAGGCGATTTTCTGATTTTGCGGGCTGTGCGCGAAAGCGGCGGAACAGCACTGGCGGTAAGCGATGACGAGATTCGGGCTGCACAAATCGAAATCGGGCGCAGCGAAGGCATATTCGTCGCCCCTGAGGCGGCGGCTACAGCAGCGGCGCTGCCCCACTTGCTGGCAGCGGGGAAAATTCAGGCCGATGAGCGCATCGTACTGCTGATCACCGGGAACGGGCTAAAATACATGCATCTGTTGGCGTAAACGGTGGCGTGTCCAGCCCATGCTATGCTAATTTCCATGCTACACTTATAAATCCTTTATTGATCACAGCAGAGGTATATGAACATGCGACTAAAAAAAGTTGCCCGTATGCTCACCTTGATGCTGGTGCTAGCGTTAGGGACACCTGGCGTTTTGGCACAGGGTGATCTTCCGATCTACGACAATTACATAGTGCTTGATGTACAAGATCTGCCATTGAGAGCCGGCTCGCCTATACAATCTTCCGCACACTTATCTCCAGATGGCACACGCTTTGTGTATGTCGACGGATCGACATTCTGCTTTTATATGCTTGATGATAACAACGTGTGGGTAGAAGAAGCGTGTACAGAACTGGATAGGGAAATTTCAGGTAGAGATACAGAAGAGATTTACTGGTCGCCTGATGGGCAGTGGCTTACCCTACCCACCTATCGCGAGGCATTTTTATTTATAAATGATACCGATATCCGCATCCTCAACACCGAGACTTTCGAGGCTGTTGTACTGACACAAGATCAGACGACGGGCACCCCGATAGATCCCGACTACAGCGGGTTTTTCGATGTCGCCCCTCAATGGCTCGATGACGATACGCTGCTTTTCCTGCGCTATATTCCAGATGACGATCTTGGATACGCGCATCTGATGCACATAGACCTTTCCGGCAGCGAACCACAGGAAATCGCAGCGCTGACCGCGCCAAGAAGATTGAGCATTTACCTTATTGCTGCCTCGCGCGCCAGCTCCGAAGTTGCCTATAACATTAACGACTTTGGCAGCGCGCCAGAAAATGGAATCTGGACGATGGGACTGGACAATCTTGAGCCAGAACAGGCAGTTGCTATCGAAGAAGAGCCGGATCGGCCGCAAAATCTGGCCTATTCAGCAAACGGCAGCTATCTTTTGAATATTACTGCGCGTGGAATGGTCTATGGCACCACAGTTTCGAGCGTAGAAGTGGTTGACCCCGCGACAGGGGAAATAATCCCCTTTGACGACTCGCAAATTGTCATTGGCGCGGGCTGGTCGCCCGAAGGCAACGCGCTGGCTTACCTTGTAAATAACCCGGAAAATCCAGAAAGTTCAGGTTTGTATATCAGCCCTGCGCCGGGAGCGCCGGGTCATTTAGTGCTGGCAGGGCAGTTTGCCCCGCCTACCAGTTCACAGCGCATGCCGCTGGTTTGGGCGAATAACGATACTATCTTGATCGGAAATAGGGCTGAGGGCATACTGCTGATCAGGGTAGGCGTGAAATAATTACATAGATGCCCGTGTTTTTGCGAACACGGGCATTTTATGCGCCGGAATCCCGCAGCTAACCTGCTAATACCGCGTCAATTTCACGCAGTTCACCATCGGTAAACGCCAGATTTTTAGCGGCAGCCGCGCAATCTTCAACCTGCCGAACGGTGCTCGCGCCGATCAGCGCTGAGGTAGATGTGCGATGCCGCAGCACCCATGCCAGCGCCATTTGCGCCAGCGTTTGCCCGCGCGTTAGCGCAATATCGTTCAGGCGGCGAACAACGGCCAATTTTTCTTCCGTGATCTGCTCGCGCTGAAGAAACGTGCCGGTCTTGCCCGCGCGGGACTCTTCGGGGATGCCGCCTAAATAGCGATCCGTGAGCATTCCCTGCGCCAGCGGCGAGAAGAAGATCGTGCCAACGCCTTCTTCAGCGCAAGCATCCAGCAAATCTGGCTCTACCCAGCGGTTAAACATGCTGTAAATAACCTGATTGATCAGGCAGGGCGTGCCTAATTGGCGCAAGATAGATGCAGCCCGCCGGGTCTGTTCAGCGTCATAGTTAGAGATGCCGACATATAGCGCTTTTCCCTGCCGCACAATCTGATCCAGCGCCATCATGGTTTCTTCAAGCGGCGTATCCGGATCAGGGCGATGGTGATAGAAAATATCTACATATTCCAACCCCATGCGCTTCAGGCTTTGATCAATGCTGGAAATCAGATATTTACGTGAACCCCATTCGCCATATGGGCCTTCCCACATGTAGTATCCGGCTTTAGTGGAAATGACCAGTTGATCGCGATAGGGGCGCAGGTCTTTATCAAGAATGACCTTGAACATGGATTCAGCAGAGCCGGGCGGCGGGCCATAGTTGTTGGCGAGGTCAAAATGGGTAATGCCCAGATCGAAGGCGCGGCGCAGCATAGCGCGCCCGTTGTCAATGCGGTCTACCTCACCAAAATTATGCCAAAGGCCAAGCGAAATGACCGGCAGCTTCAAGCCGCTGCGGCCAGAATAACGATAAATCATGCCGTCATAGCGGTCGGGCGCGGCGGCGTAAGTTTGCGGAATTGGGACAGCCATTTTGAAAATCCATTTAGAATCAGATCGAATGACACCAACTGTAACCCGCCGGCCGCTTTCTGGCGAGATTATCCCTGATTATCAACGTGCAATAGACGCTAAAAAAATCTAAAATAACGCGCGTTATGGATAAATATCGCTCCAGTCCCGCAGCTCTGGCCTAACCGGTCATGCCCTCTCTTATGACACACTGGCGAAAGGGCGGCTAAACGAAGCGCGGCGGGCGAAGTTCGTCAAGGCGGCATTTCTCGCGCACAATACTTAGCCATAACTACGGTTAAATTAGCGCCTCACACTTACCTGTAACCGGAGTTTCAACATCCATGCGGGAAAGACGGCTGATTATCATGCCAGAATACCCTAAATCTATCCGCAGTAAGGCCACATACCACCTGTAAAAGGAGTCTTTCTCTTGTCACACGTATTTCGCTGGACAGCGCAAAAAATTCTGAAGCGTCTCGCGCTCATTGAACCGTTGGTCTACATCCAAAAACATCCTCTGCCGCCATTTCGCTACACGAAGCTGGACAGCCCGCTGCAAGAGCCTCCAGTCGGCTTCGATGTGAATGACAGCACGTGGGAAGTGATTCAACCTCACAGCTATTGGGGCGCATGGAAAACAAACTTCGCGATGCGCGGCAGCTTCGAGATTCCCGCAAACTGGGATGCAGCTATTCCTGTAGCCTTGTATTTGCCGATGGGCGATTCGGGCGACTTTTCGCATCCCGAAGCGCTGACCTACATTGACGGGAGAGCGACAGCATCAACTGACCGCCATCATCACGAAATCCGGCTAGCAGACGATCTGCGCGATGGAAAAAGGCATCTTCTGGCGCTGCATGGCTGGACAGGCTTAGGCGGCTGGAGCGACGACGATCCACATACGCGGCTTTATATGCGCGAGTGCGCGGTAGTGCAAATTCATCAGCCCACGCGTGATCTGATCGTGGCGACGCATGTCTCGCTCGAAGTGGCCGAAATACTGGGCGAAGAACATCCGGTCACGAACAAACTATATAACGCGCTCGATGCAGCTTTCAAAACGCTGGACACGCGCGATCCTGTGGGGACGGATGCCTTTTATGAGAGCGTCCCCGCCGCGCTGGAAGTTTTGCAAGCGGGAATCGCCGACGCTGGAGCGCCGATGGAAGTAGACATTATTGGCGCGGGGCATGCCCATATTGACGTGGCATGGCTGTGGACGCTAGGGCAAACACGGCGCAAGGCTGGCCGAACTTTTAGCAATGTGCTGCGGCTGATGGAGCAGTTTCCCGATTTCAAATTCACCCAAAGCCAGCCACAACTGTACCAATATACGCTAGAAACTTATCCCGAACTGTTCGCGCAGATTCAGCAGCGCGTTGAGGAAGGGCGCTGGGAGCTGATCGGCGGGACGTGGGTTGAACCAGACTGCAACACCATCGGCGCGGAATCGCTGGCGCGGCAGTTTTTGCTAGGCCGGTCATTCTTCCGCCAGCACTTCGGAACCGAAGACACCCCGCTGTTATGGCTGCCAGATACCTTTGGCTACAGTTGGGCGCTGCCCCAATTGATGCAGCAGGCGGGCATCCAGTATTTTGTGACGCACAAGATGAGTTGGAACCAGTACAACCAGATGCCTGAACAAATGTTGTGGTGGCAGGGGCTGGATGGCACGCGGATTCTCACTTACTTCCTGACCACTCCAGAAGGAAACACCTACCTGCCCCACGCCACCACCTATAACGCGCTGATGTCGGTTAAGCAGGCGTTTGGCACATGGAAAAACTTCCGTCAGAAGGGCGTGCATAACGAGCTGCTGATGGCCTACGGCTATGGCGACGGCGGGGGCGGGCCAACCCGCGAAATGTTGGAAAACATGGCCGCCTTGCATCCATTTCCCGGCGCGCCGCGCGTGCGCCCCGGCACCGTGCGCGAATTCATGGATCACATTGCCGAAACGGCATCTGATCAACTGCCGGTGTGGAATGGCGAGTTTTATCTCGAATATCATCGCGGCACTTTCACCAGCCAAAGCCGGAACAAGCGCAGCAACCGCAAGAGTGAGTTTTTGCTGCACGATGCTGAGTTTCTGGCAGCATGGGCTAGCCTGACCACCGGCTATGAATACCCGCATGACACCTTCCAGAAGGCGTGGGAGCTGGTTTGCCTGAACCAGTTCCACGATATTTTGCCCGGCTCGTCTATTGGCGAGGTTTACGTTGACAGCGCGCGTGATTACCAAACGATCATGCAGTTGGGCAGCAGCGCACTGGAGAGCGCAATTACAGCGCTAGCGAGCACCTTACCCGCCGAAGCAGACCTGATTGCCATCAATCCTACGTCGTTTGGCGGCGCGCGGGTTGGGCTGTTTTCCGAAACGCTGCCAGAAAACGCGCAGATCGTTGACGGCATCACCGGCACACCGCTGATACAGCAAACGACAAGTGAAGGCACCCTGTTGGAGCTGCCCGACAGCGCGCCTTATGCCCTGCTGCCTTTGCGCATCGAGTCCGCCGCGCCCACATTCACGAATGAGCTGGTGATCGAGAAGACGGCAACCGGGCTGGTGCTGGAAAATGGGCTGGTGCGCGTTGAGTTCAACCCGCAGGGTGAAATTATTCGGCTGTGGGATAAAGAAGCGGCGCGGGAGGTTTTGCCTGACGGCGCGAGCGCCAATGTGCTGCTGGCGTTTGAAGATCGCCCGATGCAGTTCGATGCATGGGACATTGACATATATTACGAAGATCGCACCGAGCGCGTTGATCAGGTTGAAAGCCTGACAATTATAGAATCCGGCCCGATACGCGCCGGGTTTGAAGTTCGCCGCCCTTACCGGGACAGCATGATTGTGCAGAAGGTATTCTTGCAGCGCAACAGCAAGCAGCTTGATTTTGATACGTGGATTGACTGGCACGAACAGCATATTCTGCTGAAAGCCGCCTTCCCGCTAAACGTCCTGTCGCCATATGCAACCTTCGATATTCAATGGGGCAACGTGCAGCGCCCGACCCACCGCAACACTTCATGGGAGCGCGCGCGTTTTGAAACCTGCGCCCATAAGTGGGTAGATTTGAGCGAGAGCAATTACGGCGCTGCCCTGTTGAATGACTGTAAGTACGGGCATGACGTGCTCGATCACACCGTCCGGCTCACGCTGTTAAAAAGCGCCACGAGTCCCGATCCCCACGCCGATCAGGGCGAACATCACATGACCTACAGCCTGCTGCCGCATACCGGCGATTGGCGTAATGGCGTGGTGCCCGCAGCCTATCACCTGAACAATCCGGTAATTTTGCGGCGCGTGCAAGCCGGAAATACGGCTGAAAGCCCCCGCGAATCGTTTGTGCGCGTAAATTCGGCCAATGCCATTATTGAAACCGTGAAGCAGGCGCAGGATGGCGACGGGATCATCGTGCGGCTTTATGAACACCAGCGGGCGCGCGGGAAAGTGCAGCTTCAGGTAGGGTTTCCGTTACAGGCGGCCTATCGCTGCAATCTGCTGGAAGAAAATGAACTGGCGCTCGAAGCCGATGGCAACAGCGTCACCTTTGAGCTAACGCCTTACCAGATCATGACGCTGCGGTTAGTGCCAAAATCATAGTCTAAAGATTGACCGTCTGCGGTCAGCGAAATTTTCACTTTTTGCTGGCCGCAGATTTGGGGCGATGAACGGCGCAGCGGCTGCCGCCAAAGGCTGCCCATTTGGGCGAGTTATATAATCAGGTCTTTTTATCACCGATCTTCCGACAGCAATTTTACGACTCATTTTCCCGCGACTTAACCGTTTAAATTCGCGCTTTTGAGCAGCAGCGCCGGTTGTTCAGATTACACAAACTGTGTAACAAGTTAAAAAAATCTGGTTACACTAAATATTGAGAGCGCTCTCAAGGTAGAGTTTGGCATGAAGCGATATACCTTAGAAGAGATTGGAAAATTAGCCGGCGTTTCACGGGCGACGGTTTCACGGGTGATCAATCACTACCCCCATATTCGCCCGGAGATCAGGGAGCGCGTTGAAGCTGTGATCGCGCAGACCGGCTTTCAACCCAATGCGGTGGCACGCTCGCTGGTTTCCAGCCGCACGAATATTGTCGGGCTGATCATTCCCAGCACCGTTGAAGAAGTATTCACTGACCCGTATTACGCATACGTCATTAACGGGATTTCGCAAAGCTGTAACACCAACGGGCTGATTCTGTCATTATTTCTGATTCATTCCCTTGAGGAAGAACGCAACGTGATTCAAGCGGTTGTAGGTACAGGTCTGGTTGATGGATTGATCATCACCGCCAGCCGCCGCAACCGTGAAATGCTCGCCACCCTACTTGCCAGCCAGCTTCCGATTGTGTTCATCGGGCAGCCAGACAATGACACTAACACCCATTATGTGGATGTAGATAACGTTTCCGGTGGCTATCTGGCAACGGAACATCTGATCTCGCTAGGCTACGAGAATATCGGGATCATCGTCTCGTACATGAATAAGTCGGGCGAAGCGCGTTTGGATGGATACAAGCGGGCATTAAACGATCACGGGCTGCCGTTTTCGGAAGACCTGGTCGCTTACGGAGATTATTCGCTGGAAAGCGGCTATCACGCAATGAAACAGCTTATCAAGCGAAAGCCTCAGGCGGTGTTCGCGACCAACGATACGATGGCCTTTGGCGCTATTCGGGCGCTCAAAGAAGCCGGGTTGCGCGTTCCTGAAGACATCGCAATTATCGGCTTTGACGATCTTCCTTCAGCACAGCGATCAGAAAACCCTGCCCTCTCAACCATACACCAACCAATTCAGCAAACCGGGTTGGATGCGGTTGAACTGCTGCTGAAAGTAGTGAACGGCGAAGTTCAGAAAGCGCAGCACCAATCATTCCGACAACGCTGGTTGTTCGCGAAAGCTGCGGCGCATCTAGAAAGACTGGCGCGGGAAGCCAAAAACACGGCGACTAGTTAATTTTCAGAGTTTTGAGAGCGCTTTCAATGCGCGCTCACGGGGAGAAAAAGTTGATTTGAGATGTGATTATGAGCCTGTAGGGGGTCGCTAACTTAACCGCCACCCTTATCAGTGAGGTCATAGATGAGCAGCTTTATTTTGAACTTTACGACGCTAAAAATTTTTTTCATCGCAGCCACGCTGCAATCAACGACGCTGGTTGTCCGCGCCTTAGTGGTCGCGGTTCGATCTGGATCGCCCGTTTAGTGAAGGGAGATGATGAAACCTACCCAGAACCTCTTTGTTTAGTTTTGAGAGCGCTTTCAAGCACTGTGCTACTCATCAGCGCGGAAAGCGGCAGAAGAAGCTTTTTGGGGAAACCGCTTCATGAACGTTCTCAAAAAGGGTGTTTCGTTTAATGTGCGCGCAGTCTAAAAAGGAGATAACCATGCGCAAACAAAATATTTTTGGGGCAGTTGTGTTCGCAGCTATTTTAGTCTTGTCCTTCGGCGTGGTTAGCGCTCAGGAACCCGTCACCATTCGCTGGTATGTAGGTCTTGGCGCAGGCACAGACGCCCCGACGATTGCCGGCCAGGAAGCCGTTGTCGCAGATTTCAACGCGACGCATGATGATATTGAACTGGTTCTGGAAGTGGTGGACAACGCTCAGGCTTACGATGTGTTGAACACCCAGATCGCCGCTGGCAACGCCCCGGACATTGTTGGCCCGATGGGCGTGCGTGGCCGCGCATCCTTCCCCGGCGCGTGGCTTGACCTGGCGCCGCTGATCGAATCCACCAATTACGATCTGAGCGACTTTGACCCCTCGCTGGTCGAGTTCTATCACATCGCTGATGAAGGTCAGGTTGGCCTGCCCTTCGCCGTGTTCCCCTACTTCATGATGTACAACAAAGACCTGTTTGATGAAGCAGATCTGCCCTATCCCCCGATGAACTACGGCGAGCCGTATGTTGACGCCGACGGCGTTGAGCACGAGTGGAATATTGAAACTGTAACCGAACTCGCCCGCATGTTAACCGTTGATGCTAACGGCAACGATGCAACCATGGACGGATTCGATAATACCCAGATCGTGCAGTGGGGCTTTGGCGTTAGCCATACCGATGTGCGCGGCCGTGACACCCTGTTCGGCGCAGCAAACTTTGTTGATGCCGACGGCAACGCAGTGATCCCCGAAAATTGGCGTTATGCTGAAAATTGGTACCACGATGCGATGTACGGCCCGCAGGCGTTCTACCCAAGCGGCGCTTATGCTGGCAGCGACCTGCTGGCAGGCGGCAACTGGTTTGGCAGCGGCAACGTCGCCATGGTTCCGATTCACCAGTGGTATATGGGCTGGGGCACCGCTGACCTCGCTGATGCGTGGGACATTGCGCCGATTCCTTCATACAACGGCGTCACCACAGCCAAGCTGCACGCAGACACTTTCGGAATTATGGAATACACCCAACACCCCGAAGAAGCATTTGCTGTGCTGTCCTATCTCCTCGGCGAAAAAGCTGAAGAACTGTCCACCATTTACGGTGGCATGCCCGCACGCCTGAGCCTGCAAGATGGTTTCTACGAACGCTATGTCACAACCCTGTCTGAGCAGTATCCCAACACCAATTTCGATATCAACTGGGATGTTGCCGTTCAGGCGCTCGCCTACCCTGACAACCCGAATCACGAAGAAGGGATGCCGAGCTTCCTGGAATCCAGCGCTCGTTACACCGAATACGGTCAGGTTGTGGATAACAACGCTGATGCCGATGTAGATGCAGAGTTAGATTTGCTGCAAACTGATTTGCAAGCAATCTTTGACGCCGCCAGCTAATTTCCAATAAGCCATCCGGAAGAAGCCTAACGACTTCTTCCGGATGGCTTGATACCTGCCCAACATTCATGCAGGAAAAATATGATGGATATGCTTAACGAAATGAATGTCGCTGGCCGTGACACACGAAAGAGCGGGCTTTTCAGTTCGTTCAAACTTTCGCCAGCACGGCGGCGCGAAGCCAAATGGGGGCTGTTCTTCATTAGCCCATGGCTCATCGGATTCACCGTTTTCTACCTTGCACCGATGATCGCTTCACTTGGCCTATCTCTGTTTGAATTCACGCTTTCATCACCGGAAGATGCACGGTTCATAGGCTTAGCCAACTGGCAGCGTATGCTGTTCAATGACCCGAAAACATGGGAAGGCCTGGCAATCACCTTTAAGTTTGCCCTGATCTCGTTTCCCATTGGCATGATCCTGGCTTTCTCGCTGGCGGTGCTGCTTAACTCGAAACATCTCATCGGGCGAAACCTATTTCGCACGCTGTTTTATGCGCCTACGATGGTGCCTTTTATCGCCTCTATCCTGATCTGGTCACAGGTACTCAACCCAAACACCGGCTGGCTTAACCGGATTATTGATCTCACCGGCATACAGGCAAGCGGCCAAAACGGCTTACGCTGGATGGATGATCCTAACCTGATCTATATCGCTTACACCTTCATCGGCATCTGGGGAATCGGCAATACAGTGCTGATTTACCTTGCCAGTTTGCAGGGCGTGCCCACAGAACTTTATGATGCATCCAGCATTGACGGCGCTGGCTGGTGGCGACGCCTGTGGAATATCACCGTTCCAATGATTACCCCCGTCATCTTCTACAACCTGATTTTGAGCTTAGTCGGGCTGTTGCAATTCTTTATCCTCCCGTTTGTACTGAATCAAGGCAGCGGCTATCCCAGCGGATCAACCAATTTCTATATGGTCTATTTCTATAAACAGGCTTTTAACTTCCAAAACATGGGATATGGCGCCTCATTAGCGTGGCTGCTATTCGTTATTGCCCTGGCAATCACGATCTTCTTATTCGCAACGGCGCGCTACTGGGTGTATTACGCCGGGGGAGAAAATAGATAATGGCATCAATGACCTCCTCTCCATCCGTCAGCCACGATCCAATTAAGATCGCCCAAAAGCGCCGCCGGCTGCTTAATCAGGCCGCAATCACGCTGGTGGCGTTGATTATTCTCTCGATTTACCTGATGCCGCTGGGCTACGGCCTGATCAACTCTGTGAAAACACAGGCTCAGGTTTCAGACTCGCGCGCGCCACTGCTCCCTTCTGATGCCGTTACCTTTGAATGGGAAGGCGCGGAATATGAAGTTTTCACCGTGCCTACTGATGATGGTGAAAAACAGTACGCGCTCATTGATCCCGGTCGCCGCGAAAGTACGATGCTGGACATCAATAACCCTGAAGCCGGAACTTTTGAATGGGAAGGCAATTGGCGCACACTGCTTCCGGTGACCGAGTTGGCGTTCCATTTTGAGAATTATCCCGAAGCATGGCGAACCATTGATTTCCTGCGGCTGCTGCTTAACACGCTGATGTATGCCACGATCACCATGATTGGCACGCTGGTGGCCTCGTCAATGGTCGCCTATGGGTTTGCGCGCTTCCGCTTCCCGCTCAAGAATGTGCTGTTCATCGTTTTGATGTCTACGATCATTCTGCCACCAGCCGTCACGCTGGTGCCGACCTATGCCTTTTTCGTGAAGGTGCTGGGCTGGGGCGGAACATGGCTACCCTTAATCATCCCGCAAATGTTTGGCAACGCTTATAACGTCTTTCTGCTGCGGCAGTATTTTCTGACCATCCCCCGTGAGATGGAAGAAGCCGCGATGATTGACGGCGCCGGCCCTATTCGCACATTCACATCGGTGATCCTACCGCAGGCGGTTCCGGCGCTTACCGCAGTTGCAATGTTCCATTTCTTCTTTGCCTGGAACGATTTCTTTGGCCCGCTGATCTATCTGGCAGGCAACCGCCAGGCAAACCCGATTACGGTTGGCCTGACGGAGTTCAATGGACTGTACAGCGCCGAGCCGCAGCTTATCCTGGCGGCAGCTATAATCTCTATGCTTCTGCCGCTGACGATATTCTTCCTTGCCCAGCGCGTATTCATTCAGGGAATCGTCATTACTGGCGTAGACAAATAAACCTCGAAAGACAGGATCGTGATGACAGAAGTAAAGCAGCAGTTTAGCCTAACGAACGAAGCCGCGATTGACGCGCTTATCGCGCAAATGACGCTTGCTGAAAAAATCGGGCAGATGACCCAGGCTGAGAAAAACAGCATCACCCCCGAAGATGTTACGCGTTATTTCATTGGCTCTGTGCTCAGCGGCGGTGGCGGCAACCCGGAAGTCAATACGCCGGAAAACTGGGCGCAGATGGTGCGCGGCTTTCAGGAAGCTGCACTCAAGACGCGCCTCAGCATCCCCCTGATTTACGGTGTAGACGCGGTGCATGGGCATAACAACGTCGTTGGGGCAACCATATTCCCTCATAACAACGCATTGGGCGCAGCCCGCGATCCTGATCTGGTACGCCGTATCGCTGAGGCTACCAGCAAGGAATTAATGGCAACCGGCGTTCACTGGGACTTTGCGCCAGCCGTATCTGTGCCTCAAGATATTCGCTGGGGGCGATCATACGAAGGCTTCAGCGAAAACACGGAGATCGTCACCAAACTTGGCACCGCTTATGTACAGGGCTTGCAGGATAGCAAACCACGCATCATGGCGTCCGTAAAGCATTATCTGGCTGACGGTGGGGCGGAATGGGGCACTTCGCACCCGCCTCAATGGATTACCGGCAACTGGCAAGCACCAACTGGAAACGGCAAGATCGATCAGGGCGATGCGCGGGTTGACGAAGCCACGTTACGCCGAATCCATCTGCCGCCCTACCAGGCCGCGATTGAAGCCGGGGCGGTGAATATCATGGCGTCCTTCTCAAGCTGGCAGGGCACCAAGATGCACGCGCATCGCTACCTGCTCACTGACGTGCTCAAGGGCGAGTTGGGCTTCAACGGTTTCCTGGTATCCGACTGGATGGCTGTATATCAAATTGACCGCGATTACGCGGTGAGCGTGGCTACAGCGATCAATGCCGGCCTGGATATGGTGATGGTGCCCTACGATTACAAGACATTCATCGAAACCCTCACGCAGGCTGTCCAATCTGGCAGCGTGCCGATGTCGCGCATTGATGACGCGGTGCGGCGGATTCTGCGGGCGAAGTTTTGGGTTGGCGTTTTCGACAATCCGTTTGGAGATGACAGCCTGCTGGCAGAAGTCGGCTCGGCAGAACATCGGGCGCTCGCCCGCGAAGCCGTGCGTAAATCAGCGGTGCTGCTTAAGAATGAAGATCAACTGCTGCCGCTTTCCAGAAATGAAACCATTATGGTGGCGGGGCGCGGGGCTGAAAATATCGGATTACAATGCGGCGGATGGACGATCATATGGCAGGGCGATAACGGCGCGATCACCCCTGGCACCAGCGTTCTAGGCGGTATTCGCAAAGCGCTGGAGAGCGGCGCAGAACTGGTTTACAGCGCCGATGGCAATTTCGCAGGAGAAGAACTTGTACCTGTCGGTATTGTGGTAGTCGGCGAAACGCCCTATGCGGAAGGAATGGGCGATAACGAAAGAGTGACGCTGCTGGATGTGGATAAAGAAGTGATCGCGCGGATGCGCCGCCGCTGCGCCAAACTGGTGGTGATTCTGCTTTCAGGCAGGCCGCTGATCATCACGGATCAACTGGCGCAAGCGGATGCCTTCATCGCGGCATGGTGGTTGGGAACCGAAGCGGACGGCATTGCTGACCTGATCTTTGGAGACGCGCCCTTTACAGGTAAGCTATCATTCTCGTGGCCTCGCAGCATTGATCAAGTTCCTCTGAAAGCGCTTCAGGAAAGCGCAGAACCGCCGCTGTTTCCGCTGGGCTTTGGGCTTTCGTAGATCGCGGGTAAGGCACGCCTGTTTACAGTGATGCTGTAGGGAAAGCGCTTTTCATCCTACAGCATCATCACCTTATACAGATCGCGTTTATTTCCATTCTTTTATAGGAGTTAGGATGCTTCGCTTTCGTAAATTTTTCCCCTTAGTGCTGAGCATAGCGGTTCTGCTCGTGCTTAGCGCGCCCATCTTGGCGCAGGATACACCTGCATACCTCAATCCCGATCTTCCTGTAGAGGAGCGCGTGGCTGACTTGCTGGCGCGTATGTCGCTCGAAGAAAAAATCGGGCAAATGACTCAGATTGAGAAAAACAGCCTCACCCCTGCTGATGTCACCGAATGGTTCATCGGCAGCGTACTTAGCGGCGGCGGCGGCTATCCCTTCCCCAACACGCCTGAAGCATGGGCGGCGATGGTAAATAGCTTTCAAGAAGCCGCGCTGGCAACCCCGCTGGCGATCCCGATGATTTACGGCGTTGACGCGGTACACGGGCATAACAACGTTGAAGGCGCGGTCATCTTCCCGCAAAAACGTGGGGCTTGGCGCAACCCGCAACGCTGAGCTTGTCGAAGAAACGGCAAGGATCACCGCGCGGGAAATGATCGCTACCGGCATTTACTGGAACTTTGCGCCAGTGATCGCCGTACCGCAGGATATTCGCTGGGGGCGCGCTTATGAGGGCTTCGGCGAAAACACTGATCTGGTGACTGAACTCGGCACCGCTTATCTGCGCGGGCTACAGGGCGAATCGCTCTCTGATCCCGGCTCAGTGTTAGGCACTCCCAAGCATTTCATCGGTGATGGCGGCGCGGCATGGGGAACATCGCCCTTCGGGCCGCAAAACATTGACCGGGGCGAAACAATGGTGGATGAAGCGCGGCTGCGCGAACTGTATCTGCCGCCCTATATCGCTGCTATCGAAAATGGCGCGCAGAGCATCATGATCTCGTTCTCCAGTTGGGACGGCCTGCCGATGCATGCCCAATCCTACCTGATTAACGATGTACTCAAGGGCGAACTGGGCTTTACCGGGTTCACGATCTCCGACTGGGCAGGCATTGATACTATCGGCACGGATTATTACGCCGCCGTCGTCACCGCCATCAATGCAGGCGTTGACATGAACATGGTTCCCTATGATTTTGAACAGTTCATCAATGTGATGCTGGAAGCGGTTGAAAATGGCGATATTACTATCGAGCGCATTGATGATGCTGTAAGCCGTATCCTGCGAGTCAAATTTGAACTCGGCCTGTTTGAACATCCGTTTAGCGATCCTTCGCTGATCCCCACTGTTGGCGCAGATGAACACCGTGCCGTCGCCCGCGAAGCAGTCAGCCAATCGCTGGTTTTGCTGAAGAACGAGAATGAGGCGCTGCCGATTTTGGCAGAAGCCCAAACGATTTTCGTCGCTGGCACAGCGGCTGATGACATCGGCTTGCAATCTGGCGGCTGGTCTATTGAATGGCAGGGCCGCGCAGGCAATATCACTGAGGGAACAACCATCCTTGAAGCGTTGGAGGCGGCGGTATCTGAAGGCACAGATGTGCGCTACAACCGCTTTGGGCGTTTTGAAAACTTCACCGACGATGCGGGCAACCCGCTGATCGCAGATATTGGTATTGTGGTGATCAGCGAACCGCCATATGCCGAATATGAAGGCGACAGCGCATCACTGGAGCTGGCAGAATCAGAGTGGAGCACCGTTGAACGGCTGCGCCCGCTGGTTGAGAAGCTGGTTGTGGTTGTGCTCTCTGGCCGCCCGATGATCATCAATGATGCGATTGTGAGCGCGGATGCGGTTGTGGCTGCTTGGCTGCCCGGCACCGAAGGCGCAGGGGTAGCTGATGTGCTGCTTGGCGACTTGCCTTTTGTTGGCAAATTGCCATATACATGGCCGCGCAGCGTAGACCAACTGCCGTTTGACTTCGCAAATCTAGCGTCTGAGGGCTGCGACGCGCCGTTGTTCCCCTATGATTACGGCTTAACCTATGAAAACAGCGAATCATCATGGGTTGATCTGGCGATTGAATGCAGCGGGGGTGAAGTTGCAGCTGCCGCATCCGCTGAAGCTGACGCTGTAGAAACAGCAGCGAGCAACAGTTTTTTAGCACCTGAGGGCGTAAGTGGGGAAACCTACTACGCCCCTTTCCCGGTTAGCATCGCACTCGATGGCGACCTTGCTGATTGGGCAGGCGTGCCGCGCGTAGTACTGGCCGGGGCTTCTGAGACGCCAACGGTCAGCTTTGCAGCAGCGGCTGATGGTGATAACCTTTATTTCAGCGCCGATGTGACCGACGACAGCATCATCACCGGGCAGCATGGCACAGATTACTGGAATGAAGATTCAGTCGAGTTTTACCTCAACGCTACCGGCGATCTGAATTTAAGCGAATATATCGCTGGCGTCGCTCAGATCACTATTCCAGCATTGAACGCCAATCAACCTGAAGAACCAGCTATTGGGGGCATGCAGGGCGCAAGCGCTGATGCTCAGGTTTCAGTGGTTCTTACCGATACTGGCTACAGGGTAGAAGCGGCGGTGCCGCTGGTCAACGATGTATGGGAAATTGTGCCAGAGCATGACGGCATTCTTGGCTTTCAGGTGCATTTGAACAGCGCATCTTCAGCAGATCGCGATACTAAGCTGATCTGGTCGGTATTTGACAGCAGCGATCAATCGTATCTCGATCCCGGTCTATTCGGCCAATTGATCTTCTTTGAAGTGGGTGAGGAAGCCGCGTTAGAAAACGGAGAAAGCAGCGAAACAGTTGTGGCAGAAGATAACGTTACATGGGATTCCCGCGAATGGGTGCTGGTGTGGTCAGATGAGTTTGATGGCGAAGCCGGAACACCCGTTAATTCAGAATACTGGACGCACGACGTTGGCGGTCATGGCTGGGGGAACAACCAGCTTGAGTATGACACCAACGATCCTGAAAACGCATCACTAGATGGCAACGGCAATCTGGCAATTGTGGCACGCGAGGGCAGCCCCGAAGGGCGCTTCTGCCATTATGGCAATTGTGACTACACTTCCGCGCGCTGATCACCCGTAACAACGTTGAATTTACCTATGGGCGCGTTGAAGCGCGCATCCAAATTCCGCGCGGGCAAGGGATATGGCCTGCATTCTGGATGCTGGGTTCAAATTTCCAGCGTGTCGGCTGGCCGGCAAGTGGCGAAATTGACATCATGGAAAATGTGGGCAAGGAACCGCAAAACGTGTATGGAACTGTGCATGGCCCCGGCTATTCCGGCGGCGATGGGGTTGGCGGTTCTTACAGCATGGGCGAAAATTTT
The DNA here is from genome assembly GCA_001567085.1 of Chloroflexi bacterium OLB15. Taxonomy (GTDB): domain Bacteria; phylum Chloroflexota; class Anaerolineae; order Aggregatilineales; family Phototrophicaceae; genus Flexifilum. Next base: position 29,877 of record LMZS01000092.1, read on the forward strand.
GCCGATGATTTCCATGTCTACGCGGTAGATTGGGATCCTGATGCCATTCGCTGGTATGTGGATGGCGAGTTGGTAAATACTATCACCCCCGACGATCTGCGCGGCAATCAGTGGGTCTTTGATCACGACTTTTTCATCATCCTGAACGTCGCGGTAGGCGGATACTGGCCGGGCAATCCTGATGAGACTACCGAGTTTCCGCAAACGATGCTGGTGGATTATGTGCGCGTGTATCAACTGGCAGAGTAACTGAAGCGCAGCAACGTTTAACGCCGATATGGTTAGACGCAAACGGGCGTGCCGCAGCGCGCCCGTTCGCCTATTTACCGCATCAAACTTGCGTATTCGCTAAGCGTTTACGTCCCCGCACAGATGTACCTGAATGCCCATCGCCGCGAACATCGCCGCTTTAGCCGCCAATGCCCGATCTGCATCTTCAGCAGACGGCGCATAAGCGACGTTCAGATGGTTGGCCTTATGGCGCGCCATCATCTGATCGCGATTCACGCCGTGCAGGACGGCATGCATGATCGGCCACTGCGGAGTCGTGGCTTGCCAGCGCCGTTCTGTTTCTTGCAGCGGTAGGTCAACCACCGTTGCCCGCCCAATATCGGCATGAAGCGCGCCATCCATAACAAATACACGACTCCACACAATTTCGCCCGGCTTGCTAATCCCCTTCAGCGTTCCGCCGCCTAACCTGAAGTACATGGGCGGCTGACGCTCAGAAACTGCGCCCGCATACCCGCCGACAAAATGCGATGCTGGCGCCGCGCCGGAAATGAGGAATACCCATACATAATCATCCACGCCATTACCGGTAAAATGCTCGCCCCAGCGCAGGTCATGCAGGGTGCTGGCAGGATCGAAGCCCAGCGCGTTCCAGATACGATTGGTTACGACCAGATCTACGGCAGCGCCCTCGTCCACTTCGTTGAAGTGCGGCAGCGCTTGCCCCGCAAAGAGTTCTTCCCCGCTGTGTTCGTGATACACAGGCGGGCGTTCGACGTTGTTCAGCAGCCCCTCAACCAGATCGGAGGCCGGAGACATATCTTTCAAGCCCTGCTGATATTGAATACCAACCGCCGCGCAGCCAAAGTCATGCGCGATACGCGTCGCCGCGATGTACATTTTAAGCTGTTCAAGAATTTGCGCGTCAGTGAGTTCAGTCGCATCATCGGTTCCGGTCACAAAGGTCATGCCCCGTTCATCCAACCAGCCACGACACTTTTGCGCTTCCGCGTTTGAAACGCGGCGCATCGCCGCGACCAGCGCCGATTGACTGAGGCGCTCTTTGTAAATTCCGGTAGGATTCATCAATTCGTCATCAATGATGGCGTTATACATCCCCATACAACCCTCATCGAAGATGCCGATGATGGCTTTATCGCGTTTCAACTCGCTGGCGAGTCGTTTGCCTAATTCCACTTCCGCGCCGCTGGCGGCATGGTTCCAATCGCGCACATGGCTGGTATCGTGCGTAATTTTGCCTTCGCGCAGCCACTGGCGAATGCCTTCAAGGAAAAACGGATCGGTAAAATCTACGCTCCAGATCGAGCTGTATTGCACGCCCATCTTGGTCAGCGAGCCATTCAGGTTAAGCATTCCTACCAAACCCGGCCACTGACCGCTCCAATTAGCCAAGGTCAGAATCGGCCCGCGATGATCGCGCAGACCGGCAAGAACATGATGGCTGTACTGCCACACCGACTCAGCCACAATCAGCGGCGCATCCGGGTCAATAGATTTGAAAATATCCATCCCCATACGCTGATTCCAAATGAAGCCATGCTGCAATTCAGGATCATATGCGTGGGCGCGGCGAATCTCATACCCTTCAGCTCTGAATACTTCGGCAAGCCGCGCTTCCATGTCTGCCTGCGTAGGCCAGCACATCTGGTTTGCAGAAAGACGCAGATCGCCACTGGCAACAAGGACTATCTCGTTCGTCATAATTCTTCTCTCAATCAGGATAAATCAGCCTTTGCATGAGTTATAACCGATTTACCACACTTTTAGCGAACAAGTGCGCCTTGTGGTTTGCCTGAACACCCCCAACCCCAAGGCGCAGCGGCTAATTTAACCGGTATTTAATTCTAACTACACTGCCAGCACAAACCATTTCACTTATGATTTTCATCAAATCGCGCGCGCCAATAACCCTGCACTTAACCGCGTGCGTGGAAATAGCCGGGCGGCATGCCGTATCATCATCCGGTTCGCCTGCTTATCAGGTTGAGCTATTTCCGATGGATGAAACCGCCACTGCGGAGGCAAGAAACGAATGGAAACGAATGTATTGACTGCGGAAGCGACGGTTGCGACGGCAAATGCTTCCAAGATTATGAAATGGCTGTGTGGTCACTTCAAAATGAAGGTTCCCGCCGAATACAACGACGTCAGCGGGCATGTCAATTTCCCGTTTGGCGTATGCACGATGACAGCAACGGATACAGCGCTGCTAATCCGGGTGCAGGCGCCCGATGCCGAGTCTTTTGAACGTGTGAAGCTTGTGGTTAGCGATCATCTGGAGCGTTTTGGCCGTAAAGAAGCGCTCACCGTAGTCTGGCAAAACTAACGCGCTTAGGGGATTAGCGCCGTTTTCCCAAAAAAAAGGCGTATCCGTTTGTTTAGGATACGCCGTATCGGTGAGTCATATGGCCTCTTGTTTAGATTACACCGCCCGCGTTGCCACCCTTGTCAGCAATTCCTGAACGCCATACACCAGCCTTGAGCTAAGCTGTGATTTGCACAAAAACTGGGTTGCGCCCGCATCCATGCTGCGCTGGATGGTCGAGCGATCATCATTTGACGAGAAAATCATAACCGGCGTATAACGGGTATTGGTGCGCCGCCGAAGTTCCCGGCACAGATCAATACCATTGCCATCAGGCAGCATCACATCCAGGATGAACAGACTTGGGATGACGCTATCAAGTATGCTGAGGGCAGAACGGACATTGGGCGCCGTTTTAACCTCATAGCCTCTGCGCTCAAGCAAAATCTTAACGATTGAACGAAAGGCCTTATCGTCATCCACCACTACGATAAGTTCAGCCATTTTAGATACCACTCCTGCAAACAACCGGGTAAGTTACGCCGTTAGCCAAAAGAGAGCGCCTGCGCAAACTCGTTCAGCGATGATGCCTGAATTGAACACAGCCATTCTTCAGTTGCGGCTGAAAATCCAAATTCAGCGAACAGGGAAGTATCGCGTTTCTCGATCAGGCGCTGGCAGAACTTTGAGTCCAGAAGTGCCATCCCCATCAGGTCATCGAGGCTGCGTTGTTCTTCCTGCGTCAAAAGATATCCGTGCCACACCGTTTTGCGCGGAACGTCGCAATTTTCGCCGCGCACAAACCATTTATTCGGGTAACGTGGTTCTCGCAAAGCCATGAAATTGCTCCTTCAAGGATAGTTGGAAGCTTTAGCCATTCAGGTAAAACTTAAGTCCAATCAGCCACCGGAAAAGCCACCGCCACCTGCCGGGCCGGCAAAAGCGATTGCGGTCGGAAGAAGCGCCAGAATAGTTGTCACTGCAACGGCGATAGCGATCTTAATGCGAGCGTTCATTTCGTTTCCCCCAAAGGAAAATTAAATCGGGCAAAATTAAATGTCTTTGAAAAATCAGCCACCGGAAAAGCCACCGCCACCTGCCGGGCCAGCAAAAGCGATTGCGGTTGGAAGAAGCGCCAGAATGGTTGTCACTGCAACGGCGATAGCGATCTTAATGCGAGCGTTCATTGTTCCCCTACTCCCGTTAACTAAAGAACTATGCAAATAGATTGGGGAAAATATATCAGGGGGTGTGCAACAAAGTGCTTACCAGAGAAAAAACCAGCAAAAAACCGTCAAAAATGGCGGATTTTGTGTTTGCAAACGGGTTTAGAGCAGCTAGCTTATCGCCAGTTATGGGTTAAGTATTGCAAAATCTGCTGTCTTGGCGTGCCCCCATGCTACGGGGGAAAGCGCAGCCGTCAGGTCGGGGTGAGGGTCTTGAACGCTAGCTTAACAGCGAACGGGCGTGTTGAATGGTTTCGCGGGTAGGCTCTACCGCCAATTCATCACGGAACAACTGCTGCATTTGTTTCAGATGCAGGTATACCTTCTGGCGTTCGCCGCGTTCGGCATAGCAAGACATGATCAGGCGGTGTACTTCTTCATGGAAGGGATCAAGTTTTAGCGCCTGCTTAAATAGGCGCAGCGCCTGCGGCAAATCACGGCGGGCGTGGGCGCAGCGCCCTAACCCCACCATACTATCAAGATAGGCTTCTGATAGGCGCTCGCGGTAGCTATCAATCCATTCGCCATTCAGTTGCGGCAGGAAATCGCCCTGATATAAATCAACAGCGCGGCGGAACAAATCTTCGGTGCGGGCATCGCGTATCGAAAGCCCTTGAGCGCGCTCTATCATCACCTGAAATTCCTGCGCGTCACACCAGATATCAATATCCGGATTAATTTGATAGGTGTCATTATTGAAAACGATCACATTTTCGCCCAACGCCTGACGGACGCGATAAAGCGTCGTGTGAAAATTCGATCTCACCCGCGCCGCCGAGCTATCCGGCCAGAAATCAAGGCTGATCGTTTCACGCCGCTTTGGGCCTTCAAACAGCAGATAGAAGAACAGTTCACGCGCCGCCGCCGCCCGCCAGTCAGCTGGCAGCACAGGCACTCCGTCGCGTTCGATCTTTTCACGCCCCAGCGTATGCACCCGCAAATTGTAGATGTATTCAGATGAAACGCGATCTTCAAGGCGGATAACCACCGGACGACCGAACTGGTTGCTGCGTAAATGCGAGAGGCGGCTGATCAGCGCAGAAAGCCGGTTGGCGTTCGCCAGCACAAATTTATCGAGTTCAGCGTTATGAACAATTTCAGCCAGCGTTGGCTGGTAGCTGCCGCCCTGCTCTAATAGCTGCAAGGCGTAACTTAGATGAGCGCTGGCAGCCCCTTTATCATTTAGCTGCAACGCCAGATCAGCACAGACTGCAAGTATTTGGGCAGATTCAGCATTCGAGCGCTTGCTATGCAGCTCTTGAACAAGACCTAGCAGTTCATCCAATGCTTGGGCGGTATCTTCCTGATAACCGTGTGCCGCCCAGTAAGCGGCGCGGCCTACGTTCTGCTCAAGCACCAGCCCGTGCGCTTCGGCAAGGGTGTACGCCTCTTCAGCCAACGAAGCTGCTTCATCATAATTGCGCTGCCATCTACGCAGCACCGAACTGCTGAGCAGGATACCTACGCGCAGGCTAGGCTCGCTGTTTGCTGTAAATTCCAGCGCGCGGTTATAAAGCAGCAAAGCTTCCTGGAAGGAACCAAGATCACGCTGAAGATCGCCAAGGCTCCACAACAGATAGCTTTCAATACGGCGATTTTGCAGCGGCGCAATAACGCCAAAGCCGTCCTGAAAAGTCGCGAAGGATTGGGCGTAATCCCCATGCTGGTGGTAATGATAGCCGAGATCGTTTAGCGCCAGCGCCAGCAAGCTGCTGCTGCCCAGCCCGCGCAGGATAGCGACCACTTCCTGTAAACAGGCTGCGGCTTCACCCATACGCCCTAACCGTAAATACACAACTTGTAAGTCTTGCAGCAGGTTAGAAAGGGATAGTTTATCGCCATAACTGCGGCTGAGCGGCAGCGCATCTTCCAGATAGCGCAGCGCCAGATCGATCTTGCCCAGTCGGAAATAGGCAAAGCCGATAATACGCAGCGCGCGCCCATTCAAATTGTCGGATTCAAAGCCGTTTTGCAGCACCTGATCGGCCTGTGCAATAGCAGCAAGATAATGCCCGCGCTGTAAGTGAACGCGCCCCCGCCAGAGCTGCACATCTGCGAGATGAATTTGATCGTTCATCTCTGCGTAGATAGCTTCAGCCCGATCCAATTCCTGAAGCGCCACGTCATACTCAAAACGCTCAACATGAATAGCCGCCGCATAGTAAAGCAGCGTCTGGTTATAAACTTCGTTTTGGGTGAGGGTTTCGCACCATGCCAACAGGGTTTCAATGCGCCCCTGCCCGTAAAGCGCGGCGACTGACGATTCTACAACCTGTGCTGCGGCTAATGGATCGCCAGCAACTACATAGTGACTGAACGCATCTTCAATCAGGTTATTACGCGCATACCAATCGGCAGCCTGCCGGTGCAATGCAAAATAACGTTTGGGGCTGCGCTTCTGGAATTCACGCTGTAAATAGCTCCGGAACAGGTTGTGATACATCAAACCGCCGGAGACTCGGCTCAAAAACAGATTCTTGTCTACTGCATCCGCAATCCAACTGCTGGCGTTACGGATACCTAGCACCTGGGTGACGAGTTCAGGGGTAATGCGCGTCAGGGTTGAAGATGCCAGCAAAAAGTCCCTCAGGCCGGGCGGCTGCGCATCCAGCATCATGGTTGCCAGCGTGTCAAACAACACATCTGGCGCATCATTTGTGCCAAAGAACATGCGCGCAACATCCGACGGCAGCGGCTGAAGCGCCAGCACTACACCCGCAGGCCAGCCTTCAAGATGATCAACCAGTTCCTGCGTCTCTGGGGTTGGCGAGCTGCCAAACGTGGATGCAGCTAATTCAGCAATTTCGTCTGAAGTGAAGCACAGTTCATCCTGCCCGATTGCCAGCACCTCGCGGCGCGCCACCATTTGCACTAAAGGCAGCGGCGGCAGTACGCGGCTGACTAGCACCAAATGGCATCTTACCGGCAGCAAATTAATGAAGTTCTGAAGCCATGCCTCGCAGCGGCCAGAGCCGATCAAGTGCTGAACATCATCCAAAATCAGGTATAGATCGTCGCTTAGCACCGTGCGCAAATACGACGCGACGGCAGCTGCCGATTCGCCAGGTTCAAGGCTAATTTTTGAGGAAGAAATTTCAAGTGCAGGGAAGCGAGATTGCAGCGCAGCGATCAACTGAAGGAAGAAACTGGGGAAATCGCGTTCACGTTCTTCTACAGTATGCCAAACAGCATTATTGCCATGCTGTTCCGCAAATTGCGCTGCGAGAGTAGTTTTACCATAGCCGGGCGGCGCACAAATCAAGGTAAGCTTATGCTCGTTGGCTAGAGCAAGCTTACCCATCAGACGTTCACGACTGATCACGCCTGAAATATGGGGGGTTTCCGTCACGCCTTGCGCAGCAGTCATTGATCGCCGGCCACTACTTTGCCATGATTGAACTCGAAACTGATTCTATGCGCTGTCAATGTTACACGGCACAAAAAATCGTAACGTATTCATTTACGTTCTTCAACCCTAAACATAAAACACAACATGCGCGCGCAACTACTTGCCGCACATTCAATCCATATATTTATAATCATATTACTGTATCACTACAAATTGTAACACTCTTACAACTTTTTGCTACAAATTGCCTAATCAGATGCCCGTACTGCGGCAGTTTGACCTCACAACCCTTCACTATCACAGTTTTTCCCATGAAAACGCTCAATAGATATTGCTGAATAGCCTGATCAACGCCAAAATGCCATTCATCAAAAACTGATCTATCAGAACGCTAACCATATTATGGATCAAGCATGTGACATTTTGATCGTCGGCGCTGGCGCAGCAGGCCTGATGACTGCTATTTTTGCCGGGCGGCAGTACCGAGATCGGCGCATTCTCATTTTAGATGGCGCAAAAAAGCCGGGGGCGAAAATACTCGTTTCCGGGGGTGGCCGCTGCAATATCACCCATGATTTCGTAGATGCTTCGGCTTTTGCCGGCTCATCCCGCAACGCAATCGGAAAAGTGCTGCGCCGTTTCGATGTGGATGAAACTGTTACTTTCTTTCAAGAGATCGGCGTACAACTGAAACGCGAATCTACTGGCAAGCTGTTCCCTACAACTGACAGCGCTCGTACCGTGTTGGACGCGCTAATACGCGAAGCAAAGCGGGTGAACGTAGAGTTTCTACATCCTTACCGGGTTGAGGAAATTTCACAGCAGGGCGGCCATTTTGATGTCACCGGCGTATGGGGAAGCATAACCGCGCATAAAGTCGTGCTTGCGACGGGCGGAAGAAGCCTGCCCCGTTCAGGGTCTGATGGGCATGGTTACAAGCTGGCGCAGTCGCTTGGTCATAAACTAACCAGGCGTTTCTTTCCCGCGCTCGTCCCTCTCACGCTGCCGCCCACGCACTTCATCTGTGAATTGAGCGGGATCACCCTGCCAACAATGCTGACCGTTGTGAGCAGCACTGGCAAAAAGCTGGTCTCGTTCACCGATTCCACCCTGTGCGCGCACTTTGGCTTATCAGGACCGTCGGTATTGGATATCAGCCGCTATTATCTGGATACTGTGGCACAGGATCAGAATGCCGCCCTGCTGATCAATTGGCTGCCAGAAACCACGACTGAGCAGTTTGAGCACGCCTTACAAAGCGAGCGGCAGCCCGTTATCCGGATGCTTAGCCAAAAATTCCCAGAGCGCTTAGCCCGCGCATTATGCGAGCAGGCAGGGGTTGATCCCCTATCTTCAGGCATTTCGTTAAGCCGCCCACTGCGAAAATCGCTGGCGCAAACGGTGACTTCGATGAAGCTGCCGATCACCGGAGATCGCGGTTATACCTATGCTGAGGTCACCGCTGGCGGCGTTCCACTTTCCGAGATCAGGCTTGAGACGATGGAATCGCGCGTTTGCCCCAACCTGCATCTGTGCGGCGAAATTTGCGACGTGGATGGAAGAATCGGGGGTTATAACTTTCAATGGGCGTGGTCAAGCGGTTATACAGCAGGCATTTCTCTCTAAGCCATCGTCAAATCTGGCGAAGCATAGGGAGATCGAAGGTGGACGAAGTTCCCATAAAATGCTAGGTTTTCCGGAGCGAGCATCGCTTAATTGCTGGAGGCTATATGGTTGAAAGTGCCCTGAATCAGCGGATGGCAGATAAGCTGAAGTCCCTTTACGGCAGCGATATTGGGGCGGCAGCACACACCCAACTGCTTGATCTGATCGAAAATTACCCGATACCAGCACAAGCGGCGCATTCGCTTTCGCAGCGAGATGCGATTCTCATTTGCTATGGCGATCATATTCAATCAAGCGGAAAAATGCCGCTGGCTGTGCTGCATCACTTTCTCAAGGCAACCGCGCCAGTCAATACGGTGCATATCCTGCCGTTTTATCCGTATTCTTCGGATGATGGGTTTTCGGTCATAGACTATTACGCGGTTGATCCCGCGCTGGGCAACTGGGATGACATTCACGCCTTGCATCAGGATTTTCGCCTGATGTTCGATGCGGTTTTGAATCACATCTCTGCACACAGCGAGTGGTTTCAAGCCTATCTTCGCGATGAAGCCCCATTTTCGGATTTTTTCATCAGCGTTGATCCGGCACAAGATTTATCGCTGGTGCGCCGCCCGCGCGCGCTGCCGCTGCTCACGCCAGTCGAAACTGCCAGAGGCATTCGCCATGTGTGGACAACTTTCAGCGACGATCAAATTGACCTGAACTTTAGCAATCCTAATGTGCTGCTGGAAGTTATTCGGGTGCTGCTGTTTTACGTGCAGCAAGGCGCAGACCTAATCCGGTTGGATGCTATCGCCTTCATCTGGAAGATCATCGGCACAGCCTGCATCCATCTTGAGCAAACACATACAATTATTCAACTGATGCGTGATGTACTCAATGCTGTCGCCCCAGATGTGCTGCTCATCACTGAAACCAACGTGCCCCACCATGAAAACATTTCCTATTTCGGCGACGGCACTAATGAAGCGCAGATGGTCTACCAGTTTTCGCTGCCGCCGCTGCTGCTGCACACTTTTCGTACAGGCGATGCCACCACTTTAAGCCGGTGGGCGCAGGGTTTGGAGCGCATCGGTGAGCGCACAACTTTCTTCAATTTCACGGCCTCGCATGACGGAATCGGCGTAACTCCGGCGTTGGGCATTTTAAGCGATGGCGATATCGCCGCGCTGCTGGAACTTACCGAACGGCATGGCGGTTTCGTCTCTTATAAGCAAAACAGCGACGGAAGCCGCAGCCCGTATGAGATGAACATCACTTATTTTGATGCCATCACTGACCCCGCCATCACCGCACAAAACCCGATGCTCGCCTGCCGCCGCTTCTTCTGCTCGCAGGCGATTATGCTGGCACTGGTCGGCGTGCCGGGCATTTACTTCGGCAGCCTGTATGGCTCACGAAACGATCTGGCAGGGGTGCAAGCAACCGGGCGCTACCGCTCAATCAACCGCCAGAAGTTTGATATGCACGCGATTCAGGAAGAACTCGCAGATCCGCTTTCTGTTCGCCATCAGGTTTACACAGCCTACAGCCAATTGCTGCGCCTGCGCGCGGAAGAGCCTGCCTTTCATCCCTTTGGCGGTCAAACAGTGCTGCATGTACACGAGAGCGTATTTGCGCTTTCACGTATTGCGCCGGATCGATCTTCAGAAGTTATCGCCATGCACAATGCCAGCGATCAGGATGTGCCTGTACAGCTTGAAGCCGCTGGCGGCTCGATCTGGCTGGATATGCTCAGCGGAGAGCGTTATCTATCAATGGGGGGCTTTTTAAATCTGCGCCTTTTGCCCTTTCAGGTTGCATGGCTTAAACGTGTCTCAAGCTAAAATTCTAAGGCTAACATGAATCTGACCATAGAACGCCCGATCCCTGACGATGCTGAAGCGTTGGTGAACATCGAAATCGCCGCTTTCCATCATGATACCGTCTTGTATGGCGTGCCACAGGGAGGCCCACCGGGTTACGATTCCATCGAAGTGGCCCGCCAGAAAATGGCAGCGCATCATTACTTCAAAATCGTATATGAAGGCCAGATTGTAGGCGGGCTAGTGGTGATGGAGATGGCTGACGAGCATTTTCATCTCGATCTCATCTATGTTGCGCCCGAATATCACAATCTGGGCATCGGCACAGAGGCGATGCAGTACATCCTGCGCGCATATCCGGCAGCAAAATGGACGCTTGATACGCCGATCTGGGCAGTACGCAATCATCATTTTTATGAGAAGTTTGGATTCGTGAACATCAAGGTCACGGATTATGAAGATATCACGCTGATCACCTATGAGCGAACTGCTTAATGCGCTAAACCGCCCGCCTATCTGGCGCTAACGATTAGCCCCATTAGCGCCAGATATCTTTCCCCATAATTCAAATCCCCTACGATGAACATTTAAGAAGAAATCTGGCTGATCTGCCCTAATGGGCGCTAGGATTGCATTCAGGGAATCGTTACACTTCGCGTTAACGTTCTAGTCGCAACCGGGTACAGCAACGATTTTCAGCAATACTTTATCGGGTGGTTCGCTTACACGCTGGATGCATCCACTATGTTCGATTTTGAAAACCTTCATAATCGCATTGATCTGGTCAACATACCCTTCACCGATACAGGTTCACGGCTGCTGCTCTTTCGCCAGGAAAATCAACTTTCGATACGGCTGGCTGAGCGCTGGACGAAATGGGAAAAAGAAGTCGGGCATTACCGCCAACGCCCCCCGATCATTGAAAACTTCACTTTTCTTGATGAACACGGAACCCCCCAGGAGATTACTTCCGAAACTTACCCCTATCTGGCGCGACTCACGACGCCCGTCGGCGTCTTTAACTGGACATTCCAGGATCCCGAAACCCTGATGGTGGCTTTACCATCAGGCACCTTTAGCTTACGGTTTCTGGTATATGCCGAATCGCCAGTGGCTGATCGTCGCGGCGGGGTGCTGCGCGGCAAACGCAATATCGCCTATACCACCAACGCGCGCATCCTTGCCAACACAATCGAGCCTGTGCGCGAAGGTTTATTTGTGGTGACCATGCTGCTGGATGCGCAAACAGACGATGTGCTGCTGCTCAACATCACCCCGCGCATGGGCTTTAATCGTTCACTACAAGCGCCAGCAGACGTTTTTGACGCGATCAAAAAACGCTGGGCAGACTGGTTTGAGGCGACGCCTCCGGTGCTTGATCACTATCGCCGCCAATATGATTATGCATGGTGGGTATTAGGCTCCGGGCTGCTCACTACGCGCTATTTTTTTACGCGGGTGGCTATGGCGCCCTCGAAAATTCATTATGTCGGGGTGTGGCATTGGGATCAGTTTTTTCATGCCCTCGCCTACCGCCATGTAGACGCCAAATTAGCCGAAGATCAGATGCGAATCATCCTCGATCATCAGCGCCCAGATGGTATGCTGCCAGATGCCATCCATGATGAAGGGTTGGTTACCCACTTATCTACCCCCGTAGATGCAGATGTAACCAAGCCGCCACTGGCCGCATGGACAGCGCTCAAGTTGTATAAGCGGACAGGCAGGCTGGACTTTTTGAAGGAAGTTTATGAAGCCATCACGCGCTGGCATCAATGGTGGTTAACCGAAAATGTGAATGAAAATGGCTTATACATGTATCGCCATCCGTTTTCCTCAGGTCTGGACGATAGCCCGCTTTGGGATGAAGGGATGCCCGTCGTCGCCCCTGATCTGAATACCTACCTGTGTATTCAAATGGAAAGTTTGGCGCAGATCGCCGACTTGATCGGCTATCCGGCAGAAGCAGTAGATTTCCGAAAAGATGCCGATGCGCTGGCAAAGCGTATGCAAGCCCTGCTGTGGTCAGAGCGCGATGGCAACTTCGCCGCGCTCTATAATAACCAGCCAATACCGACGCGCACGCCCTTCAATCTCTATCCCATTTGGACAGGGCGAATGCCAGCGCACATAGTTGATCGGGTGCTGCAAAACCTGACCGATCCGGAGCAGTTCTGGACAGAATATCCACTGGCGACAGTTGCCCTGAACGATCCGAAATTCAACGCAATGCAAATGTGGCGCGGCCCCTCATGGGCAAACATCAATTACTTGTTTGTGGAAGCGCTGTTCCGCATCGGCAAACCAGCGCTGGCGGTAGAGCTGCGGCAGAAAACGCTGAATATGATCGCCCGCCTGCCGGACATTTACGAATACTACAATCCGATTACAGGCGAGCGTCCGCCGAAATCCGCGCCGATCTTCGGCTGGACATCGGCGGTCTATATCGATCTTGCAATTCAGGAAACGGAGGCGGTTGAGCGCGGCGACATTAAACTTTCAACCGTGCAGGGCTAAGCGCCAAACGACAGCGTAAATCTGAACTGGGCATCATCTTCAAACCACATCGGGAAGTTGGTGCCCCACACATTGTTGAACAGGTTGGCATGAAACCCATCCCTGAGATCAGGCAGTGTGTTGTCAAAATCCAGCAAACGCGGCTTGCCTACGGCCACTAACGCGCTGTCCCAGCATTGCAATTCCAGAGCCGCGTTCTGTTTGCTGACGCGAACCGCATTTGCCCCATGCAGCGCGCGCGCGCCTTTGCTAACCACATCACGGGGGTCAACCCATGAACTCAATTTGGCAAGCTGCCAATCAGCATCTGCGTCAATTTTCGGCGTAAATCCTAGCCAGAAGGCTTCGGCAATGCGGCTTGCCCGCTTTTGAAACCATGACAACGTAACGTCAATGGCGTTATCACGCACATGGTAATACAGCAGCGTGACGCGCGGAGCGCCATAAGCGTAGGCGGGCTGCGGGTATTCCAGCACGAATAAGCGCCGGTTTTCGCCCTGCGCCAGCGCCATACTCACCTGTGGATGAAACCACTCGCCAACCTGATTCGGGGTGCCCTCTTTGGCGTTATCGGGAATCGCCCACCACTTGATATCAGGGTTGTCCAGATCGCGCAAATACTGGCTGATATATCGCGCATAATCATCTTCACCGTAAACGCGATACGAAAATCGCGCGAGCAGGTGATCTTCATCTGCCCATGCATTTCCGGTCTGGCGGTCTTGCAAACGGCTAATGGCGCCGCTGCTGCTATCAAACCCGACTGTGAAGCGATCAGTAACCATTTCCGTGCTGGAAAGCGGCGTCCATTCAGACAAATCAGGTTCGCGGGGATCAGACGCCGCCAGCGACTTAACCACCTCATCATACAGCGGCGAGCCTTCAAGCGCGGCCAGCGCCTGCGTGAGGTATTCGCGCTGCTCCACCCACGAACGGGCAAATAACTGGCCGCGTTCCGATTGACGGGCAGCGTCAAAATCAGCGCCTGAATAGCTGGTCGTATCCGGAAAGTGAGTCTTTTCGTCCATGCCCCAGGTGTGTTCGCCCACCAGCAAAAGCGGCACAGAAGCCTTATCAACGCGGCTCTGTTCCTCGCCAGACAGATTTCGCTCCTGCCAATCTGCTCGTAAACGGCTCCACGCCCGAAAATATCTGGTTTTCGTCGGGTCGCTGCCTACGCCCTGTATCCACGTATCGCCAATCTCAGCGGTGATCACGGGCAGTTGATCATTTACAGGACGCAGCGCGCGTGCGAAATCGTCCAGCGTAGAAGCTTTTAGGGTGGCGCCGGGTAGTTTTTGTTTGAGATCAGCAAAAGTTTGCCGCACCTGCATTTCAGTCGGCGGCCCCAGGTTATCTCCAGTCAGCACCAGCGCCAGCGCCTCACGGCATCCCGGCACGCTCACAATGCCGCCATAGCCGGGATCATAAGCCATCGTCACCCGGGTATCGGACGCTTCATCACGCCATGTAAATACTGAGGGAACTTCCGGCACCGATGCCGCTTGATTCACCCCGATATGCAGCCATTCAATGCCAGCTTCGGCAAGCAGCGGCACAATGCCCCGCGTATGCCCCGGCACATCGGTCATCTTGCCCGCAATGGTGTGGCGGCCAAATCGCTGATCCAGCCTGGTTGAGAGGCTTAACCCGAAGCGGAACAAACTCGCATCGAAATATTCGCTGTGTGTGGTGAATGGAAGCGCGTGCCAGTTTAACGCGCCGCTGGCAATACCCTCTTCAATCGTGCGTTTTAATTGTGGAGAGCCATGTTCCAGCGCGTGATAAATCAGCCAGGAACCCGTCGTCCAGCGAAACCACTGCTGCGAGTCGCTTTGGCGGGTGCGACTTGCTAAAGCCAGCGCACCGGGAATGAATTCATCAAAATACTTGCGTACAACATTGGCTGCCAGATCAGTAAAGCCTACGTCCAGATGGGTCTTAAACACCACATGGACGACATCTATATCTGTCATGTACTCATCTCACGCGTCGAGATAAATCGGGCTGGAGATTGCCCGAACTGTATCTGGCGCGCCAGCAGCTACAATCTGCGCGCGGATATACAGCGCATCAAGAGTATCAATAGAAAGTTGGATACGCCAGTCATCGGCATCAATGTCATAACGCCCTACTGCGCCATCAGCGGTATAAAGCTCCAATATCGAGCCGCGAGCGCCGCCAGCCTGTACGGTAATTTCAACCTGCCCCTCAGCGCCAGCTTGCACCACGTCGCCCATCATAGCATCGCCTGAAGACAGCATCACGCGCGGCCCATCCGGCGACTCGCTAATGAAGACCCGCCCTTTACGCAGCGCGTCCAGCAGTTTTATCGGTGACGGTGACCCTTCAACATACAGCCAGGTGGTTGGCGTGCCAAGCTTTGCAGGATGTTCCAAATGGTGAAAATGCGCGTCACTGCCGCCTACCGGCGAAATGCGTCTCCGCTGGCGCAGCTTCGATTCCCAGTATTTCAGCGCGATATTATTGGATAGTAGCCAGGGGCCGTTCCACACTTCAATGCAGTCAAAGTCATCAACCTGCGTAAACACCCAGTCTGGCCCTTGTGGGCGGGGATGATTGCAGGAAATCAAATAGCCGCGCCCCCGCGCTTCTGCCACCACACCAGCCATTCGCGGCTCAGTTAAAATGCGGAAGTCAAGTGAGGCATCTGCCCCCCAAGCATTCCAATGGCCGCGATAGGTAGTTACCTCAAATCCGGGGATAAGCATCAGGCGGGTATCAATCGTATTTAGCGCCATTAGCTGCGAAAGCACGTTGTGATCGGTGATTGCCAGAAAATCGAGGCCTAGTGCTTCTGCTTTTCGCACCACTTCCAGCGGGCTGCTATCGCCGTCGCTGTTGAAAGTATGGCAGTGTAATTCGCCACGATACCAACCGCTGGCATTAGCCGGAAAGGCAATATCCGTCAGCGGCAGCAGAACAGGCTCAACAGCCGCGTTATTGACCACGCCAGGAGTCAGTTGTATTTCTACTTCAAAATCACAGCCTTGAGGGGCAACTTTATACAGTCCAAGGCAAATTTCCCAGATGCCGGGTTGTATCAGACCAGGCATATAGCCCGGCGTCGCTTCATCCTGCGCGATGAAAAACCGATCACGGGCGCTGCCGCTCCAGCCGCGAAACCCGCCATTTTTGCCAAAGGTCGCGCCGCGTGAATCGAAAATGCCAATATCTATGGTATTGCCGCCAGTGACGCTCGGATCAGAGACAATGGCGCTGCTGTAGCGGTAAACCACATCAATACGCGCAATGCCTTCTGGCACTTCAAACGGCAGTTCCAAAAATGACTGGGAATAACTTTCATCCAGATGTCCGGCTAAGGAAAGATGCAATGCATCGGACATAAAATCCTCATTCAATCAGGAAATACGTTCACCATCTTCACTGAAATAGTGCAGTCGCGCCATATCCGGCATCAGCCACACCTGCTCCGGCAGTTCTGGCGGTTCGTCGCCAAACACACGCGCCGAAATCAGTTCTTCGCCTACGCGCACCAGGATCAACGTTTCTCCGCCTAGCGGCTGCGTCACGTAAACCTTGCCTGACAGGCCGCCTTCAATTGGTTGGGTGTGAATTTTCAGATGTTCAGGGCGCACGCCAATCACCCGCGCTTTTGAAGCCAAAGCGAAATCTTCGCGCATTGGGATGACATGCTCCGCAATTTTCAGAACGCGCGCGGCTTCGTCCGGAACGATTTGCAGCAGATTCATTGGCGGGCTGCCAATAAAAGCCGCCACAAACTGATTGGCTGGCTTTTGGTAAATTTCAAGCGGCGTGCCCACCTGCATAATCTTGCCGGCGCTCATGACCACGATTCGATCTGCCAGCGCCATCGCTTCAGATTGGTCGTGAGTTACATAAACGCCAGTCACGCCAACCTCACGCTGAAGGTACTTTAGAAATGCGCGCGCTTCCAGGCGCAGCTTTGCGTCCAGATTGCTAAGCGGCTCATCAAAGAGGAACACTTTCGCGCGGTGAACGACAGCGCGAGCAAGCGCCGTTCGCTGCTGCTGCCCGCCCGAAAGCTGCGAAGGCCGCCGATCCAGCAGATGATCAATTTGAAGCTGCCTGGCAACATCAGCCACCCGCTGGGTGATCTCCTGTTTACTTACGCCGCGCACTTTGAGGGGATAGCCGATATTTTCGCTAACCGTCATATGCGGGTAAAGCGCGTAATCCTGAAAGACCATCGCCACATCACGGTCACGCGGTTGGCTCATGGTAACATCGCGTTCTCCGATGATAATGTTGCCGCTATCCGGCTCTTCCAAGCCAGCAATCATGCGCAGCGTGGTTGTCTTGCCGCAGCCTGATGGCCCCAGCAGCGCCACAAATTCACCATCTGGCATATTCAGATCAATTCCGGCGACAGCCTGTACAGTGCCGAACGTTTTGACCAGTTTTTGTATTGTGATCGAAGCCATCTAAAACTCCACTCAGGATTTGATGCCGCCGAAGAAGCGAAATCCGTAACGCCAGTTGATAATCAAATACATGATCAATACCGGTAAGGTGTATAGCAGCGCATAGGCGGCGATTAAGGTAATCTGCGGCGAGCCTTCTTCGTCGTAAAAACGGTAGAAAGTTACAGCGGCAGGCATTAGCTCTGGCGAGCGCAGCAGCAGATAGGGCGTCAAAAATGCGCCCCACGCGTTAATCAACACCCAAATACCAACGACCATTAACCCCGGTCTAATCAAGGGAAAGGTGATATCTCGAAAAATACGCATTGGTGATGCGCCCATCACCATAGCCGCTTCTTCGTAGCTTCTGGGAACGCCATCTACAAAGTCTTGCATGATGAAAATGGCTGAAGGCAGCATCCCGCCCACCATCACCAGAATCACGCCGATATGGGTATTGATCAGGCCAATTTCAAAAATCAGGCGGAAGATCGGCACCATACTGGCTGTGCCAACCACGACCGACGAAAACAGAATGAGCACGTAAGTCCACATCTGGCGGCCCGGAAGCCGGCTGCGTGAAAGCCCAAACGCCGCTAAGGCAGCCACCAGTGTAGTGATCAGCATTGTGCCAACGCCGATAATCGGGCTGTTGACCAATAAGCCGCGCATCGCCAGATCGTTATCCAAGACCTCGCCAAAGTTCGCCAATGACGGGTTGGCTAGAATTGATACCGACAACGTGGCATGGTCATTAAAAGGCGAGAAAATGAACCACAGCAGCGGCAGCAGGAAGAAGAAGGCGATCACATAAGCAAGCAGCGTGATCAGCACGTAGCGAAAAGTGAAGCGGCGCTTTCGCGATCTCGTGGTCATGCACGCGCCCTCCGTGACCGGCTCACCAGCAGGTAAATGCTGGCAATTGCCAGATTGATGATCATGACTACCATCGCGGCAGCACTACCCTTTCCAAATTCAAAGAAGCGCAAGCCGATGCGGTAAGTAAAGATTGAGATCACATCGGTTTGGTAAGAAGGCCCGCCACCAGTCAGCAGGAATGGCGTGAACGTATTGAACGTCCACAGGGTGATTAACAGCAAATCGGTCAGAATATAGGGCGTTAACTGCGGCAGCAGAATATCCCGAAATTTCTGCCAGTTGCTTGCGCCAAGCACGTCAGCAGTCTCTAGCTGCGATGGTGGAATAGAGGAAAGCGCCGATGAAAACAGCAGCATTGAGAAAGCAGCGCCACGCCACGTATTAAACAGAATGATGCTGACCAGCGGATAATTGAAAAGCCAGTCTGGCCCGGTGATGCCGATTGCATTCAGCAAGTTATTGAGCGTCCCATCAGGGGCGAGATAGGCAAACCAGGCAAAAGCCACAACCACATCAGGGATAATCCACGCCGCAATCGCCAGCGTAAAAACCACTTCTCGCGTAAAACCACGCCGGTTATGCAGCAAAACAGCGATGAATAAGCCAAGCACCGCCTGACCAATTAAGCCTGAGCCGATCACGAACTGAATGGTGACCAGCAAGCTGAATCCCATTTCGCCGCGCCGCATCCATTGGTCAGAGTCAAATAGATCTACATAATTTTGCATACCAACAAACTGCGGGTTTGTGGCATTCACCCCAACCAGCGTCGTGTTGGTAAAACTCATCTGAAAGATTGAGAAGAAGGGATATACCAGAAACACGGCAATGAAAATGATCGCCGGTGCCAGAAATAACAACCCTACTGGGCGGGACAGCATTCCACGCTGCACAACTCACATCCTATCCCAGAGGTCAGCCGGATGCCTAAGGACAGCATCCGGCTGACAGTAAGCCCTAACCAAAACTACTGACGACTATTCAACCGGAATACGTTCGACGTTATCTTCGCCAACCAGCGCGGTCACGGCCTCATCATATGCGGCCATTGCCTCTGCCGGTGTCATTTCACCAGAAACCACGCGCTCGGTCATCAACTGCGCTTCAGCGGAAACACGGTTGTAATCGGGCAGCTGCGGGCGAATGGTGGTGTAAGGCAGAACTTCGTCCACAATCGCGCTCATGGTTTCATCACCCGTAACAGGCACGTCCAGGCGGGCGCGAATGCGGGGCTGAATTTCTTGCAGCGCGGCCAACGATTCCTGGCTGTACATGAAGGCCAGAAGTTCCCATGCTTCCTGCGGGTGGGCGGAGTTCGGGTTGATGACAAAGCCGGTGCCGCCGCTAATGGTCACAAAGTCTTGACCACGATAACCTGCGCCGGGTTCCATCGCCGGCATGAGCGCGAAGCTAATGACTTCATCGCGGTTAGCCATCGGGAAGTTGCCGCCGGTGGGGGCAAGCGGGCCGCGCCACAGGTAATCGCCTTCGACCAGCATGGCAATTTCGCCCTGGCTGAAATCTTCAAACGAACGATCACGGCCATCCTGCGTAAGCTGATAGCGGGCATCACCCAACTGCTCAGTTACATAGATGGTTTCGTACAGATTCAGCGTGTTCAGAATAGCCGGGCTGCTAACGATCCACTTTTCAGTCTCAAAGTCGTAAATGTGCTCACCAGCGCCAAGCAGCGCCATCAGGTAGCCCTGCATAGTGGTGGCTTCGCCCATCGCAGTACCAGCGTTCAATTGCAGCGGCACAACACCTTCAAGATTTTCCTTGATCGTGCGGGCGGCATCCAGAACTTCTTCCCAGCTTGTCGGCTGCCAATCGGCAGGCAAACCAGCCTGTTCAAACAGTTCGGTGTTATACCAAATGACGCGGGCGTCTGTACCACGCGGCACGCCGTAAATTTCACCGTTGTAGCCCAGAATCTGCTGGAGGCTTTCGGGAATCTGTGACCAGCCTTCCCATTCCGTCGCGGCATCGCCCACGAGGGTGCTCAAAGGCTGCAACAAGCCGCCGTCTACAAATTCAGGCAGCCAGAAACCGTCAAAAGCCAGAATGTCAGCGCCTGCGCCAACACCGAGATCGAGCACCCACTGCTGCCGTTGATCTTCACCGGTGCCAACAAATTCATTCGCCACTACGTCAACTGGCGTGCCAGCTTCGGCCATCTGCGCTTCAAATGCTGGAGCAACGTATTCGTTGATCCACTGAAGTTCAACGCCGCCTGTACCATTGATCACAATTGTAATTGGGTCTTGCGCGGAAATACTGCCGACGGCAAACAGCGCGGCGGGTATGAGCGCCAAAGCTGCTTTCTTCATAAAGTTCTGCATGAGACTTTCTCCTCGCGTTGCTGATATCTAACTTAAAGCAATGGAGTGGTCAGCGCGCGCTAGCTGACCGTTTCAAAAACGGTTGTACACAACCCATAAATAAATGGACTTCTCGTATTTTCAGGACACTGCTGCTGTTGAACTGCGCTGCACCAGCCGTGTAGGTATTAAGGTAAAAATACTTTCGCTGGCTTCACCCTCAATACAGGTGATAAGACGGCGTGCTGCTTCAGTCCCAATCAAAAATCCATTTTGCGCGATTGTTGTTAATGGAGGGTCCTGAAATTGAGCAATATCCAGATCATCAAAGCCTATCAGGGAGACATCTTCCGGCACTCTCCTTTCAGCGGCGTTTAAAGCCTGCTGCACTTTGACGGCAATCCAGTCATTTACCGCAAATATCGCCGTCGGTCGTTCATTTTCCGCCCTGCTCAAAATTTCAAGCAGAGGTGAAAACTCAGCAAGATCGAGTTCCGCGTAAGTTTCATAGGAACTCAATTCACGGGCAGCGCCTATCAAACAAGGCGGCATTGGCTCAGCATTCTCTCGTCGCAGCACATCCTGATAAGCACGGTAACGTTCAGATACTGACCACAAATCAAGATGCGGCCTCGAAACAAACAAGATGCGCCGGTGCCCCAGCCCGATCAGATGCTCCATTGCCTGAACGCCACCTTCATAGTGATGGCTGCATACACAGGGAAGCACCATGCCGTTAATCGGCCTGTCCATCAATACAATCGGCATCCGCTGCGCAGCCTCGCCTATCCATCGCGATGCAGACGATTCAGCCCGCGCCGGAACCATGATGCAGCCGCTGGCATTGTCGTTGAGCAGGTTTTGCAGCAGCATACTTTCTTCCGCCAGATCGCGATCCGTACTGGCTAACTGCACCCGAAAACCGCTTTTTCGCAGCACGCGCTCCAGCCCGTTGAGCAGGTTCACCGCGAAAGTTCCGCGATATTCTGGCAGCAGCACCCCGACAACACCCCGACCAGAAACCGGCGCAGGCGGGGCAACAAAGGTTCCCTTCCCTGCTATCCGGTAGATCAGCCCTTCATCCTGCGCAGCCTGCCATGCCTTTTGAATAGTTGCGCGGCTGATCTCAAGCGATTCCACCAGTTCCCATTCTCCAGGCAGGCGATCATGAGGTTGGAGAACGCCATTTTTGATGTTGTGGCGCAATTCATCCAACAACTGTAAATGCAGTGGCAATGAGCTTGATCGAAGTATCCGAAATTGCGCCGTCATGTCTATACCTGTCCGGACAACCTAACAATAACGCAAAAAATATGAAGATTGCAACAAGTAATCATAAGTTCTGTTTAACCTTTTGTGCATTTTTACGAACAGCCGCTTAATAAGGTAAATCTCATCAAGTTCTGGCAAGATTAAACAGCGGGTTGTTTTACTGGTTTATCGCAGAGGAGGAAATGGTCATGAATACATCATCTGAGGCGCT
Source organism: Chloroflexi bacterium OLB15 (assembly GCA_001567085.1). Taxonomy (GTDB): domain Bacteria; phylum Chloroflexota; class Anaerolineae; order Aggregatilineales; family Phototrophicaceae; genus Flexifilum. The sequence goes on from LMZS01000092.1 coordinate 52,070, forward strand.
GCGTTTGCTGCAACAGGCCGCCAGTGAAACACAACAAGCGATCAATATCATTGATAATCTGGTGGTGGAACATGATTTTCAAGATGTAGCATCGTTGGTTGCACAGGCCGCAAGCGCGCTGCTTAATTCCGCGCAGCAGCTTATGCAATCCAACGATGTTGCCGCGTTCGAGGCGATGGAAAACGCGGAGGACTTACTAGATGCCGTTTACGACATCATTGACGCCGAAACCGATGAGGAATAGCTCAAAGCGCTAAGCCATCAAACAGCGACAATGGCACAACACCCGCGCCAACAACGCCTGGCCCCGTATGCACGCCAAGAACGGGCGAAATCCGGATGACATCCAGTTTGCCAACGTTGAGCTGCTCTTTCAGCACTCCGGCTAGCTGTTCAGCGCGATCAGCCGCCTGCCCATGTATCACGGTCACCCACACGGGCGTTTGCCGATCATATTGTTTTGCCAGATGCTCTGAAATGCTGGAAATCGCGTGGTTCATGGTACGGGCGCGGCCAATAGTTGAATATTTGCCGTCGGCCTTATCCACGTGGATCACCGGCTTGATATGCAGAATAGAGCCAGCCAGCGCCTGCACGCGGCCAATCCGCCCACCCCGCGCCAGATAATCTAATGTATCCAGCGTAAAGATGGCTTCCGAAGCCGCGCGAATTGCGCTTAAACGCTCCAGAATCTTCTGCACAGGCCATCCGGCTTTTGCCGCAAATGCCGCTGCCAGCACCTGAAACCGCTCGGCAGGCGATAGTGTTTGCGTATCAACGACCGTCACTTTTGCCTCTGGCACTTGCTGGGCAGCCAGCATCGCCGCGTTATACGTGCCGCTTAAGCCAGACGAAATATGCAGCGACAGCACTTCTTCGCCTTCGCTTGCTGCCTGGCGGTAAAGATTCATGAATTCGCCCGGTGAAGGTTGAGAGGTGGTTGGCACCAGAGGGGCGATGCTGCGCAGCCGATCATAAAAGGCATCCGGCGTGATTTCGGCTGATGCGATTTCGGCTTGATTCGGAAATTGGATAAACAGTGGGGCAATGTGGATATTGAGGTTAGCTGTTTCTTGCTGCAAAAGGTCTGCTGCGCTGTCGGTTATTATCTTCATTCGCTTCCAATCAGATTCTCATGTTGTCCGTTCATGTATGTTCGGTAGCATACTGGTCAGGGGCAGTTTCAACCAGAGGGAATTCAATGAGTGTTTTCCAGCCCGCCGCAGATTTCTACGACAGAATATTTTTGTGGTACAATGCCTGTAATGAGATTGATACGCGTATTTGACTTCGCTTCACAAATTCCCTCTATCAGCCTCAACAGAATTGTCGTTATATAGTGTGTCCCGCTAAAGAGACACACACCTTTCTAGTGATCGAGGACACATGAACTTTCACGATCTTGGATTGATCGATCCCTTGCTGCGCGCCCTGCGTGCAGTGGAATATACAAAGCCGACGCCGATACAGTCGCAGGCGATCCCGCAGGTGCTTCAAGGCAAAGACCTGATCGGCTGCGCGCAAACTGGCACCGGCAAAACCGCCGCCTTTGCGCTGCCCCTGCTGCAACGATTGTACGAATCTACCCGCGACCGCAAGCGCGGCGTTATTCGCGTTCTGGTGCTTTCACCAACCCGCGAACTCGCTGCCCAGATCAACGATAACTTCGTCGCCTATGGCCGCTATACCGGGCTGAAATCTCAGGTCATCTTCGGCGGCGTCGGTCAGCAGCCTCAAATTGATGCGCTGCGCCGGGGCACCGATGTTCTGGTCGCTACACCCGGCCGCCTGCTTGATTTGATGAATCAGGGTTACATACGCCTGAACACGATTGAAATATTTGTGCTGGATGAGGCCGACCGGATGCTAGACATGGGCTTCATTCACGACGTTCGCAAGGTGATTTCTGCGCTGCCAAAAGCGCGGCAAACCCTGCTGTTTTCCGCCACCATGCCTGAAGCCATTCAGGAACTTGCCAATAGCATCCTGATCAACCCGGTGCGCGTAGAAGTGACGCCTCAGGCAACCACTGTCGAAAAGATCGCGCAGTCGGTCTTTTTTGTGGAAAAGCAAAACAAGCGCGCATTGTTAGAGCATCTGCTGGCAGATGCGGCAGTTCGGCGGGTGCTGGTATTCACCCGTACCAAGCACGGCGCAAACAAATTAGCCGAACAGCTTGATCGCGCGCACATTCAGGCTGAAGCCATTCACGGCAACAAGTCGCAAACTGCGCGTGAGCGGGCGCTCGCCAATTTCAAAGCCGGCAAAACGCGGGTGCTGGTTGCTACCGATATCGCCGCGCGCGGCATTGACGTAGACGATGTAACCCATGTGATCAACTACGACCTGCCTAATGAGCCGGAAAGCTATGTGCATCGCATTGGCCGCACGGCGCGGGCGGGCGCTTCTGGTATCGCATATTCCTTTTGCGACGTGGAAGAACGCGCGTATCTGCGCGATATTGAGAAGCTAATTCGGCTGCGCGTGCCCGTTGCCGAGCAAAATCCGTATGCCTCAGATATTCCGATGCATGTGATACAAACCCATACAAAGCCTAATCAGGGTTCCCCGCGCGGCAATAACAACCAGCAGCGTAATGGCAGCTACGCGCAGCGCGGCAATAATAACAACGCTAAAGCATCCCCTCGCCCACGCCGGAACAACAATTTCCGCCGCCGCGAAAATGCGAACGCCTGACCCCTATTAAGACAGGCAAAGGGCAAATGGATCACGTTTGCCCTTTCATTTTCTCTGCCCTTGTTCAAACCCATAGCCACACAGGTTAAAATCTGTGGTCTAATTGCAGCGTACTGTCATATCACCACCAGAAAGGCCGCGTAATGGAATTCACACTTACCCTGCCCGATTGGGCAGTTGAGGAAAATGAACGCCTGCCAGAATTCATGCCCTCGCTGGACGAGCGTATGCAGGCGGTGATTCGCTTCTCGCGTTTGAACATTGAACACAACACCGGCGGCCCGTTTGCAGCCGGCGTTTTTGAACTCGAAACCGGGCGGCGGGTGATTGTTGCCGTAAATCGCGTGGTGGAATCCAACTGCTCATCGGCGCATGCCGAAGTGATGACGCTTTCACTCGCGCAAAAGATACTGGGCACTTATGACCTCGGCGGCGCTAATATGCCTGCTTACCAGTTGGTCGTCAACTGGCGCCCCTGTGCTATGTGCTTTGGCGCAAGCATCTGGTCGGGAATCCGCTCATTAGCAATTGCTGGCAGCGGCCCGGAGCTTGAAAGCATCACCGGCTTTGATGAAGGGCCAATTCACCCACAATGGGATCAGGAATTGGCGAAGCGCGGTATCGAACTGATTGATAACGTATTAACTGAACAGGCTGTCGCGGTGTTCCGGCAGTTTGCCGACAGCGGCGCGCTGGTCTATAACGGGCGCGGCGGAGCCTGATCGCTGCGGCATGTTCTAATGAGAGAAGGGCGTGTATCTACCGCGCCCTTCCCGTTTATTCCTGAATTTTACTGTTTTTGTTTATGCCGCTGGTTTCCAGTAAGTGCGGAACCATTCCACCGTGCGCCGAAATGCTTCTTCCCGCCCAACCACCGGGCGATAGCCAAAATCTTTCGCCGCTTTGGTCGAAACGAACGAAAAATCACGGCAGGTGCTGAGGACAGCATAACGTGTGACAGCGGGGTTGGCGGTCTTTTCGCCCGGCGCCAGTTTGTAAATGGTTTCCCCGGTAAGCGCTGCTGTATATGCAGACTGAAAAGAGATGCGCTTTTTAAGCGGCGAAAACCCCATCGCAATCAAGAATGGTTCAAGAAAATCAAAGAAATTTCGCGGCGCTTCATCAGTGATGAAATAGGCCTGCCCCGAAACTTTCGATCCCGGTTGTAAGGCTGCTGCCGCCTGCAAGTGCGCTTCAGCCACATTTTCAACGTACACATGATTAAAGCGCGCTTTACCATCGCCCACGCGCGCCATTTTCCCCTGCTTTGCGCGTGTAAAGGCTGCTGGAAACCGATAACGGTCAAAGGGGCCATAAATACCTGCCGGGCGCAAAGCACAGGTCTGTAATCCCGATTTTGTATTAGAAGCCAGCACTAAACGTTCCGCGTCAGCTTTGGTTTCCGAATAGTAATCCAGAAAAGTGCGCGCATACGGCAGCGATTCATCGCCTTCGACAATTGGCCGCCCATCAAAGACAACATCAATCGAACTGGTATAGATCAGCTTTTTGACGCCGCGCGTCAGGCAGGCGTCAATTACGTTCTGGGTGCCGCCCACATTGATATCATAAACATATGGCGACTTGCCCAGCCCCAGATACACCAGTGAGGCAGCATGAATGATCGTGTCTATGCCGCCAGCAGCCTGCTTTAATGCCGAAGGGTCGCGCACATCGCCTACGAACGATTCAATACGCGAATCCGGAAATGGCTCAAGATCGAAGGCGCGAACCTTATGCCCGCGCGCCATCAATCTTGCAATCAACGCCCGCCCTAACATGCCGTTAGCGCCGGTAACAAGTACGCTCATAAAAACTCCACCTGCCCATCATGAAGGTCGGTTTTAATAGGGGCAGATGAATCCCATTATCGCTAATGAGTGGCGATGATAACATCCACCGATCTCTGAATTTTTTGTGAATCTGCTGTTGGGTTTTCCCTTACCAGTACCAGCGTGCCCGGTTCAAATAAAGTCGCGCAGGTAAATCCGGGGAACTCTTCAACCTCATAACTGCCGATTATTTCAGCGATGCGCGGCGCGTTACGAGCCGCCAACCAGATCAGCGTGCCTTCCCCTTGCAGGCAAAAAACTGCCCCGCCTTCAAAATAGGTCACGTTTACCGGGCTGAAAATATCAACCGCCTGAAGAATGCCGAGTGCCTGCACGCCTTCTACGCCAATCGCGCCAATATCGTATAGCGCCGCGCCAAAATGGGTTGTTGGCGAGCCATTCTGATACAGGATACGCCCATAGATGGCATATTGCAGCGCATCGGGAATCCCGCTGCGCACAACGGAATCTTCAGCCATGCCCATCTCAGCAAAAGGCATTTCTGGCGGCGGCGGCAGGTAAGTTCCGCTTGCAGATGGCGTATAAGCAGCCTCAGCAGTAGCCGTGTTGGTTGCGCCAATCACCGCCGTTTCCGTTGGCGCGTCAGTAGAAACCGCCGTAGCCGTGCTGCTGCTGGTAAGCGTCGGGGTAAAGGTCGCCGTAGCACCAGCCGTTTCAGTATAGGTCGGCGTATGTGTTGCGGTTTCAGACGCCGTGTAAGTAGGCGTTGGCGTCTCGGTCTCTGTCGCCGTAAACGTAGCTGACGCCGTTTCAGTATAGGTCGGCGTAAAGGTGGAAGTTCGGTATACGTAGGCGTAAAAGTCGGGGTAAACGTCTCTGTCGGCATATCCGTAAACGTTGTAGTGAACGTAGGCGTAAAAGTTGCGGCAGCGCCCTGTTCTTCGTAAGCGCCAATATCCACCGCGCCGCCAGCAATACGGTCATAGCCGCTGCCCCGCTGATCGGTTGTGATGCCTGATGGCACCAGCGCATCATCGCCCGCATCAATCGCCGGGCTGCCTTCTTCCAGATAGATGGTGTTTGTCGCGCCACCCCAATTGCTGAAATAACCGAGCATGGCATTGGCAGCGACAAT